>CBFHVG010000062.1:0-5653 GCA_965659005.1 uncultured Balneolaceae bacterium
CGATTTTCAGGAGAGTAGGGTAGTGGATATGTCGGCTATTGAAGCCTTAAACAGAATCACCGAGCGCTATCACAAGGTAGGAAAGAAGGTTCATCTAAAGCACTTGAGCAAAGATTGCAGGGCTTTATTGCAGAACGCAGATGCTATTATTGATGTGAATGTGATGGAAGATCCGAAGTATAAGCTGGTTGTGGATCATTTGTAGTAACAATAAATTTGAAGCTAATTATTATTGAAAGAATCGTTTAACGTAATCCCATCAAACGAAAACCCACTTATATTTTTAGTGCCAAAATTTAAATTATAAAGCACTTCAGCAATATTTTGAACCTCTGAATCTTCGAAGATAGGATCAAAAAATGAGATATAACTATTCAGCTCATTTACAGTCTTAATTTCAACAAACTTGAACTTCTCTTTTGGTTTGTTATTAATCATCACTATTACATTCCGAATTGGTATCTGCTTGTCGCCCCAATGATGTTTGTTCAATTCAATGTTATTTTTATCAGAGTTACTATTTAAGAGAACAAATAAAGCATAACTACATCTTTTAATTTGTTCTATTGGAGACCTTAAATCAAAACGTTTAATCGATTTTTCGCTCCAGTTTTTAGTCTCAAGAATAAATATCCCAGCATTAGTAACTAGTAGGTGATCAATTTGGATACTGAAAATTCTGTCATTCTCTTTCCGATTATAGATTGGGGTATCGAACTCAACTGAAAAGTCGTTGAAAGCATAAAAATTATCAGACAGTACCTTCAACTCATTTGCTACCAGATTCTCGCCAATTGCACCTGAGATCAAAGGATATAATGAATCAATGACTTCTTTTTGATGGTTTATTTCGTCAATTCTTTTGGAACTTCTTTCTGAGATAATTTGATCACGATTGGTTGTATAATTATTTAGAGCTGTCTTAATGGTGTAAATTTTATGAGAGAGTCCGAAAACTCGTTCTGAAATAATTTTGTCAAAGTTTTTTTCTAATCTCTCTTTCCTTCTCTTCCAATATTTTCTTTTAGTAAGGTTTAAAAGTTTCAGAAAGACATTCTTCGATTCAAGCATGTCTATTTTACTTGCAACCTGTTCGATTGTTATGGTTAAATCATCTATCTCTCTAAGTTTCTTCGATTCATAGGCTTCTTCAAAACTAAGTTTTTCCCCATGAAGAGATTCTATTTCACCATCAAATTCTTCTTCCACCTTACTGTAGACACTATTTTTTTCAAACTCATAGTACTTCAGAAAAGAATTGATCTCACCAATCGAATTGAACCTGCTAATCCCTTTTTGATCCAACTCAATTCTTAATCTTTTTAAAGACTCTATTTGACCTATAACTCTCGCCATCACAATGTTTTATATATCGGAGTTTGATTTTATACAAGTCTCAAAAAAGATTCAAATCATATTGAAGCAAGTCCCTTAGATATCATGAACAACAACTCACTCCACCTTCACAAACTCAAAAACAATCTCCATTTCATCCCCTGAAACCAGCGCCTTCATGCCGCTTTCCGTTTTCACATAATTTATTGCTTTGGGAAAATCATGATTCGGGTTTTCTACTGTGAATGCATCTGTTGAATAGCCTGAGAGAGTGAAAGGGACCATATCATCATTGCCGGGGGTAACGATCTCCATAACCCAGTTTGAATCAGCATACTCAAAGCGCATTCTTTCCTGCCAAATGGTATCAGCTTGTTGCATGATGAATCCGTGTCCCAGATAAAGACTTTCACTTTCTTTTTGCCAGTGCTCATAAGTATCACGCTGATCATTGTCATCCAGACGTTGCCATTTACCCAACAACCACTCATAATTCTCTTCAATTAACGGCGAGCTTTCATCTTTTTGATCACAGTTCAACAAGAGTACAGCGAAAAGGAGAATGAAGACTTTAGACATGTCAGATCGTTTTGATTCTGTGTTTAATGCATTTAGGTTGAATATAGAATTGAATTTACGCCTTGAATCTTAGTTTGTTTTAAGGGATTATCCAAGGATGTCTTTAGGGGACACTATTTCCTGCTAATTAAATAAACTGACTATGAAGAAAAGAATCCTAAGCCTTTGGATCATTGTACTTATCGCAAGTGCACCTGTTCTTGCACAGAATAAAGCTTTAACAATTGAAGACTATACACGATGGTCCAGGATTGTGGGCACTGAGTTGTCGAACGATGGCAACTGGATGGCTTATGGCCTCCGACCTAATGGAGGGGATGATACTCTTCACGTTCAATCGCTCAAAAATGATAAAAGCTACACTATTCCTAATGGAAGTAATGCTGCTTTTTCAAGCGATAATAAATGGGTGAGTTACAGGGTTACACCAGATCAGGAAAGCCGAAAGAAACTGACCAAATCTCGTAAGCCGGTATATATTACAGCCGAGTTAATGAATCTGGAAACCGGAGAAAAGGTGCAGGTGAACAGAGCTAATGTCATGACCTTCTCTAATGATGGTGCATACTGGATGGTGCATCGTAAAAAGCCGGATGATGATGACAGCAAGCATAAAGGCAGTGATTTGATTATTCGAAATCTGAATACAGGTGCTGTATCGAATATCGGTAACGTATCCGAATTTGCAGCCAATCAGAAATCAACCAAACTGGCATATGTTGTGGATGCCAATGAGATGTCGGGTAATGGAGTCTATCTCTTCGATATGCAAACTGCATCTATTCAGGCTGTGCATACAGATTCATCTACATATTCTGGTTTAAGCTGGGATGATGAAGGCACTAAGAAAGAGGAATGGATGGGTAAAGGTAATCAAATGGCAGTTCTTTCCGGAGTTACTCCCGATCAGAAAGAACTTAGAAATAATGCTCTGATTGTGGTAAGCAATATAGGTTCAGGAATGAAAACCTATGTATTAAATCATGCCAGTAATAAAGATCTGCCACAGGATATGGTGATTAGTGAAGACGGTAATCTTTCATGGTCTGCTAATGGTAAAACCGTAATGCTGGGCATGAAATGGCAGACAGATGAAATGAAACTTTCTAAAGACAGCACGGCTAATGTTGATGTCTTCCACTGGAATGATGATCGCATTCAAACCGTACAGATGCAGCAGTATAATAACGACATGCGCTTCACATATGCTGCAGCCTATCACTTCGAAAAAAATGATTTTGTTGCCTTAGCAGATGATGACATGAGATTAGTGGTAGCATCCGATCATAATCGTTATAGAGTGGGTAGAGATGCTGAGAAATACCGAAACGATGTGAACTGGGGCGTGACACCTTCAGACCTTTATCGAGTTGATATTACCAACGGTAAGAGAACCGTCTTTGCTGAAAATATTAAACGCTGGTTGGGCTATTCACCGGATGGAAGGTATTACCTCTATCAGAAGATGAATGGTGAAGATGCTCACATGATGCTCTTCGATCTTGAATCTAATAAGGCCACCGACCTGACGGCTAATTCACCCATTCAGTTTTCAAATGTGGAGCATATTTATCCTCATGAAAACCCGCCATATGGTTTGGCTGGCTGGACAAAGGACGGTAATAATGTGATTGTGAATCATAAATATGACTTATGGATGCTGGCTCTGGATGGCTCTAAAGCCATAAATATCACTAAAGGTATGGGCGAGGAAAATGAAATCGTATTCCGTTATCAAAATATGGATGATTCAGATTATATCGATACTTCGGAGAACATCATGCTGTCAGCTTTTGGCGAGCTAACAAAAAAGGATGGTTTCTATTCATTAAAAATGGGAAGTAATCCTAAATCACTGATATTTGATGATGCATCCTTTGGTAATCCTATCAAAGCTGAAGACGCTAATACAGTTATTCTGACAAGACAGACTTTTGAGGAATTTCCGGATTATCATGTTACCAACACCACCTTCAAGAAACTGAAGAAGGTGACGGATGCTAATCCTCAGCAAACCGAATATGCCTGGGGTAGCCGCAAGCTGCTTACTTTTGAAAATGGTCGTGGGCAGAAAGTTCAGGGTACTATGACTCTACCTGCAAATTATGAGGAAGGAAAGCAGTATCCGGCCATCATTTATTTCTATGAGAAGATGTCGGATCGCCATCATCAGTACTCTATGCCAACTTATGATGATCGTCCGCATATGTCTACTTATGCTTCAAATGGCTATGTGGTATTCATGCCGGATATTCTTTTTGAATTTGGTCGTCCTGGAACATCCTCGCTGGATGGTATTCTTTCTGCACGAAAAGCTATGCTCGCTACCGGAGCGGTTGATTCATCGAATATTGGTCTTCAGGGGCATAGCTGGGCGGGATATCAAACGTCCTTTATTCTGACTCAAACCGATGTCTTCAAAACTATCGTTACCGGTGCACCTCCAACTAATCTGGAGAGCTTCTATAATAATATTTATGGAAGAACGGGTACGAATCATCATGGTATCATGGAAATAGGGCAGGTTAGAATGGGTAGAGATGCAACGCCTTGGTCAGCACGAGAAGCTTATCAGCGTGAGAACCCAATGTATCATGCACCGAATATCAACACTCCGTTTATGATTCTGCATGGTACCGATGATGGTGCAGTAGACTGGTCACAGGGTCTGGAGTTATACAATGCTGCCAGAAGACTAGGTAAGGAAGTTATTTTCTTGTCTTATCCCGGAGAGCCTCATCATTTAAGAGTGGAAGCCAATCAAATTGATTTCCAGACAAGAATGAAGGCTTATTTTGATCATCACTTGATGGGTACAGAAGCTCCGGACTGGATGCTTAATGGGGTGCCTCAGACGAAGAAGTTGTATAGGAAAGCGAATTAGGCTATGATTCTTAGGCGTTCCCAAGGAGACCAAGGGCACGACCTTGATTGAAGCGCTGGTAATTAGTGATCGCTCCCAATCTGGAGATTGGGAGCGATCTTTGTTTTGTAGAATCGGCTTGACCCAGAATCTTACCAAATGCGGAGGATTTGCTAGCCTATGTGATACGTCTCCGCTTCGGTCGACGTGACTGGGGTGGTGGGTCGACGTGACTGCGTTTTTAAATAATACTACTCAACTACACTAAATCTGATCTCATCGCCATCTACTCCCTGAAAACGTGTATTGACGAAGAAGTCAGGACAATCATCTAAGCCTATTTCAATAAAAGCCTCAGCAGGAATTACATATTCACCTAATTGTTCGAGTGTTACCTGTAATTCAAATTCATAGTTTTGGGTTTCAGGATTATATGGCATGAAATACCGTTCCGGAAACTGATCTTCAGCTGCAGATCCTTTGATATAATTAAGCGTATTTCCGTTGAAGTAATCAGCATATAGAACAAGCAGGGCCGTGGAGTCACTTGTCTCTTCTAATAGGTTAACAGCTTCACCAAAGTAATTGTTTACTGAAGGAAGGGTTACGGTGAAAGTGATTACAGAACCCTGAACAAATTCGCTTTCAAGTGGAGTCAAAGCAGCAATACTCGGAATATCGTTTTCGTCAAGTATGGACCGTCCCGTACACTCACCTTCGTCGCACTGAGTCATGAAGAGGAGCCTGGTGGCAATGAAGAGCAATAGTAATATTCGCATAGAAATGAGTGGCTTAGATAATATTATCTGGACACTTACGCATATCTATGTAGAATATTGTTCGAACTTATTTTGCAACTATCTCTCTTCCAAATGG
>CBFHVG010000063.1:0-11642 GCA_965659005.1 uncultured Balneolaceae bacterium
TACTCCTCAATGGCTTTAAGGGCGATTTCTGATGTAGTACCAATATCAGGGTCTAATGCAATAATTCCTTCGGTATCAGACGCAAATGGTATTGCATCATTCATTGACAATCCAGCTTCCATGGCATTGGTTGAGAAGAGCTATTTTTCATTTGGCTATACCATGGTTGGCAATTTTGATCAAATCACTTCATTTGGAAATCAGGCCACTAAGCTAAATCGAAACCTACCCTTAAATAACAATGGCCTATTGACTGAGGCCGGCTTTGTTCGCAATGTTCCTACGAGTACAGGTGATCTCTCTTTTGGAATTAGTTATGCCCTACAGCAGGATTTTCACAGAAACAGCAAGTTTAATGCTTTTAATATAAATAGCTCAATTACTGATAATTTTAAATTGAACGGAAGTAATTCTCTGCCATTTGAGGTGTTTGCAACCGATTGGAATAATCAAAACAACGAATATGTAGAATCTATTTTTAGAATAGGGCAGACTTCAGAAGACGAGTTTTTAGGAATATATCAAGATGGTGAAATTCAGCAGAGTGGTTTTATGGGAGATATCTCAGCTTTTGGAGCAACTGAATTTTTTAAGAATTTTATAATCGGGGCATCCATTGGCACCACTATTGGCAGATATACAATTAGCAGGACTATTATTGAAGAAGATTTAGATAACATTTACAACATTGATCTAATCGATGATGACTTTAATCCCAATACCCCAGGTACAGATATCGATCTTCTACAGTTTAATAACAGAATTGAAGCTGAAATAAACGGCTTTACATTCAGGATGGGTGTTATTTATAAACTAAACAAAAAGTACCAGTTCGGAGCTAGTTTAACCTTTCCAACCAGTTTAAGGATTGATGAAAAATTCAGTGAATCATCAGAATCAATTTTCGATAATGGCTTTGGTTATATAGGTGAGGATTCTGGAAAGTCATATTATTATATAAGCAGACCAAAAAGATATAGGCTAGGTGCAACAGCATATCTAAGAGATGATGTTAAGATCTCAATTGCTACAGATTTTATTAATTATAGTGATGTTGATGTTGATGAGTTGGGATTTGGTCAGGACTACAGAACGAATGAGTACATAAGAGATCATTTTGTGGATGTAATTAACCTTCGTTTTGGTTCCACATATGCTCTTAATAAAAAAATAAAATTAAGAGCTTCTTATGCCTACTTACCTTCGAAAACAAATAGGAATACAATAAACAGGAATATATTTGGAGGCGGATTAAGCTATGAGCTGAACAGAAGAATTATTCTGGATTTAAACATGCAATATTCAGAATACGATGACCGTTCGGTTTTATATGACTATGAAAACTTCAACGGTCCAACTGTTGATGAAATCATAGATCAGAAAATCAGGAGGTTAATTATGTTATCCTCACTAAGACTGGTTTTCTAAGAGCTTATACCCCGAAAAACCTCCGTAGTTTGCACAATACACTGTACAATAAAAATCAACTTAACCTACTGATAAACAGTTAGTTAGCTGACTAGTATGGTATACATTGCAAATGAAGCTTACCATTTAGTTCTTTCACTGTTTTGTAGTTGACTTTCCTGATTACAAAAAACATGAAAAAACAATCGAAGTTTTTTCAAAATAGAGGCTAGATATAGTTGAATCTTAATTGACTAAAAAGTGGTGCAACTTTGCTTAAATAGGTTGTACTTTATAATTTATACATAATTAAGCATTAAACTATTATTATCAATTAACTATGGGGGTTAGGATGAGAGAAATTTATCTAATATTACTACTAAGTATATTTCTAATCGAAAATATTTACGGTCAAGATTCAATTTTAATCGATCAAGAGAATGATCCAATTAAAGTGCAATCTGTAGAATTAAATTATAGTCCTGGGGATAGAGGATTTCAGGTTAGTTTGCAATTGTTTAATTCCTCAAAAAAAGGAATAAAAGGATATGAGGTATCAATTCAGCTAGTAGATGTTTTTAATAATTTAATAGGTGAGACGTTTACTGGAATAGTTGCTGAGAACTTGAATGTTGGTTTTGGTAGTAACCCGACTCTTTCGTTTGATTCAAATAATCTTGATCTATTTCCTGTATATGGTAGAGCCTATGTTACCATAAATAGAGTTAGATTCAATGATAAATCAGAATGGTCAAGAAATGCGTCCTTCATAAATGAGAAATTGTTGTCAGTTGGTGTCAACATTGTATCTACAACTGAGGAAATGCAGCTAAATAAAATATATCCAAGTGTAACCGAGTCAGATTTTATTATAGAATCAATAATCCTTTCGCAAAAAGAGAGTCCTGTTTATTTCGATTCATTCAATACAAATTACGAAGCGTTGAGGAATTCAATTACAATAAATTTGAATTATTATAGCCTTAGGGAATTCGAAATTGTGGCATATGAGATTACTCTATATCAATATGATGCAATTGGTGATCAAATTGGGATGCCATATACAACTACATTTTTAACTAGACTTCAATATGGTGTTGGAAAAACAAATGAATTAAAAATTGATCATTCAAACAAGTTTGAATACATGAATGGAGTAATCGCTATTGCTATCACAAGAGTGAGATACATTGATGGAACTACTTGGACAGCTGATGAAGAAGAAATTAAATCAAGTCTGTTATTATCGAAATTAAAACTGGAAGATTAGATACCTAGACCTATTGCAAACCCAATTGTTTCGGTTGCTCCATTATATTCTAGTATAAGATTAGCACCTGCAGTTTTATTTGATGAAAATGGTATTCTTATGAGAAATCCTACTCCAAGGTCAGGATCTTCACTTTCAAAGGTTTCAGATATAGATGAAAAACCATCAGATATCGATGCATCTAATTTTGCTGTAGATAAACTTGCAAAAGGTACAAACGTACCGAATACTCCGTATCCAGCTCTAAAAGTGTTCACTACTGCATCAGCTTCAAATTGAACATCAAACCCTAAATCTTCAGATATGTTATATGATCCAGCTCTTGAAAAGGATAAATATAATGAAGGTTTTAAGTCGCTTTTTAATATTAGAATGTCTGCCCCAAAACCTAAACCGCCATTAAATTCATCAATTTCTCCACCATAAAATAAATGAATGCCAAAACTTGGTGTAGGCTCAGCGTTTGATCTAGCTCTATTTTTTATTTCACTATCATCGATAATGACTGTTTGAGCTGTTAATTGAAATATTGTAAGTAAGCATAGAGTACAAGTTAACAAGATCTTTTTCATATAAACCCCTTTCAATTTATGTTAAATCAATGATATAGTTCTATAGTAAAGATTATGTGTAGATATAAGACCGATGTGAAATTAATTCCTTACAAATTAAAAAAAAAAGTGTTACAGATCATTGTTTAACTTTAAATATAATCTGCAGAAATCATATATATATTTGATAATGGCCTGCTCACTCTGTGATTGTATTATAGTGTCTTCAGACTCCAGTAATTTGATAATTCTCTCTCTCCAGTCTAATATTTCAAAATCGATTCCATAGTTATAGTACATTTTCCCTTTTCCTGAAAATAACCAGTTAGCATCAACGGGAATGTTAGATTATTTTTGATAGGGTTTTTGAGTTTATACTAGAAGCTGAATAGCTGCGAATATGATGTAAAGTGGTATGATTAACTCCGGTAATACGTGACGCTTTCCGACTACTACCATTCGACCTGATTAATGTACTCAGACGATTTAAAAATAATTGATAAGGTATAAGTTATGCA
Source organism: uncultured Balneolaceae bacterium (assembly GCA_965659005.1). Classification (GTDB taxonomy): domain Bacteria; phylum Bacteroidota; class Rhodothermia; order Balneolales; family Balneolaceae; genus CAYPTY01. The sequence goes on from CBFHVG010000063.1 coordinate 3,747, forward strand.
TGTCACAATATAGGAATAAAATACAAAAGTATATATAAAAATGTACTTATTAATGCATAATATACTGTACAAAATAATTAAAAAATTAGTTTAGATAAATAAGCAGTTGTTAATGCAAATTAACATAGTTTACAAAACATATAAAAATGTTTAACAAAATAACCAAAATTAGATGGTTCATAAAATAATTAAAAACAATTACATAAAGAGTTTGATAAATATGTAGGTCAATGAAGAGAGTATTTTGCATTTGGATGCAATAATTTTTTTTTCTGAGCGTATAAATAGTTGATTCGAATGAATTTAGAATTGCAAAATAAATAATACATGAAAGTGTATAAAATACAATTACTTATACCCCGAAAAAACCTCCGTAGTTAGTTTTAAAAAAAAGTCTCGTGAAAGAGGCTTTTTTTATTTGATAAGCGTCATTTGGCGAGTGAGATTCCCATTCTCTGTTTCCAGAGTATAAAAGTAAATCCCAGAATTAAGTGCGGCTGCATTAAAGTTGAGTGCATGAGTTCCTGCACCAAATTGCTGCTGATTTGCCAAATTAGCTACTTCCTGTCCAAGAATGTTGAATACCCTTAGATTTACTAATTGAGCACTATTCAAAGTAAATTCAATTGTTGTATTCGGATTAAAAGGGTTAGGGTAGTTCTGTGATAAGGAAACCTCTGTTGGAATACTGATCTCATCTTCTGATGATGTTGACTCACCTATTATAAAACTGGCATAAACAGGATAATGATCTGAAGTATTATCACCATAGCCGGAAATGTTTGGTTCATAAATTCCAACACTTTCATTTACATAGAAATCGAAAAGCTCGTCAGTTATTGTGATGTGATCAATGACTTCATCATTCCCAACAGTTGTACTCAATCTTGCATCCGATAAAGTCTTACTCAGTATTTTGAAATCTCCTATATCAATCACAAAATCAATGTATGGTGTTGTCTGCTCCTGATAAATGGATTTATCTACATCGTCATTATAATCACCAAGAAAGATAATAGGTTCACTATCCAGATTAGTTTCAAAATAGTCATGAATAGCAGCAGCAGCATCTTGTCTTCTTTCATAAGATGACTGATCGGAACAGCATTTTGCATGAATATTTACGGCAGTAATTGAAACATTGCTTCCATTGGCTGTATAGTCGAATTGCATGGTATAGGGAAATCTTCCAGCCCATTCGAAAGAAGTACCTCCATTAGTTATGCTTCCTAAGTTTCTTAGTTGTATTACATCAGTATTGTAGACATAAGCGGTCTTTTGAGCTTGATCTATATGTGATGCTACAAATCCTGTATAAACCTGATCGCCTACCAGTTCGTTAAGGGCATTAATCAAATTATTCAGCGCAGTTTGCCCATTGATTTCCTGAAGTGCAAAAATATCAGAACCCAATGTATTCATAACCTGAGCAGCATTATTTAACTGAGTAGTCTCATTTGCAGGACCTTGCCCAGATGTGCCAAACCATTCGATGTTCCAGGTTGAGACATCTAAAGTTGAATCACTTGAGAATTGAGCCTTTACTGAAAAGGGGACAAGGATGAGTATTAGAAGAATCAGATTGCTTTTATACATGGATATGATTGGATTAAATAGACTCTAAAGTTATCCTTGATTCCTGAATTATCAAACTGCTTCAAGTCTTAATATCTCTAGTGGTGGTTTGTTAGCTGTATCGCGACTGTTAACTAATCCAACTACTAAAACGAGCCCAACTAATGCGATGATTTCAGCAAGAATGATGTACCAGTTTGGCGTAAATGGGATTTCAAAATAAAATGTTGTGAGTATCCAGGATGCCCCAACTGAAAGACTTAATCCAGTGAAAGATGCCATTAAACCGAGCAGGAAGTATTCAATTCCCTGAATCTTGATTATCTGATCTTGACTGGCCCCAAGAGTTCGAAGTAAAACTGCTTGCTTGATCCTTTGAAATTTTGAAGTAGTAAGAGAGCTTGCTAATACAATCAATCCAGTGATAATGCTAAAGAAACCCATGAACTGTATTACGAAGGTAATCTTATCAAGAAAATCCTGAATGGTTTCGATAACCAGCGATATATCAAATGCTGAAACATTTGGATAAGATTTAACAATATCACGTTGTAGACCAATGGATTGCTCACGGTCAGCAACCTTAACAACAGTTGCAAAGAACTGTGGTGCAGCTTCAAGAACACCGGATGGAAAAACCACGAAGAAGTTCGGTTGTGGTCTATTCCAATCAACTTCTCTTGAACTAGCCACATAGGATTGAAGAGGTATTCCCTGAATATCCCAAACTATGGTATCACCAACTGTAACATCAAGATCTTCAAATAAATCAGCTGACAAGGAAATAGGAACAATAGTGCTTAGGGTTGGATCATCATAGCTGCCAACCCATTCACCTTCAACTAAAACTTCTGAATCAATGAGTGAGTCTCTATAAGTACTGCGATAATCTCTGTTTAAAGCCCATCTTCTAGCAGTTCTATTAGTGTCTGCCAGAATTTCAGACCGGCTTCTCCCTTTAAGCTCCTGAACACGCATAGAAACTATAGGCACATTTTGAATGAGTTTGGCTTCATTTTGAGTAATAATATCATTCACACCAATATTCTGGTCTATCTGTATATCATAGAAGATCAGATTGGGATTACTCTCCTGACTTTCGAAATCTATTTGCCCTAATAGAAGATCCTGAGTTAAATAAAGTGAACTAATCATGGTAATACCCAGCCCAAAGGTCAGAATAAGAATGCTGGTCTGATTATTAGGACGATACAAATTCGAGAAACCTTGTCTCCATACATATGCCCACCCGGTTGGGAAAAAGCGTCGAGCACCTCTTACTATACCAACAGAGATGAGTGCAAGCAGAAGTACGCAGAATATTAAACCAAGAGTGAACCAGATTGCTGCAAGCCAGTATTCAGTTATGAGCCAGGCATATAGAAATACTGCAGTTATTACAACGAAATAAAGGATAATTCGGGTCGATCGTTTAAGCAGTGCATTCAATTTTACTTCAACTGACCTAAGTGTAAAAAGTGGAGATACATTTCTTACTGCAAGAAGTGGAAAGAGCGCGAAGATGATTGAAATCCCCATTCCAGTGAATATCCCGGTAGCAATTGCTCCCCATGATATGAAGAGATCAATTTCAACAGGTAGAAAATCTCTTACTAATACAGGTAAATACAGCTGTATTATTGTGCCCAGTAAGGCACCTATACTGGCACCTATAAATCCCATTAAGGTCGACTGAAAAATATAGATCCACATAGTTTGATTGGAGGAAGCTCCAAAACATCTGAGGATTGCTACAGTGCTTATTTTCTGCCTTATGTATACAAAGATTGAGGACGCCACTCCGAGTCCACCGAGCAATAATGCAATGAAACCAATCAGGTTCAGAAAACGTGATAAATTATCAACGGCTTCACCAATATCTTGTTTGCGTTCTTCAACAGTATCATAGCCGAACCGCCATTCTGATCTTATTTTACGCAAACGATCTTCAAGTTCTTCAACAGTCTCAGGGTTATCCATCTTGACATAAGTCAGGTACTCTGCCCGACTTCCGCGAACTAATAATCCACTTTCCTCAAGGCCTTGTTGTGATATATAAATTCGAGGTCCAAAAAGGCTGGAAGCGACAGGTTGACCGGGTACTTTTTGTAAAGCTCCAGCAATTAAATAGGTCTTCTTCCCAATTCGTACACTATCACCAACTTCAATTTCGAATTGATTCAGAAAAGGTTCGTCTACAATGGCTGTGCCATCTTCCTGAAATGAATCCACACTGCTTTGTGGAGAAGCTTCTATTTCCCCGAAAAATGGAAAATTACCCTTTAGAGCAGTAATCTGAGATAATCGAGCAGTTTCAGTACGGGGATAGTAGGCCATTGAAGCGAACTCTATAGAGGTCGCTTTCTCACCGGGAATGGAATCAATTAATGCAACTAGTTCATCCTGATAAGGAGCATTTTTCTCGAATACTATATCTGCTCCCAGTAACTCTTTAGCCTGATTGTTGATGGTGATATTCAGACTGTATCGAAAAGACTGAATTGCCACCATTGCAGCCACACCAATTATGATGGCCGACATATAGATAAACAGTTTTCGCCTGTTTGATCTTGAGTCTCGCCAGGCCATTTTAAGTGACCACATCGAAAAACCTCTTCTATTCAACATTTTATCCTTCAGTTAAGGCTTCCGATGTTTTGATTTCAGTACTTGAGTCGCTGAATAAGTGTCCATTTTTAAGTCGTATAACTCTATCACACTTTTTAGCCAGTTCCAGATCATGTGTAACCAATACAAGAGTGGTACCTAGTTCCTTGTTTAAATCGAATATGAGTGACTCAATTGTATCACCGGTTTCTGTATCCAGATTACCAGTGGGTTCATCAGCGAATAAAATTTTCGGATCATTTATGAATGCCCTAGCAATGGCAACACGTTGTTGTTCGCCTCCTGAAAGTTGAGTAGGGTAATGGTGAGTTCTTTCTTTTAGCCCAACTTTTCCGAGTAATTCCATAGCCCGATTTCTGACTTCTTTATCTGCATTACCTCTGAGTTCGAGAGGAACCATAACATTTTCAAGCGCAGTGAGTGTTGGTACTAACTGGAATGTTTGGAATACAAAACCTACATGAAGGTTTCTAACTTCAGCTTTCTTGTCTTCACTTTGGTTGGTTAGATTATTGCCAGCCAGTATCACATTACCAGATGTTGGATTGTCTAAACCAGCACATAAACCAAGCAATGTCGTTTTCCCACTACCTGAAGGCCCCACGATAGCACAAGAGGTGCCTTCTTCAATTTCGAAACTTATTTCATTAACAACGGTGATTTCCTTATCACCGCTTTTAAATTTCCGATTGAGGTGCTCTACTTTTAAAATTTCAGACAAAATAATTTCCTTATGTTTATGTCCCCGCTTAACAGCTAATGAATTCAACATCATTCCGTAATAAATCAAGGAAGCTGTACGTAAGGAATAAAATATGGTTTAATGGAATCCAGGGATTTGAAACAATGTTAAAAGTGATAGAATAAGATCATAATTAAGATCATAATGAATTACATAACTACTATAGTTTTACTTCTGCTTTTTGCATTGGTCTCACATACCGCTTCAGCACAAAAGCAGATTTTATTTTTTGGTGATAGTATTACCGCAGGTTTTGGACTGGAACCTGAACAGGCTTTTCCAGCACTTATACAAGACAAAGTGGATTCAATTGGTTGGAAACATACTGTTGTGAATGGGGGATTGAGTGGTGAAACGTCAGCCGGTGGCTTGAGACGTATTGATTGGGTTCTGAATAGAAAGTATGATCTTATGATACTTGAATTGGGAGGAAACGATGGATTGAGAGGAATAGACCTTACATCGACAAAAGAAAACCTTCAAGGTATTATTGAGAAGGCTCAAATAAAGTATCCTGAAATGAAGATTATAATCGCGGGAATTCAAGTTCCCCCAAACCTTGGTCAGGAGTACACAACAGAATTTCAAAACCTTTATCCCAGTTTGGCCAGTGATAACAATCTAGATCTGATACCTTTCATACTCGAGGGTGTTGGTGGTAACCCTGACCTAAATCTTCCTGACGGGATTCATCCGACAGCTGAAGGTCATCAAATAATTGCCAATAACCTTTGGACTATACTTAAACCTGTTATTCAAAATCTGTAATGAAATACCTACTCTTACTATTTATAGCACTATTGAGCACTTCTGTTTTAGCTCAGGAACTGGACTACCAACCCAAAATTTTACTCGTTACTGCACATCCTGATGACGATGCAATTTTTACCGGTACTGTTTTTAAAACCACAAAGCTATTGGGGGGGTCAGTCGATCTGGCACTCATGACAAATGGCGAAGGTGGCTACAAATATTCAGTATTAGGGCGATATGTATATAACCTTGAGTTGGATAAAGAGGAAGTGGGAAGAGAATATTTACCTGCAATTCGCAAAAAAGAACTAATGGCTGGTGGCGATATTATGGGTATCCGAAATTACTTCTTCTTCGACCAGGAGGATTTCTATTACACACTCGACATAAATGAAACTATTGAAAAATGGGATACAGATTGGATTGTAGACCGCCTAGGTAGTTTTATGAAAAAAGGTGATTACGATTTTGTATTCATGCTATTACCATACGAAGAAACTCATGGACATCACAAAGCTTCCGCAGTATTGGCAATGAGAGCTATTATGTCACTTCCTGAAAGTGAGAGACCATTGGGTATAGTTTCATTTGTAAGAGAACCAGGAAGCGAGGGCAAAGATTTTAAAAAATTAGATGGTTTCCCTTTAACTGAAGTAGATTCTTCTGTTGAAATCTTCGAATTTGATAGAAATCAGAAATTCGGTTTTGATGATCGTCTTGATTATAACATCATTTCCGATTGGGTTATTGCGGAACATAAATCACAGGGGACTATGCAGTTACTGGCTGGTGGTAATCGAATTGAACAGTACAGGTATTTAAAATTAAATGGTGGGAGAGATCTTGAAAAAGTTCGCAGTTATTTCAAGGCCGTAAATGAGGCTGATTTCCCTGATTAGTCATTAAATATGGCTTTCACGGTTTCAAATGATGCGTCCACCCATTGTCTGTACATTTTCCCGGAGGGATGAAGCTGATCACTTGCAACAAGCTCAGGGTCGTCGATAGCATCTCTAGACGCTTTTGTAATTTCTATGAATGGAATACCGTATAAACGACTAATACTATCGGCAATTGCATTATATCGATCTAATTCAATAGCAATTTTATCCGGATTACGTGTTTGTCCGAATGGTGTTACTCCGTAATCAGGAATAGATAAAACGAAGACATGTGATGTGTCATCATTTGCAAAATGGATAGATGTGTTTAATAAAGCCTCGAATTCATTGATGTACTGGCTTATCTCGTAACCACGGTACTGATTGTTAACTCCAATCAATAGAGAAACCATATCAAATGTAGTTGTAACATTTGAGTCTTCAATAGCTTGCATTAATTCGTTAGTTGTCCAGCCAGTCCGAGCAATTATCTTTGGATCCTCAACCATAATACCTGTCTTAGTTAAGGAATCGGCAAGTTGAACTGGCCAGCGCTCATCGATTTCAACACTTTCGCCAATGGTGTAGGAATCACCAAGAGCCAAATAAGTTAAGGGAGAACTATCATCTGAAGACTGATAGGGTGCGCAAGAGCTAAGCAATAGAAGACTAATAAAGGGTATAATTTGACGCATAAATAGTATTAATAGCTTTGAGATTTGTGGATGAAAATAAGTAAGAAGAATTAAAGTTGATTGATATAGGGTAAACTACTTAACATTAGCTTGATAAAAAGCGCTTGTTTAATAGCTTAGACAAGCTTTAATTAGTTTAGCTATGCATGATCCGTCACAATGCGGGGTAAATTAGCTTTGATCTCACAGATCTGCAGATTCTCTTAACGTAAAATAATATCATATATATGAAAAATCGTATACAGCAATGCTTCACGGCAAGTCTGTTACTGGTCCTCATGTGTGCTATCTTTATGCCCACCTCCGTGGTTGCACAAAGTGGACAGTCAACAATTACAGGTCTTGTTACTGATGTAGATGGAGAGCCTCTAGCTGGGGCTAACATTCGTGTAAAAGGCAAGGTTATCGGTACCTCTACCGATACTGATGGTGAATTCGAATTAAATGTTCGACTTGAACCTCCTTTTACTTTAGTATTTTCGATCGTTGGTTTTATATCTCAAGAAGTTGAAATCACAGAATCGAATGTAACAGGATTAAATATTGCCCTCGAAGAGCAATTGATATTCGGGGACGACGTGGTTGTTTCAGCATCCAGAGTCGAAGAAAATTACCTGGAATC
>CBFHVG010000064.1:0-30269 GCA_965659005.1 uncultured Balneolaceae bacterium
ATGCCTCTTGCTAATACATCTGTTGCAACAATCACCTTAACTTCACCCGTCTTGAATTTGTGCAGGGCCTCATTTCTTTCAGCCTGGTCACGATCACCATGTATTGTTGCTGCCTCTATACCCACTTTTTTGAGATCTTTACCGACAACATCAGTACCTCTCTTAGTCGCACAAAATACAATACAAGAATTCCACTCGTAGGTATTCATTATATGCTCAAATAGCAGAATTTTCTGGTAATTTGGTACGAAATAAACTTCCTGGCTAACACTTTCAGCAGTCTTAGATTTCTCAAGTTCAATTTTTAGTGGATCATTCATAATACCGTCAATCAGTTTCTGAATTTGATCTGGCATTGTAGCAGAGAATAAAAGATTCTGTCTCTTTTCGGGTAATTTTGAAAGTATATGAGTGATATCTGGTAAGAAGCCCATATCAAGCATGCGATCAGCTTCATCAAGTACTAAATACTTTAAACTTGAGAAATCAATGTCCATGACTTTCATTTGATCCATAAGTCGACCAGGCGTGGCTACAATGATATCAACACCATCTCGGATGGCATTAGCTTGCTTTCCAAAATCTTCTCCACCAATTATGGTCACTGAACTAAGTCCTGTATGATAACCAATAGCAAATATCTGCTCGTCTATCTGGCTTGCAAGTTCTCTTGTTGGTGATATGATCAGGGCTTTAATCCCTTCTTCAGGATTTTTCAATATCTGGTCCAGAATAGGGATAACAAATGCTCCCGTTTTACCAGAACCAGTTTTAGCTGCGCCTAAAATATCTCTACCTTTGATTGCTTCAGGTATACTTTTTTCTTGAATTGGTGTTGGTTCTATGAATTGAACATCATTTAAACCAAAAATGATGCTTTCGTGTAGATTTAAGTCTGTAAATTTCAAATTGCTGTTTTTAAGGATGACTTTTGAAGCTGGTAATATAGCGAGTATTGAAAGAATTTATTCCACTTTGTCCATATTTCCCCTACTTTCTTTTCGACAAATTCCACTCAAATAATGTATTACTTACAATGCGACTTAAAACTACCTATTCTCTACTACCAATATTAACAGCTCTATTCTTTTTTACAGCTTGCAACCAAAATGGTTCATATACAGCTTCTGATAATCTAAGTACTAACATTGATAGCGTGAGTTACGCTCTTGGCTATCAAAACGCATTATTTTTAAGCGAAGAAGGTGTATCAGAAATTGAAATGGATAATTATTTAGCAGGTTTCAATACTGCACTTGCAGATTCAACATCTATTCTAACTGAATCTGAAATGTCAATTTTGATTAACAATTTCCGCCTGGAGTTAAGAAATAAAATTGTTGAAGCGAATAAAGACGAAGGAATTGCATTCCTTGAAGAAAATAAAACTAAAGAAGGTGTACAGGCTACTGAGAGTGGATTACAATACAAAGTACTCGTAGAAGGTTCTGGCGCAAGACCATCTGAAACAAATACAGTTAAGGTGAATTATGAAGGTCGCTTAATTGATGGCACTATCTTTGATAGTTCATATCAAAGAGGTGAACCAATTGAGTTTCCATTAAATAGAGTGATTAGAGGCTGGACTGAAGGTCTTCAACTTATGTCTGAAGGTTCAACATACGAACTTTATATACCATCAGATCTAGGTTATGGAAATCAAGGTGCCGGTAATCTTATTAAACCGGGAGCTACTTTAATTTTTAAAGTAGAATTACTCGAAGTAAAGTAATTATAGAATTTTGAGTGACTTTCTGAAAAAAGAGTCATATAAAAAAAAGAAAAGGACTGGCTCTCAACCAAGCCCTTAACTATACGTTGGCTTTTTCGGGGTACAAAAATGGGGATATAGCTAAATCAGTTATATCCTTTTTTTATTTCGAAAATGTATGTTGGTTCCCGTTTTTAATGGAGTAGATTCAGGATGTTTTAGTACTCAGCTACCCAGTTGATTATTGCTTAATTTTCTACTAATCAGTACTGAAGTATTTCAGTTTAAATACAAGAATGCAAAATCAGCATCTTGTTACAAATTTGTTAAATATTATTTGTTTGGCATTGATTTTATTAAGCTTATACATACCATCTTCTAGCTATTCATATACGAAGTAGAATCAAGAATTAACATGGTCTTAACTCCTTGAAATAAAAAAAGCGCCAGCAGTAAGACTGCGGCGCTTTAGATAAAATTATTATTCGATTTTATTCCTCAGGAGAGTCTTCTTCACCAAACACTCTATTAACAACTTCTCTAAGTTTTTCCTCAGTTACAGGCTTAACTAAAAAGTCTGAATGAGAAATAGCCGTAGCACGCTCTTTACTTTCCGCATCAGAATTTCCGGTGATGAATATTATTGGAACGTCGGAAAACTCTCTGATTTTCTCAGATGCAGTAATGCCGTCCATATTGCCCTGTAGTTTAATATCCATAATGACTACATCGGGTGAATATTTCCTAACTAACTCAACCGCTGATTTACCATCTTTGATCTCTCCCACTGTATGAAAAACCATTTTTTGTAGATAATTCTCATACAAAATTGACATGATCAAATTGTCTTCAACAATTATTGCTTTTTTATTTATCTGCATATTCCCGAATTAACTATGAATTAATTACCCTATTGCTCTGAAGATCCATTATCGCGAAACGCGATTTTTAAAATATCTCCAACTAAACCTGAGCAAGAGGTATTATTCTGAACGGCAGCTCGCTTTACATTTTTGATGGTGTTCTCATCTAAATAATAGCTAACTACCTTTTTTTTAATTTTTGTTGAAATAGTATTCCCATGTTCATCCTTATTCGGATCCGTTGATCGAATAAACTCGAAATTGGATTTCCCTAACATGCTGTATGACAAGGGATTATGTCCTAAACTCTTTTTCTTACCCATAAATTACTGCCCATTACGGACTTCTTTTGCCAATGCAAGGTAATCCTGTGCACCCATACTATTCTCATCGTATTCAAAAATAGTTTTATGGTGACTAGGCGCCTCTGCCAACGCAACGTTATCTCTGATAATGGTTCTGAAAACTTTAGGGCCAAAGTAATCTTTGATATGCCCTACCACTTCTTTGTTGAGATTTTTACGACTATCATAAAGTGTACAAATAATACCTCCGACGTCCAGATCTTTGTTCAATCTTTGCTGAACCACTTTTACAAGATCCAAGAGCTTTGAAAGTCCGTGTAATGCTAAATATTCTGACTGCAATACTATAAATATGTCGTTTACAGCTGTAAATGCGTTTAAAGTTAGTAGCCCAAGATTAGGTGGACAATCAACCAATACGTAATCGTAGGTGTTTGCTGGAATCTGAGAAAGCAGATTCTTAAGTAGGTTTTCTCTTGCAGGTTCATTTGCCAATTCAATTTCTGCTCCAGATAATTCTATTGAAGAAGGTGCATAATCGAAATCTGTGTGATGCACAATTATATCCATAAAGTGCACTATCCCTTTAAGCGCTTGATAAACTGTTTTATCAAGACGATGCGAATGCATCCTTAATGAATAAGTTAAATTGGCCTGGGGATCTAAATCGACTAACAAAACTTTATATCCAAGTTTTGCCATTCCGGCCCCTAAGTTAATGGTCGATGTTGTTTTACCAACTCCACCCTTCTGATTTGTTAATGCGATAATTTTCATGATGTTCTGAACAAGATTCAGCCAAGTCGTAGTTAATTAACTTTATTGCAATGCTGTAAAGATAGAGAACAACACTAAATGATTGTTACATCTTATAAAAGCCAAACAATCTTTATATGTAAATAACAAGGAATATTAGCGACTTTAATCTATTGAATATTGTGTAATAGATTTTCTAAATCTAAGTCGATGATTTTGTCAGTTTTGGCCAAACTGGATGAGACTAAATACACATGTTTTGCTTTTGAATGAGGCGCCCACTCAGATTTTCTAAGTCTTTCACCCTGATAATCAATAAACACTAAAATTGTACTATAAAAGAACCAATTCATTAAAAGAATACTTAAATTCACTTAGCAAATAATAGACACTTATTCACGGAAATATCATGCAGTTTCATAGTCGAAAACTTATTAAGCCACAGGATTTAAACGCTCATGGTACCCTTTTCGGGGGAACCGTTCTAAGCTGGGTTGATGAGGAAGCCGCAATTTTTGTTTCCTGCCAGCTCGGGAAGGGAAATATAGTTACCAAGTATATGTCTGAAATCAATTTTGTGAATTCAGCAAAACTTGGTGAAGTAATTGAAATTGGTATGGAGACTGTTAAATTTGGTCGTACCTCAATTACTCTAAAATGTGTGGTAAGGAATAAATTTACCAAAGAGTCAATCATCACCATAGATTCCATAGTATTTGTGCACGTTGATCAATTTGGACAACCTATTCCACATAATATAACCGAAGCTGTTAATACCTGATAATTTGTCAAAAGCAATTGATTTTAGCGCCCTTAAAGAAATGCTCTTCGGTGAGAGTAAGTACATTGTTGAGTTCTGTGAGGCTGCTCTCGATTCTTTTACTGAATATGGTGCCCACTATAATCAATATTTATTAGCCAGAGACGAGACTCAATTCCGGAAAGCAGGTCACAAGATAAAACCAGTAGCTCAGATGCTTGGTTTAGATAATTTACTTGAGGAATATGAAAATGCTAAAATTCTTCTTCAAACCGAATCATCGGATCAATTCCTTGAAGAATCTGTTCAAAGAGTTGATGAGATCATAAAGTTAGTTATTCAAGACTGTAATTATAAGTGTTGCAGATACAGGGCCTGGTATAAAAAAAGAGGATCAAAAAAGAATCTTTGATCGCTTCTATCAAACTGACAAATCCAGAGGTTCCTCTGGAGCAGGATTAGGACTTTCAATATGTCAGAAGATATTAGAATTACATGGTGCACATCTCACTGTTGATAGCATCCAAAATAAGGGTACAACATTTTCATTTTCTTTGTCAACAAGTCATGTTTGAAGACCTGCCTCAATAGCCTTAGTTTAGGTCTGAATTTAAAACATATTTAATGAACGTACTTGTTACCGGTGGCGCCGGTTTTATTGGATCGCATACGGTTCTGGAATTATTGAATCAGGGTCATAAAGTTGTTGTAATAGATAACCTCAGCAATAGTAATCTGGAATCCCTGAGAAGAGTAAAACAAATTACTGCTAAGAATCTCACTTTTTACCAGGTTGATTTATTAGACACTTCCTTGCTTGAAGAGGTATTTCAAACACATAATTTCGATAGCGTAATCCATTTTGCAGGATTGAAAGCTGTTGGCGAATCTGTAGAACTCCCCTTGAAATATTACGAGAACAATATTACGACCACCATTAATCTTTGTCATATGATGGCAAAATATGAGGTGTTTAACCTTGTTTTCAGTTCATCAGCTACAGTTTATGGCGATCCGGCCAGTGTTCCTATTTATGAGGATTTTCCATTAAAGGGAATCAATCCTTATGGGAATACAAAGTTATTTATCGAATATATTCTTAAAGATTTATACCAAAGTGACAACCGATGGAATATTGCACTTCTTCGATACTTCAATCCTATCGGGGCTCACAAAAGTGGTTTGATTGGAGAAGATCCAAATGGTATTCCAAACAACTTAATGCCCTATATCACACAAGTTGCCGTTGGTAAACTGGATTACCTGAATATCTTTGGTAATGATTATGACACTGAAGACGGAACAGGTGTTAGAGACTATATTCATGTTGTTGATTTGGCCATTGGTCACCTTAGAGCTGTTGAAAAACTAGAGGATAATCCTGGGTTAGTTATATATAATCTTGGCACTGGTAGAGGAACCTCCGTACTTGAAATGGTAAATGCATTTATTAAAGCATCAGGTGTTGATATCTCATATAAATTTACTGACAGAAGACCAGGTGATGCAGCGGAATGTTATGCAGATGTGAGCAAAGCTAAAATTGAACTCAACTGGGAAGCCAAAAGAGGTATTGTTGAAATGTGTGAAGATTCCTGGCGGTGGCAATCAAATAACCCAAATGGATACAATTGATTTGTTCAGCCCGATCTAGTAGCGTATCTTTGTTTTATTGAGCCAAAGTGGCGGAATTGGTAGACGCGCACGACTCAAAATCGTGTTCCTTCGGGAGTGTGGGTTCGAGTCCCACCTTTGGTACAAAAGCCTCTCAAATAGTTGTGAGGCTTTTTTTATTTGGACCTAAAGTTAAATACCAGCTCAGACATCGTCTGGTCATAATTTTCAATTTGGCTAGTCCAGTTATATGAATCTACCCTGGAATCTGAAACTTTAAACTCACTATTGTTTTTAGCCTCAAGTAGCTTGATTAGTCTTGAGCTTAGCTCTCCTTCTTCATACAGAAAATCAACAGGTACATGTTCAGGATAAGCTAGTCGGTTTGGTAACAATGGATAACAACCACAGTAAATTGCTTCGACTACAGAAACTCCAAAGAAATCATGAATTGATGTAACAGGTATTATATCACTTTGCCAAAGCCATTTAGCATATTCTTCATAATTCTCAGCAAAGCCAAAGTGAACAATATGATCGCTGAGTATATCTCGAGCTTCATTAAAAATTTCAGGTTGTGTATCATTCTGTTCACCTAATACAGCTAATTTGAAGTCAATCCCCTTCTCATGTAGTTCAAACAGGGAACTAAAAAATACCTCAGGTCTTTTGTCGAATTCCCATCTATGATTCCAGAGTATAGTTGGAATTTCAGAACGTGTTTTTTCTGGCTGTGATTTTTTAGGCTTGTACTTGTCTAGGGAATTGAAATCTACACCTATAGGCAGGACATAACTTTTTTGACTAAGCTCCTCAATATTCTTCTTCCCACGTTTATCTGGGAACTGATTTAGAAAACTTGGTAAAGCATCGAGAAATGCTTTTTTGTGATAATGTGAATTAAAAAGAACACAATCAGCTGTTATTGCACTTACATAATTGATAAAAGCATAGTGATTATCCCTCTTATATTTTAAATCTCTATCCTGAGGAGACCATGGGTAATTAATTTGATTTTCGTGCATGTACAATGCTACAGGAATATCAAAACTAGTCGATCTCGTTAAGCTTAAGAATGTTGATAAGTCCAACATTGAGGTAGCTATTATTAGATCCGGTTTATAGCCTAATTCCTGAAATTTCTCTGCCAGACTTATTGCTCCCCCATGCATTCTCCACTTCCAATGCCTTCCAGGAAGGGAAAGGATATTTATATCATGTTGAGAATAGTGTTTAAATCCTTGCGCCCATTGCTTATGAGACCCACTATTAAATGGCTCTAGAAGCACAATACTTAATGATTCCATACACTGATTATACTCAAAAACTTGTGGAGTTGTAATTCACGATTTTATACAAAGTCTAAAATCAGAAACACTAACATCACAATCCATTTAGTGCAAGTTTTGGGTAGGCATTTTGATTAACACTTAAGTACTATATTGTGTAAGTAGCAATTGTGTTATTAGCTTTTGAATTTAATTTCATGAACATAGTTTGATCTTTTAATATGAATCCTGTCCACAAAAGAACCATAGCAGAAGCTCCCGCAACCGTTTCGAATGTAGCTTGTGGTTTTGATATCCTTGGATACGCCATAGACTATATCGGGGATAGAATTGAAATAGGTATAAATGAAACACCTGGATTACTTATTAATGAAATTCAGGGTGCAGATCTCAGTTTTAATCCGGATGAAAATATTGTTGGAGTAGTAGCTAAAAAAATGCTCCAACAATTAGATGCAGTTCATGTTGGTCTATCATTCAACATAAATAAACGCATTCATCCTGGTAGTGGCCTTGGTTCCTCAGCATCCAGTGCTGTTGCAACAGCTATTGGTATCAATCACCTATTTGATAATCCATTTGATAATTCTCAACTGCTTGAATTTGCAATGTCTGGAGAGGTTATAGCATCCCAAAACTATCATGCCGACAATGTTGCCCCTTGTTTGTTGGGTGGTTTCAGATTAATCAGAGGTTATGATCCTTTGGATATAGTTGAAATTCAATATCCCTCAGATTTA
Source organism: uncultured Balneolaceae bacterium (assembly GCA_965659005.1). Lineage (GTDB taxonomy): Bacteria > Bacteroidota > Rhodothermia > Balneolales > Balneolaceae > CAYPTY01. Next base: position 8,039 of record CBFHVG010000064.1, read on the forward strand.
TATACGACTATCATCTTTCCTCAAGTTGAAGTTAAAACAGCTTATGCCAGAAGCTTGATCAGTGAACAAATTGAATTAAAGAAAGCCATTACTCAATGGGGAAATGTAGGAGGTTTAATCAGTGGGCTTCATAGTGGCGATTATGATCTGATATCGCGCTCTTTGGTGGATGTTGTGGCTGAACCTGTAAGGTCAGATTTGATACCTCATTATGATGATATTAAAACACTGGGTATTCAGTATGATAGTATTGGAGTTAATATCTCAGGTTCTGGTCCTGCCATTTTCATATTAAGCAAGAATGGCACCGGAATGGATGAATTGATTAATGAAGCCAGAGATATCTATAGCAAAGATGGTATAGACCTAGTTGCATTTACTTCAAAAGTGAGTGAAACTGGAGCTTACATTGTAGAATGAAGTATTTTAGTACCAATAACCCTGCCCTTCGTGCTTCTTTTAAGGAAGCCATATTTCAAGGCTTACCGACAGATAACGGCCTATATATGCCAGAGTCTATTCCACACATTAATGAAGAAATTCTGAATTCATTTATTGATAAGACATTAGCTGAAATTGGTTTAGAAGTACTCTTTCCTTTTATTGAAGATGAAATGGATAGTGAGGCGCTTAATGAAATTTTGCTTGATGTTTTTTCATTCGATATTCCACTAATAGAGCTTAATCACCCCATTTATTCACTCGAATTATTTCACGGGCCAACATGTGCTTTTAAAGATGTTGGGGCTCGTTTTCTTGCCCGATGCTTGAGCTATTTTAACCAGAAATCTGATAAAGAAATAACAATTCTAGTTGCTACTTCTGGTGATACCGGGTCAGCGGTTGCTCAGGGATTTCACAATGTTCCTAATACTAAAGTTGTTGTTTTGTTTCCTGAAGGAAAAGTCAGCGAACTTCAACAAAAACAAATGACCTCTCTTGGCGACAACATTACAGTCTATGGTGTACAAGGAACATTTGATGATTGTCAGAATCTTGTGAAGGAAGCTTTTTTAGACCATGATCTAAGGAATAGAGTAAATATAACTTCTGCGAACTCGATTAATGTTGCCAGGTTATTACCACAAATGATTTATTTCTTTTATGCCTGGACGCAGGTTTCCGAATTAAATAGAAATGGAATTGTTTTTTCTGTTCCATCAGGTAACTATGGAAACCTGACAGCTGGGCTTATAGCCCAGCAAATGGGGTTACCGGTTTCACGATTTATAGCAGCATCCAATGCCAATAATGTGGTTCCTAAATATTTGAATGAAGGTTCATACAAAACTAAAAACAGTATACAGACCTATTCAAATGCTATGGATGTGGGCAACCCAAGTAATTTTGCCAGAATGTTGAGCATTCTACCTTCTCATGAGCATATGATCAAAAACATATCAGGTCATTACTTTACTGATTCAGATACACTAAATGCTATAAGTAATGCCTATAAAGACCATGATTATATTACTGATCCTCATGGAGCCATAGGTTATGCTGCGCTAATGGAATACATTTTGGATGACAGGGAAGTTGGTGTATTTCTGCATACAGCACATCCTGCTAAGTTTTTAGATATTGTTGAAAATGGCATTCAGAAATCCATTGAAATTCCCAATCAATTACTAAAAGTTCTAGGTAATGATGGAAATTATGACCAAATGGAAGCTAAGTATACAGCCTTAAAGGGAAATCTATTATCTTAAGCAGGGATATAAAAAATACATTTAGCATACTAATCTTAATCACTGTCCTATTTGGATGTTCTGAGGAACATGATAGACTCATTTATATTTCTGATGTTTCGGGGCAGTCGCAGATATACGAAATGATCTTGGATGATAGACGTGAAACTACAAGGTTAACGGATAGCCCTTACACTGAATGAGGTCTTAGCATAATTAATGATCAAGAGATTAGCTTTTCAGGGAAGGTGAAACATCTTATATAAAGCGATATAAGCGGAATCTGATCACTGCTGAAGAATCAGAAGTTTATCAACCCGAAGAATGTGTGCTGAATGACAAGAATGTTCGCTACTCACCAGATGGCACTTTAGAATTGTATGAGTGTAATAGAGACATCTTTATTCGCTACTTATTGAGTCGATACACAGATAATGTAACTGCTCGAATTCCTGGTGAATCATATAAAGCATCATGGTTCCCAGATAGCAAGCGCATTGCTTTTACCAATAAAAATGGTGTTTTCAGTGATATTTTTTTGATGGACATAGAAACGAAAGAGTTCAACAACATCAAGAAATCTGATTATAATGATGAAGCACCTGAAATATCACCTGATGGTAAGTATATGCTCTATTCAGCAAATATCGAAGGTTTGAACAACTATGATATTTATGTTTTAGATCTTGATGATTTAAGTTTCAGAAATATTTCAAAGTCACCAGACTGGGAATTGATAGCTCGCTGGTCAAAAGATGGAAGAAAGATAGCATTCGGCAGTAATCGTAAAGACGGGTGGGAAATCTATATATATGATTTTGATACTGATCGCACACGTAGAATGACACGTAATGATCAAGCTTTTGATGGTGATCCCTGGTTTGTACGATACTAAATCAGTTCCATGGTTCTTCTCCAAAGAAAGTGAAGCTCATCTTCTGTAATACAATATGGCGGCATTAGATAAACAGTATTACCTAAAGGTCTGATTAGCACTTCCTTATCAATGCATTCTTTCTTTATCCTATCTGAAACAGAACTTAGGTAGCTATCCCCTTCAGGATCTTTGATTGTAAAAGCAGCAACTGTGCCTGTAACTCTGAATTTCTCAACTTCATCAAAACTCATTATTTCATCATGTTTACTTAAATGGATCCCCTCCATCTCCTTAAACATGGTGTTTTCTTCCAGCAGTTTAATAGTAGCCACACTGGCTGCACAACCTAGTGGGTTGGCGGTATAGGAATGACCATGCCAGAAAGTTTTAAGTGGTTCATCAGTCATGAATGCATCGTAAATCTCATCAGAAACGACTGTCACTGAAATTGGGAGGAATCCGCCTGAAATTCCTTTCGACAAACAAACAATATCAGGCTCTACCTGAGCCCGAATGGAAGCAAACCAATCACCAGTTCTCCCAAAACCAGTCATTACTTCATCAAAAATGAGCAGGGTGTTAAACTGTCTGTTTACCCAATGGAGCTTTTGAAGAAATTCAGATCTGCACATGCGCATCCCTCCCGCTCCCTGAATTAGAGGCTCTATGATGATACCGGCATATTTATGAGGATTTTCATCAAGCAGTTTTTCAATGTGATCGATAATCGCATCCTCTTTAGCACCCACTTCTTCATCCCCAATCCATGTCTCAGGAAATGGAACAAACTCGACATCAAACATCCAGTCTTCGAACATATCACTCCATACCGATCTAGCCGATCCTGACATTGCACCAAAAGTATCCCCGTGATAAGCTTCCTCGAAACAAATGAATGTAGTACGCTTATCACCTTTGTTCTGCCAGTACTGGAAGGTCATTTTCATAGCAACTTCAATTGCGGTTGAACCATTGTCGGAGTAAAAGACCTTGTTCAAGCTACCGGGTAGTTTTTCAGCTAGAGCTTCTGCTAATTGTTCTGCTGGTTCATGAGTAAAGCCTGCGAACATTACTTGTTCCAGCTTCAGAGCTTGCTCATAAATTGCTTCTGCAATTCCAGGATGACCGTGCCCCAATACATTCACCCACCATGACGAAACCGCATCAATAATTCGGCGTCCATCATCTAATTCAAGCCATATTCCCTCACCCTTAACAACCTTATGAGGTTCTGGCATGTTTTTTTGAATGGTAAAGGGATGCCAGATATTTTTATGAGGCATATTCAAATACAGTTTTAAATTGATGGATCAGTTCTTCATGAGTAATCTGATCGATAACAGGTAGCTCAAAGACTGGTAATTTGGTGAAATGACTTAGTGTTTCACGATTTGATTCGTGCTTCGGACCACTAATAACAATACCGAAAATATCGATACCTCTACTTCTCAGAGCTTCAACTGAAAGTAAGGTATGATTTAAGGTGCCAAGCGTAGACCTCGCTACAAGCAAAACAGGTATGTCCAACTTTTTAATCAGGTCGATGACCATATCATGCCAGTTGAGTGGAACAATTAAACCACCGGCACCTTCTATTAGTAAATGTTTAGTTTCAAAGGATGGTAATTCAAAGTCATCTAAACTTATCTCGACATTATCAATATCCGCTGAAGCATGAGGCGACATTGGTGTATTCAAACGAAATCTCTCTTCAACAAAGCAATCATCATTTTTATCACTTAGCCGTTTCACGAATTCAGTATCTGTCTCCTCTTCAATACCCGCCTGAACCGGTTTCCAGTAGGTAGCATCTAAAGCAGACATCAGAGTAGCTGAAACCAATGTTTTACCAATCTCTGTGTCTGTACCTGTGATGAAAAGTTTTTCAGGAAAAGTCATGATCTAATTCTTTTTTGCTGCTATGTACACTATGTGCCATTCAATATTCACATCGCCCTTTACCTTGTCATTCCAGTGCTCATTCAGAATCCTGAATGCTTTTGCAGAAAGTTGTTTACCTGTCTTACTAACTGATGCACCAATATTCTTGATATGTCTGAAGAAATCATAAGAAGATTCGAACTTCTGATGCAGTGAATTCTCGTAATAATCGACCTGAACATCTTCCATTGAAAGCTTTATTACAACTTCCTCTGTATCAGGTAGTGGATTGGCTGAAAATGGTAACCCGGTTTCAAGACACGCCTGATACCATTCTGGAAAACTCTTATTACCTGGAAATGAAAAAAGGATCAAACCATCCTTTTTCAAGGCTTTAGACAACTTAGCCATGGTATACGCAGTATCCTCAAACCATTGAGCCGCAAAATTTGAAATAATTAAGGAGTAACTCTCTTCTTTAAGAATGTCTATCTCGGGATTAAATACATCAAAATTGACCCGATTCGAATCAGAATATTCGAGATGTGATTTAGCGAAACTCACCATTTCTTCTGAGGCATCTGTAATATTGATTTCTCTGGTCGGAAACTCAGAGATTAATCTTTGAGATAAAAAACCAGTACCACACCCAATTTCAAGAATGGGTCCATCCGGAAGGATTTGTTTCCATGGTCTCAAAGACGCAACAAGCCCTTCTGATACTTTTTGCTGAATTTCAGCTTCCTGATGATAGTTTATTGATGATCGGCCGAATTCATCGGCAACCGATTTATGCTTCACGATGTTTATGTCACTCATTAGCTTCAAAAATAGGCATAGCCTTCGTGATAATCGAGTATGTTTCTTCTGGATTTGTCAAAGGAAATGCATGGCCAAGCCCGTCCATCATTTTATACTTAATTCGAGTTTTATGATGCTCTAAGAACTCTTTCATATGGCTATTAACGAAGATCTCATCATCAGCAGCTTCCAGCATAACAATCTTTTTATTAGTTATATCAGGTATACTGATGTCAGTATGAAAGAGATGTTCTAGATCTTCTTTTAGCATGCTTATATCCCTAATAACTCTTTCCATTTTCACAAACTCTGGTTTCTGAGATTTTTTCCAGAATTCATCCAATAAAGTATATGGCTGATGCTCAATTTTATTGATCATTGCATCAAGCACTTTCATTACATATTTCTTCTGTTCGGGATTATCTGGTATGAATTTATGGAAGGATGCAAACATGAATAATGCATCAGCTTGGTTAAGAGTCTCTTTAGGAACCCAGTGTAATCCATAAGAATGAGCAAAAATGACTTTATTGCTGTGTTCATGTTCGAAATGAACCAGCTTAGGATCACCAAAATAACCTCTACTCGCTGCTTGTAGTTTTATGTGCTCTGAAAACAGTTTCTTTAAGGGAGTCCAAAAAGCTTCATCATAACCCCAACCATGATAAGCCAGTATTTCTATCTGTTTTTCCATTCCTTAAATGCATTAATGAGCTGTTGTACTTGTTCATCAGAATGAGATGCTGTTAGAGTAATTCGAATTCTTGATGCACCTTTAGCAACTGTAGGTGGACGAATGGCAATCGCATAAATACCATGATCAGCCAGAAAAGCTGATAATTCTAGTGTCTCATCTTCTTTACCAATCACAATGGGTACTATTTGGCTATTGGAATCGGATGTAGAGTAACCCAGATCAGTCATGGCTTTTTTTAGTGCTCTGGAATGATCTTGAACGTGTTGTCTTTCGCTATCCATGGCAGGAATCAGATCCAATGCAGCATCAATACTACCTATGACCGATGGCGGAAGTGAGGTTGTGTAAATAACTGCTGGACAATAATTTATAAGATATTCCTTCATTTCCCTGGAACAACCAACGAAGGCTCCAAAAGCTCCGAATGCTTTACCAAATGTCCCAATGGATATATCTACTCCAGAAACACCTGGATTCAAGCCTCTTCCCTTTTCACCAAGAATTCCTATAGCATGAGCGTCATCCGAGTATAGATGGGCACTGTATTTTGAACATAGACCTGAAATCTTCTTAATAGCTGAAATATCTCCATCCATGCTAAAGACGGTTTCTGTGACTACCCAAACTCTATTGTAATCTTGTTTTTGAGCCTTTTTTAGGAGGTCTTCAAGATGTTCTAAATCATTATGGGAATATCGTTTGAATTCGGCACCCGATAGTTTTGCACCTTGAATTAGAGAGTTATGAATCTTCTTATCGCCAATAATGAGAGAATGTCTATCAGCAATTGCAGATAAAATCCCTGTATTTGCCTGAAAGCCCGAATTAAATAGAAGGCATGCTTCATATCCGAAGAACTTTGCCAGCTTGTCTTCCAGTTGAGTATGGATACTCAAAGTGCCTGAAATTAATCTGGATGCTGTTGAACCAGAACCATATTGCTCTGTGAAAGAATGGCTTTTACTTATTAAATCCGGATGCTTACTCAGCCCGAGATAATCATTCCCACTAAAGTTGATGTATTCCTTACCATCAACTTTGATTATTGATTTATCTGAAGTCTGAACTGTTTTAAGAGAACGCAGACGATTTTCGATTACTCTTTTTTCAAGAGCTGATGTTATGTAAGAATGTTTATCTCCTTGGCTCAAAGAGATCCCAACTCTTCACCGGAAACATAAGTAGAGTCACTTTCAAAGGTTCTACCCATAACACGGAATTGTTTAACGAATCGTATTTTCTTTACGCCTGGAGCAAACTGGCCATATTCAACCATAAACAGTCTTCGACTATCAGGATCGTAATATGTGAAATTGACAAATGGTCCGCCCATGGCATCATTAATCATTTGCCAGGTTCCCTGTGTCTCATAAGCCAGCAGACGGCCTTTCTGGAAAGTTTCAGTCTCAACCGGACGTCTATATTCAGTCTGAATGTATGAATTATCTCTACTTCCTCTAATGTACTGCTCCATCAATGAATCTCTTTTAGCATTGATCCAATCATCATCAAGGAAATTGATGTTAGATACATCATCCTGCCACCAGGCCCAGATCCAGCGATCATTTCGTTCTAGAGTTCTTTTGAAGGTTATGAAGTTGGTTGTGTCTACATTTTTGATATAATCATGCTGAATACGAATACTCCAGCCATGATCATTCCAGAGACTATCTGTATAGTCTGTTTGTTCCAGACGTTCATATATCTCAGCTTCCCAACGTTTAATTTCTCTATCGAAGGCATCAGCTTTTAAGGATCTTTTCGAGTTTCTGATCTTTGCTGCAAGTGCAGAATCTGATACAGAAGTAAGTACAACAGCGTATTGATCTCTATACCAATGATCATTCAACTGGAGCGCAAATGATTCTTCTTGTCTAACCCTATCTTCTACCGCATCATCAAGCAATGAACGCACAAAGCTTCCTACATTCGTTTGTTCATCTATTGGGGCTGCAATAATTAGGTTTTTATATGTTTTAAGTCTGTCTAGCTGACTATTTGTTTTGAAATTGGAGAATGTGAGTGAATAAAATTCTTCAGGATTTGGCAAGGTAAAAACATAGTCGCCATATACATCACGAATTGCTTCAGCAGTTTCACTGTCCCACATTGTTGAATCCATAACAACAATCATTTCTTCAATACTACCAACAGCATTTCTACGGTAATCTGCACTACCACACGAGAGTACAGAAACACTCCCTACTAATAAGATTATTAAGTAACTGGCTTTTTTTAACATGGATAAATTTAACTATTTCCGAATTTTAATGACCTAACGAAGTCAAACACAATTTCTTTCCATCCCTCTTGAGGATAGTTTGATTTTATGGCTTCAATCAATGCTGAACCTACAATAAATCCATCAGCTTTTGAAGCGATTCTTTGCGCGTCATCATAGGATTTAATCCCAAAACCAATCATTAATGGATTCGAAGTTACATGAGTCCTCGCACGATCTATGAAGCGATCTACAGACTGAGCAACCGTTTCACCATCTCTAGCTCCCGTAACTCCTGTTACAGACACGCAATACACAAAGCCGGATGACTTATCATCTACTCTTTGCATGCGCTCATCGGTTGAATTTGGAGCAACCAGGTAAATAATCGGTAGATTATTTTCAGCAGCTTGTTTTTCAATGATGCCACCTTCTTCAATAGGTATATCAGGTAGGATAAGACCATCAGCACCTGCTTCTGAAGCTTTCTTGCAAAATGATGATATGCCATACTTCAAAACTGGATTTAAATAACCCATGAGTATGATTGGAATCTCACTACTTTTTCTTACTTCCTTGACCATATCAAAAATATGATCCATAGTTAATCCATTTTTGATCGCTACTTCACTGGAATACTGAATAGTGGGGCCATCTGCCAATGGGTCGCTGAATGGCATTCCTAATTCGATCATATCTGCCCCAGCTTCTTCCATTCTCAGAATTAGGTCTACGGTAGATTCCAGATCAGGATAGCCAGCCGTAATAAAGAGACTCATCAACTTCTCTTTACCTGCATTAACTGCAAAAGTCTTATCAATTCGATTCATTACTTCAATCATCTTATAAGTTCTCCGAAATGGTTCCCATGTCTTTATCTCCACGACCAGAACAATTTAGCACCACAATCTCACCTTCCTTTGTTTGTGGCATTAAATCATTCAGATAAGCTACAGCATGAGCAGTTTCTAAAGCTGGAATGATCCCTTCAAGTGATGAAAGCAGCTTGACTCCTTCCATTGCTTCTGTATCCGTCACAGCATAATACTCTACTCTACCAATATCGAATAAGTGAGAGTGCTCCGGACCAATGCCCGGATAATCCAGTCCGGCACTAATTGAATGAGCCAATTGAACCTGTCCACCTTCATCTTGAAGTAAATAACTCAAGAATCCGTGAAGAATTCCAGGCTCACCTTTGGTTAAAGTCGCGGCTGTTTTACCGGATTCCGTGCCATAACCTGCTGCTTCAACACCAATAATTCTACAATCTTCAGAAAGAAACGGATGAAAGAAGCCAATAGCATTAGATCCACCACCAACACAGGCCACCAAATAATCCGGACCTTTGCTCTCTTTCTCTAAGAGCTGGTATTTTGTTTCTTCTCCAATTACCCTGTGGAAATTTCGAACCATCATTGGATATGGATGAGGCCCAACAACAGATCCAATGATATAGAAAGTATCTTCAACATTGGTTACCCAATCACGAATAGCTTCATTAGTAGCGTCTTTGAGTGTTTGTGAACCACTTGTCACAGGTACTACTTTTGCTCCAAGCAGTTCCATTCTATCAACATTTAGTTTTTGTCGAACGGTATCTTCAGCACCCATATAAACAACACATTCTAGACCAAACTTGGCACATGCTGTTGCAGTTGCTACACCATGCTGGCCAGCTCCGGTTTCTGCAATGATTCTTGTTTTACCCATGCGCTTAGCTAAAATGATCTGACCAATAGCATTATTGATCTTATGCGCTCCAGTATGGCATAAATCCTCTCTTTTCAGATAGATCTTTGCTTTACCGAAATGCTCTGTGAGCTTATCAGCGTAAGTTAGCTTAGTAGGCCTTCCAACATATTCATCTAATAGAGACCGATACTCGTCCATAAATGAAGGGTCATTGATGGCTTTCTCATATTCTTTCTCAAGTTCTTCCAGTGCCGGAATTAGAATTTCCGGGACGAATTTTCCGCCATAATCACCGAAGTAACCTCTGTTATCCGGTTGGTTATATGTTTCTGTAGTTCTGCTCATGATGATATTTAGTTATCCATTTCTTCTTTTTCCCAGATGTCTCTCATGACATCCATGAAATCTTCCACTTTTGCAAAATCCTTCAAGCCCGGTTCTTCTTCCAAACTGCTTGAAAGATCAACAGCGAAGGGTTTAATAGTTTCTATTGCTTCTTGAATATTATCTGAATTCAGGCCACCACTAAGGAAGAATGGCAAATCCAGATTTAGATCTTTAATCACATTCCAGTCGAATGCTTGACCGGTTCCACCCCATTGATCGCCAATCTTATTATCGAACATAAAGTAATCTACTTCATTGGAATACTCTTTAATTCGATTATTTACCGACTCAATAGTGTCATTTTCTTCAATGTGAATCACTTTGATAATTGGCTTATCAATAAGTTTACAATAATCAGGCGACTCATTACCATGCAGTTGAACCAGGTCGATACCGGTTTGTTTGGCAGTGTCATTCACTTCATCTAATGATTGATTCACAAACACGCCAACTTTTAGAGGACCTTCTAGCCAATTGATGATAGCCCCTGCTTTTGCCGGTTCGACGTATCTTGGCGAGCCTTTGTAGAATATGAAGCCCAGATAATCAACTAGTGCGCCTGAGGCAAAACGGGCATCCTCTAAATTCGTTAAACCACAAATTTTAACCTTGGTTCTCAAATCCTGATTTTCAAACATGCTTGGTTTCCTCCATAATTAGTTTGGTATCATTCAGGATATTTTTAATAGCCATTCCAGGATCATCTTTTCTCATAAATGATTCTCCAATAAGAGCGGCATCTATACCTGCTTTTCGGATGGTAGCAAGGTCTTCACCTGTATAGAGCCCTGATTCTGAAACGGTAATACAATGTTCTGGCGAGCGATTTAAAAGACTAATTCCTCTATGCACATCCACCTCGAAAGTGTTTAAGTCTCTGTTATTTACGCCGATTACCTCAACTAAATTGAAATCAACTCTTTCAAAATCTTCTTCGCTATAACATTCAACTAATGCCTGTAGTCCGGCTTCTTTCGTAGCGTGTAGTAATTCTGATAACTGATCACCATCGGTTATAGTCACAATGATTAGCACAGCATCAGCCCCATGTGCTTTTGCCTCTACTATCTGATATGGATCAACAATGAAATCCTTTCTTAAGCAAGGAAGCTTAACTCTGCTTGATATCTCATCCAAATACCTCAATGAACCTTGAAAGAATGGTTCATCAGTTAAAACTGATATCGCAGATGCGCCACCCTCCTCGTATCTTAGTGCAATATCTAAAGGATCAAAATCTTCCCTGATAATCCCTTTGGATGGTGAAGCTTTCTTTACCTCAGAGATGATAGAAACCTGATCCGGGTTAGATAAAGCTTTCTTGAAATCAAATCGATCTTTATCAAATCCACTAAATGACTCAAAATCTTTCAGACTAACCTTCTGTTTCCTTTTAGCAAGGTCTACGGTCGTCTGAGCTACTATTTTGTCCAGAATGGTACTCATGACGCTGAAATATCCTTAGAAGCTTCAAGGTATCTATTCAGTATCGCCTCTGCTTTACCGCTTTCCAGACTATCAATAGCCTTATCTCTTGCCTCTTTCAACGAGGAAGTGAGTCCCGAAGCATAAATTCCATAGGTCGCATTTAAAGCCACAATATCTTTCTGAGCCTGATTCGACTTATTTCCAAGGATATTCCTAAGGATCTCAGCATTATCCTCTCTCCTTCCACCAAGTAAATACCTGAAATCTGACCTCTCAAATCCAAGATCCTGAGGCATGAATTCAAATGACGCTTGCTGTTTCTCTCCATCAAACTCAAATATGGTGCTTGCAGCTGTTACTGTTAGTTCATCTAAACCATCTGCTGCATGAAAGGTAAAAGCTTGAGTAGCGCCTAATTTTGATAGTATTTGAATCATATTCTGAGCTACATACTCGCTATAAGCCCCAATGACATATCTGTCAATACCAGCGGGATTTACCATTGGACCTAGAATATTGAAGAAGGTCCTGAAGCCGAGCTGACGTCGAGCAGGCATTACATACTTCATGCCCGGATGAAACATGGGCGCAAACATGAATGCCATTCCCAACTCATCAAAAACCTTTCCAGTTTGTTCTGCATTTAATTCAATCGTAGCTCCTAAAGCCTCCAGAACATCAGCCGAACCTACATTTGATGAAGCTGAACGGTTATTGTGTTTGATAATGGGTATACCTGCACCAGCAACAACAAATGCTGCAGTTGTCGAAATATTAAAAGTACCTGACTTATCACCACCAGTACCAACAAGATCAACAGCATGATCAACGTCTAACTCAAGTTTAGTAGCATGTTTTCGCATCACTCTAACGAATGATGTGAGCTCTTCAATGGTCTCGTTCTTGATGGTCATAGCCGTCAAAAAAGCTGCAACCTGCTCTGTGGTCACTTCACCGGCAAAGATCTGCTCCATCGACCATTCAGCCTCATCAGTTGTTAGATGAAGTGATCTTGATAGCTTTTCAAGGATATTCTTAAACGTCATGTTATTGCTTTAACCAGTTTTGAATAATTTTTGGACCTTCTACTGTAAGAATACTTTCAGGGTGAAACTGAATACCTTCTATTGGAAATTCCTTATGCCGGATACCCATTACTACATCATCTGATGTTTTTGCTGTAATCACAAAAACGTCTGGAATGGAATCAGGTTTAAGAACCAAAGAATGATAACGAGTCGCCGTAAATCCTTCTTCAACATCCTTAAATACGGATTTGGAATCATGATAGATGTCAGATGTTTTACCATGCATCAATGTAGGTGCATGCACAACTTGGGCACCGAAAACCTCACCAATCGCCTGATGACCAAGACATACACCTAGAATTGGTGTTTCCTTCCCAAACTCCTTAATAATTTCTTCAGTCAGACCTGCGTCTTTTGGCCTACCTGGTCCGGGAGAAATCAGAATTTTATCAGGACTCATTTCCCTGATTTCCTCAATAGTGACAGCATCATTTCTTACAACCAGATAGTCATCTGTTTCTGCTGCAACCAGATGAACCAGGTTATAAGTGAATGAATCATAATTATCTATGATTAATATCATATCAAAAGTTTCTCACGATTCCAGTTGCTTTTCTAATCGGCTCCATAACTGTTTCAGCGCGTTCTCGAGCCTTTTTACCACCTTCTCTAAGCACATCAAAGACATAATCTGTGTCTTTCTCTAAATCTTTTCGTTTATCACGAGCTTCGGCATAGTAATCCTCAATAAGGCCTAACAGTTCCTTCTTAGCATGTCCGTATCCATACCCACCAGCTCTATACTTTTCTGCTATTTCAGATTGCTTTTCTTCATTCGCAAAAAGCTTAATGAGAGCGAAAACATTGTCAGAATCAGGGTCTTTTGGATCCTCAAGTGGTGTTGAATCTGTTTGAATAGACATCACTTTCTTTTTCAGAGCTTTTCCTTCATCAAAAATTCCAATGGTGTTATCGTAGCTTTTAGACATTTTTCTTCCATCAACACCGGGAACAATGGCAACAGATTTCATTATGTAAGCATCAGGTATTACCAATAAATCATCTCCATAAATGCGATTTAATTTACCTGCAAGATCTCTTGAAATCTCAATGTTCTGTTTCTGATCCTCACCAACTGGTACTAAATCAGAATGATATATGAGAATATCAGCTGCTTGCAGCACCGGATAGGTGAATAAACCTATGTTTGGACTTAATCCTGCAGCAATTTTATCCTTATATGACACCCCTTTTTCCATGAGGCTAACGGGACATAAAGTTCCAAGTATCCATGCTAACTCTGTTACCTGTGGCACATCGGACTGTGCAAAAAATATAGCTTTGTCTGGATCCATACCTAATGCAAGGTAATCCAGTGTCACATCAATGGTATTCTGCCTAAGCTGTTCACCGTCATTCAAAGATGTGAGAGAATGATAATTGGCAATGAAATAAAAGGAATCACCCTCCTCTTGCATGCGAATATGCTGTCGCATTGCTCCGAAGTAATTTCCCAGATGTAATTTACCGGAAGGCTGTATGCCTGAAAGTATTGTCTTCTTACTCATTTGATATCCAGGGCCACGCTAAGGGCCTCAATTAATGCTTTTGCTTTGTTTTTAGTTTCTTCAAACTCTTTCTTCGGATCGCTGTCGGCAACTATACCGGCACCGGCCTGAATGTAAATCTTTCCATCTTTAGCTACCATAGTTCGTATTGCAATACAGGTATCCATATTGCCAGAATAATCGAAGTAACCCACAGCCCCTGCATATATACCGCGTTTAGTTGGTTCCAGCTCATCAATAATTTGCATGGCTCTTATTTTTGGCGCACCTGAAACTGTTCCTGCAGGAAAACATTGCATTAGAGCATCCACAGCTGTTTGTTCATCATCAAGTTTGCCAACCACATCGGAAACAATATGCATGACATGAGAATATCTTTCGATAGCCTGATTTCTCTCAAGTTTTACAGAGCCAGCTTTAGACACCCTGGATAAATCATTTCGACCCAAGTCTACCAGCATTATATGTTCCGCCACCTCTTTTGGATCATCCTTAAGGTCTTCTTCAAGTTCTAAATCCTCTTCATGAGTTTTGCCTCTAGGTCGAGTTCCAGCAATCGGCAGTAATCTTACCTCTTCATCCTGCACACGAACCAATACTTCCGGTGATGAACCAATGATCTGAAATCCTTCATAATCCAGATAAAATAGATATGGAGATGGATTTACCATTCGAAGTGCTCTGTATAACATAAATGAATCGCCCGAAAAGGGTGTCTCAAATCTTTGTGATAATACAGTTTGAAAAATATCACCTTCATAAATGTAATTCTTAGCTGTGTTCACCATCTCACCGAATCTGGATTCAGCTAAATTAGATGATAACTGATCCTTTTTGATACTAAATGAAGTTTGAAGTGAAGTAGTCTTCATCACTCTTTCTTCCATACCAGCAAGACGATCATTAGCTTTAGAATAAGCTTCATCTAAATCTGTTTTCTCATTGATGAACATAGACTTAATTAGAATGATCTGATGCTTTACATGATCAAAGGCATAGATCTCATCATAGAAAGCCCATACTGCTTCAGGCAGGTTAAGATCATCTTCCGGAACATTTGGCAAGTCTTCAATCTGACGGAAGGTATCATAGGATGAAAACCCAACCGCACCGCCTGTAAGTCTGGGTAATTCCGGGATTTTCGGTTCTGAAAATGCAGTGGTCATATACTTCAATACATTGAAGTAAGGTGATTCCATTTCAATACTTTGTTCATCATTCTTAAGCATGGTCTTTTCACCATCGAACTCCAGTATCTGAAATGGATCTCTGCCCAGAAATGAATAGCGAGCAAGGTTTTCACCACCAATTACAGATTCCAGTAAGAAAGGATATTTAGCTCCCTCCCTTATGTTAAGAAATAGAGATACAGGCGTAAGAGTATCAGCCAGTAATCTTTTGAAAACCGGGACTACAGTATACTCTTTAGCTAATTTTTTAAAGGTTTCCTTTTTCATAAAATAAAAAAGCCCACTATTTGCATAAACAGTGGGCTATTAAAAAGTCTTTATATCAAGTGCACAAACGTACTTCCCACTGCCAGTTAGTTAACCAGCCACCACCAAGAAGTAAGTTTAATTGCCTTTTTCATGGGTGGAAAGATAAGATGGAATCCCCAATTATCAATACCAATTCTTCGATTATTGCAATAAATATTTATGAGCTCGGTTAAGTGGTTGTTTCAAAATGTTTGAATGACTAATATTAGCTTATTCAGTTTAACCTAAAACACTCCAGAGCTTATTCATCTACTGCTACAAGGATCTATAAACAATAACTTTTTCTAAGCACTAATATCCTTGCATAAACTGAATCTATCAGTCATTTTTCTAATGCTCTGCATCTATTGCCTGATTTCATCCTGTGATGAAACTCCGGGCAATGTGTTGGATGAACAAAACCAACCATCTGTAAACACTCTTGATGTATCACCTCAAAGAGTAACTTTTGACAGAAGTGTGGGCATTAAGGATACAACGATTACCCTTAGTGTATCAGCAAATGTAGCTGGTTTGAAGGATGGAGAACTACCCTCTTATGCTTTCTTTGATGAAGCAAATCCTACTGACCCGGCATTTGAAGGTTTTCTTGAAGACAGGCGAATTTGCAATTTAACCGATTGCACAGATAGCTATGGCATTGAACTTGATCTTGAATTCAGTACAATCGATTTCAAAAACTATCAGGTATTTGTCTATGCATTAGGTAAAACAAGCTCGAATTGGATCAGTACAACTTTTGAAGTTGCTGGTTTTCCAAATTCAGCACCACAAATCCTTGCTGTAAATAACCCACAAGAAGTTATCATACCAACCGACGCATCAGTTAACCCAATTCCATTCACAGCAAAGGTAACAGATGAGGATGGTCAGAACACTATTAGTGAAGTCAGAATACTATTTGAAAACGAAGATGGTAGCATTCTAAGCCCAAACCCCAACACTCTATTCGATGATGGTTCAAGTGAAAGTGGCGATCTAGTACAAGGTGATTCGGTTTATACAATCACCTTTCAGATTGATCAGTCTAACAGTCCTAACAACAGAATGGCCCTCTATTACGCGATAGATCAGGCTGGTTTATCCAGCGACACGCTTAAACTTCCATTTAACCTGATCCGAAACTAATGAAGAGACTCTTAATAATCTCATTTGTATTCTTTTCTGTATCGGCTTCAGCCCAAGTCTATGGACCTAAAAACACTGATATCAGAAGCATTCGTCAGAATTCAGTATCTAATCTGGATGCTATTGGTGATACTTTGTGGATAGGCCCGGCTTTAAATCGAAATATTGGCAATGCACCCGATTGGTTTATCCCTCAAAACGCTGATAGTGTGACATTTGGACGCGGAAGAGTGTTTTCTCTCGCATTAGGCCAAGATACCGTAGTTACTGGATTAGGCTACAATGTTGATCTCGAAGGATCCAGCGTAGCAACAGCTTTAGGGTATTATTTCTCAGTTGATGGTGGTGATGACTGGAGATTTTCAGAATTTCCATTAGATAATCGATCTCAACAAGCTGGTTGTTCATCAAATTTAGTTGCAGGTTGTGACACCACATTCAGATATGGTGGACAGCTTTATGAAAGAATCAGAATTACAGTACCACAACAATCTCCACCATTTGATATTGATTTCAAAGATAATGTAGTTCTTTCAGTTAACTGGGCTTCTGGGCTTCTTAGATCAACAGACTTTGGTCAAACCTGGGATCGAATCATTCTACCTCCTATTTCAGCTGATAGCCTGGTACCAAGCAGACAATATGAATGGACTTCAATTTTCCAAAACCAACCAGTTAACCGTTATGACCCACTTTTTGACATAAATTTGCTCGGATTCGGTGTTTTAATTGATAGCAATAACAGAACCTGGGTTGGAACTGCAGGAGGTTTGAATATATCAGATGATGTACTAACTGCACCGGTTGATTCGATTAGCTGGAAACATATACCATTCGATAATAGTACTGACGGACTTGCTGGCGGATGGATAGTCACGATCGTTGAGCAACCAGGCACCAATAGAATTTGGATGACAAACTGGTCATCAGATTCACAAAATCGAGATACCTTTGCTATAGTTTATACGGATGATGGAGGGCAGACTTTTAAGCGTTTCTTAGAAGGTCAACGCATAAACGATATCACTTTCAAGAATGGCATTATATATGCAGCCGGAGATAATGGTTTGTTTATTTCAAGAGATGATGGGCTTTCATGGCAACTCATACCCAGAATAGAGTCTCCTAATGCTTTTATTAAAGATGGGAGTCGTTTCTTTTCTGCAGCTTCGACCACGAATAGAGTTTGGATTGGTACTACTGATGGTATTGCCTCTACAGATGATGATGGACTGACCTGGCAAATAACACGAACTGATGTTCCTTTGGATGGAGGAAATTTTTATCAGGATGATACACCAACAGTTGAAACCTATGCCTACCCCAATCCATTCTCACAGAATATTCATAGTGTTGTACGAATGAAATTCGAAATAAGCAGACCTGGTAATGTTCGGATAAGGATTTTCGACTTTGGAATGAATCTCGTTCGATCTGTTTTAGACGAAAACCTAAGCCCGGGTGAGTATGATGCAGTTTGGAATGGAATGGATGATTCTGGGCGAAAAGTGGCAAATGGAACTTATTTCTACATCATTGAAAGTCAAGATGGCCAAAGTGATGGTAAAATATTGGTGATTGATTGATGAAAAAACCAGCTATCACAATATTATTCCTATTTATCGCAATGCAAGCATTTGCACAATCTGGTGGTTTCTCTGGAGCATCTATGCGCGTTGGTTTTGGACCTCGGGGATTAGCAATGGGAAATTCATTGACTGCAACCACCCATCAGGGAATATATGCCTATTATAACCCTGCTCTGGCCGCTGCAAACCGTTCGGATAAGCAATTCGACCTTTCAGTTGCATCACTGGCATTTGATCGGAAACTCCAAACACTATCAGCTTCACTATCATTACCTCCTAATGCAGGCATTAGTATTTATTTCACTCATGCCGGTGTTGATAATATTGATGGACGTACACCAAGTGGATTCCATACCGGTAGTTTAAGTACTAATGAATATCAGATTGCAACTGCATTTGGTTTAAGGCTTTCAGATAAAGTTTACGGTGGATTTGGTTTGAAACTCAATATGGCCGATTTGAATGATGACCTAGATCAGGAACTTAATTTTGGGATAGATCTGGGATTTCTGGCTCAGCTTACTAATAAAATTAACCTGGGTATTACTATTCAGGATTTAATAAGCGAATACACTTTTAATTCAGCTAATCTCTATGGGCAAAATCAGGCACAGAATTTATCCAACTCTTTTCCCACCAGAATAAAGTTTGCTGGTGCTTATGAGACTGAAAAATGGGTGTTTGCAACTGAATTTGAGCTTAGAGTTCAGCAATCTGATATCATTGAACGTGATGTCTTTGTTTTTGATGGCAGACCAACATTTATTGATGAAAGCCTTACCATCAATACCAACTCAACCATGATTCGTTTCGGTGGCGCTTATGATATTCACGAGCGTTTTACTCTAAGAGGCGGATATCGTTTTACAGATTTAAAAAGCAACGGGAGCGGTAGTATCAGTTCAGGTTTTTCACTTCACCTGCCTTTTGATAACTTATCACCTTCCATTGATTATGCATTCGTAGTAGAACCCTATCAAATTTCAAACATGCACGTTTTTGCAATAAGATTGAACTTATGAGAATAGTGGCATTAATACTTACCCTATCAGCAATATCAACTTTCGCTTACGGTCAACAGAACGGACTTGATTTCTTGAACATTGCCCCTACGGCATCACTCTTAGGAAATGCTGATGCAGGGACAGCTTCGGCTACAGGTGCTGCAGCTATTCATTTCAATCCTGCATTATTATCATATGATAATTCAAATACATTAGACCTTGGTTATACACGATGGATTGAGCAAACTAACTTATTTGGTGGTCTGAATTCCAGAAAAGGATCGCGAAGTTTTGCCTTCTCAATTTACAATGCCAGTATTGATGGTATTGAACAAAGAGATCGCCCAGGCCCTGCAAATGGGACATTTGAAATATCATATTTCTCAATTGCTGCAGCTTATTCATACGACTTGAAAATATTTTCATTGGGAGCTGCAGCTCAGTATTTGAATGAAAACAATTTTACAGAACGAGCAAGTGGGTATGCCTTCAATTTTGGTATAGCACGTAATTTTGCAAATCGAATAACCCTTGGTGCATCTCTCCTTAATCTTGGAGAAATGGATAAACTCATTAATCAACGATCACAGATTCCTTCTCAATTTCGAACTGGTGCACTTATTCGTATCGATGAGCTGAAACTACCAGGTAAAAACGAATTCTTCTTTAAATCGAGATTAATGGTCGATTATGTTTATCAACTAGAAGAGTTTGATAACATCGGTACAGCTAATATTAATACCAATCAGGGATATTTGAATATAGGTACCACCTTTGAAATTGCTGAAGTAATTGAGTTGCAAACAGGGTATCGAACAGGTGATTCCAGTCGTTCAATTCAATTCGGAGCTGGCGTAATTACTGAGGAAATTAAATTCAATTACGCAATCATCCCATTTGACTCTGGGTTTGGTACTGCCCATTCAATTGGGATTCAATACTACTTCTGATAAAGCGAAAGCATTCGCATATGACAAAACAACTAAAAGATATTTACAGGAAACTGATTCCGGATTTCACTGATGTCTTTGTTGTTCCGTTAATTCCCACTAATCAAACAAAAAGCAGTTATCTAAGTCGCTTATACTCAGATCTTATTCAAGATTCGAGCATTAATATTCATTCAATTAGTGTATATGCGCATTGGAAACTTATTTTTGCTGGCTTATTTAACAGGAAAGCTATTTTACACTATCATTGGCTGGAATTTCAGGATATTCGATCATTAAGCGCAATGCCATATAAGCTGACCTGTATTGCATTATATAAACTTTTTGGTGGCAAGCTTGTCTGGACGATTCACAATAAATACCCACATGATGGGAAATATTTAAAGTTACATTCCATTCTACAGAGATGGATGTCAAGAAAATCCAATTCAATCATTCTACATTGTAATACTGTTAAGCAGGACTTAATTAAGTTTTTAAATATTTCAGAAGAAAAGATAAAGATTTGCGCTCACCCTTCATTTACCACTACTACTCTTGTCAAAAAGGATGCTCGTAAACAACTTTCAAAACAGCTTCAAATCGATTTAGATAGTGAAGATTACGCATTCCTCGTATTTGGTCAGATAAGTCATTACAAAGGCATTTCAGCGATAATAGAAGCTTTTAATGAATTGTTGGATGATCACATTCATTTAATTGTGGCTGGCCCAGTCAAAAAAGGGAATTCAAATCTGAGTTCAGAACTACAGGAATGGTGCTCCAAAGTTAACAATCTGCATATTCGAGATACATTTATTGAAGAAGAAACCCTTCCAATCCTACATTCTGCAGTTGACTGTGCTGTAGCAAACCATAAGGATATTATATCATCAGGTAGTACTGAAATGGCCTTGTCATATAACTTAACAGTTATTGCTCCTAGAAAAGGCTGCATCATAGAAAAAGAGGGAGATTCAGTATTTCTTTTCAATGATGTCAAAGAACTTACTTCACTTATGAAGAAAGCTTCAGATAGGAGTTTAAATGGCTGATTTCGCTAAAAAAGCATTTTGGGTCAGCACGAGCGATGTTGCTACAAAGGGATTCGGTTTTATTGCAACTGTTTACCTGGCCAGAATTCTTGGTGCTGAGATGTATGGCTTAATCACCGTTGCCCTCTCCACTCTTGGATATCTTATGTGGATTGCTGATTTGGGTTTATCCAACATAGGAGTGCGTGAAACTGCCATTCAGGCTGAAAAAAGGACATTCAGAGCTAAAGAAATTTTCATTACTAAGCTTGTTATCGGACTCATTGTCTTTTTCATTGCAAGCATTACCCTGCCCTTCTTTGAATTGAGTGAGTTGCAGGCAAATGTAATACAAATGTATCTATTTGCCATCATTCCTTATTCACTATCGATAGAATGGTTTTTTAACGGCAAGCAAGAATACGCCAAATTAGCGCTGGCTAAAACATCCCAAACTGGCATATACCTGTTACTTGTTTATATGATGGTGAACGGAGCAGATGATGTAGCTATCATTCCAAAGTTATATCTCATTACATCTGTGCTTAGTATTTCCATTTTATTCGCACTCTTGTTCACCGTTTCCTTTGAAAGCTTGTCATTCAGATCATTTAGAAGCGTAACTGATCTTATCAAAAAAGGAAGCTATATTGGATTCGGAGGTTTCTTCGCTCAAACTGTTAATTTATTGCCTCCCATAGTAATAGCTTATTCTTTTTCATTAAGAGAAACAGGTATATATACCGCTGCATTCAAGGTAATTTTAATTGCCATGAT
>CBFHVG010000065.1:0-3616 GCA_965659005.1 uncultured Balneolaceae bacterium
ATGATTCTCTGATTGTTTAGAAGTTTGATTTGATCACCACCGTTGTTTAAAGCCGGTAGACTCCTGATTTCAAGTATTCGGAAATGATCACCAAAATGATTGGCAAGAGTTATTGAATCGTCTGTTATGACCAGAAAAGAATCTGGTTCTAGAAGAAAAGAATTTCTTGATATGACCCTGAGTGATCTGGAGTCACCGATTTGCCAGTCTCTCAAATCTACAGAAGTATCTGATGTGTTTAATAGTTCTATGTATTCGGGAAGGTCTGGTGGAGGATCCTTCATGAATTCATTAACAATAACCTGATAGGCGGAAGTAGTTATTGGGAGTATTGAAGTTATGAATAAGCATAGTAGATATTTGTAGTTCATGCTATTCAGACAAGTGAAGAAGACAAAACTTACAACTCATCTCTATCGCTTTTGGGCATAAAAAAGGGGATAAGGTGTTCAACCTTTAGCCCCTGGAAGGACATTGAGGTACCCGAAAGTACCCCATTGATTAGTTATGTCTTGCGTTCTCTATTTACTGAGACCGATGAGATCATTAATCCTTACAGTTTTTTTTAACTTTTTTACGAGTATTTTTAACCAATCAAAAATCAGAGATAAAACGTTGCTACCATTTCAAATTGATGATCTTAATGGAGGATTTGCTGTTATCAAAGGCACATTGCGCCTTGATGGGGATAAACTGCACTTCGAATTCTATAAATCAGATGACATTATTGAAGCTTTTAAATCGGATTTGAAAACAGTCAGGGTTCCTTTAAAAGATGTGATTCAGATAGATTTTAAGAAGAAACTTTTTGGGGTAAGATTAACTATCCGAGCAAAATCAGAAGGAGTATTTGCTGAGCTTGAGGGGACTGACATTGGAGAGAGAAAACTTAAGATCAAGAAGAAGTATGCGGCTGAAGCGCATGAGATTTCATCCAGATCAAATCTGTTTATTTCGGAAGAACGACTAAGGGAACTTGGGGAAGACTGATTACTTCAGGTAACCCTTCTTTACCAGAATTTCAGCATTAAGAATTGCACCACCTGCAGCGCCACGAATTGTATTATGAGCCATGCAGACAAAACTGATATCAAACACCTCAGCTTTTCTAAGTCTGCCAATATGTAATTGCATTCCACCTTCATGATCGGCGTGTAAGCGAGGTTGTGGAAAGCGATCTTCTTTGTGAAGCTCAATCACATTTTCAGGAGATGAAGGTAGTTCCAGGTTCGCAATTGGATTTGCCCAGTTCAAAAATGTTTCTTCAACTTCTTCAATACTTGATGGCTTCTTATGAAATTCCACCGTTGCTGAAATCATATGGCCATTCAGTGTAGGGACACGTGTTGCAGTAGCCTGAAGCGAAAAATGTGGTTCATCAATATTCCCTTCTGAATAATTACCTAATAATTTCTGTGTTTCAGGGGCAATTTTTGGTTCCTCTCCTGAAATGAATGGGACAACATTTCCGAGAATGTCTAAACTAGCGACACCGGGATAGCCTGCTCCTGATATAGCTTGTAGTGTTGTCATTACAATGGTTTTCACACCATATCTATCATGAAGTGGTTTTAGTGCCATAGACAAAGGAACGGCAACGCAATTCGGATTTGTCACAATCCAACCGCTACCATCTTCAGTGAAACTTTGCTTATCAATCAAAGCAATATGTTCAGGATTTACTTCAGGTACCAGAAGTGGTACATCATCCTGCATTCTATAATTTTTTGCATTGGAAATCACTGGGATTCCAGCTCTGGCAAAGCCTCCCTCAACTTCAAAAGCTACTTTGGAATCCAATCCGGAAAAGACGAAATCTACTCCTCCAAAATACTTTGGATCAGTTAACTGAACAGTTTTATCAGCTATATAATCGGGAAGTGGAACATCTTCAGTCCAATTTGCAGCATCAATGTATTTCTTGCCTGCTGATCGTTCTGAAGCACCCAGGATTTCTATTTCAAACCAAGGGTGGGATTGAAGCAGTCTAATAAATTTTTGTCCAACAGCACCCGTTGCACCCAGTATTCCAACTTTCATGAAGACAATTATAAATTCTACATTTTTAAATGAGTCGCTAAGATAAGCACTATTAGCCCAAAAACGGTACTCAGTTTAATTGTTAGTTTCAATGCCCCTGATTGAAAGATTCCCTATCTTTTGCGCCTTGAGTATTAATCCAACTAATCTTCATGTCTAATTTAGATTCACTTGATAAAATTGTTTCCCTAGCCAAAGCACGTGGCTTTATTTTCCAGTCATCTGAAATATATGGCGGACTAAGTGCTGTGTATGATTACGGACCTTTGGGTGTTGAGCTAAAGCGTAACATCCGGAACGAGTGGTGGAAGGAAATGACTCAACGCCATTCGAATATAGTTGGTATTGATGCTGCTATATTTATGCATCCTAAAGTGTGGGAGGCCAGTGGTCATGTTGGAGGCTTCAATGATCCTATGATAGATGATAAGGCATCGAAGAAGCGATATCGTGCTGATATGCTTATTGAAGACTATATCCGAAAGTTGGAAAAAGACGGCAAAACGGATAAAGCTGCTAAGATTCAAGAACAACTGGATACTACCGGAACCCGAAAAAGCCTGACCGAAGATCTTTATGACATCATCATGGAGAATGAAATAAAAGGCCCGGATTCAGGTGCATTTGACTGGACAGAAGTTCGTCAGTTCAATCTTATGTTTAAAACTGCTTTTGGTGCAACGGCATCGGTGGATGATATTGTTTATTTACGTCCTGAGACAGCTCAAGGTATTTTCGTGAATTACAAAAATGTGTTGGATACCTCAAGAGTATCCGTTCCTTTTGGGATTGCTCAAACGGGAAAAGCTTTTAGAAACGAAGTCGTTGCTCGTCAGTTTGTTTTCCGTATGAGGGAATTCGAACAAATGGAGATGCAATACTTCGTAAAGCCTGGTACCGATGATGCTTCTTATGAAGAATGGCTTCAGAAAAGAGTAGCATGGCACAAAAGCATTGGTATTAGAGAAGAGAATTTACGAACTGCACCACATCCGGATGATAAACTGGCTCACTATGCAAGAGCAGCAGCAGATGTTCAATATCATTTCCCTATTGGATGGCAGGAAGTTGAAGGTATTCACAATCGTAGCGATTTCGATTTAAAACAGCATCAGGAATTCTCCGGAAAGAAATTGGAGTACTTCGACCAAAAAGAGAATGAGCGCTATATCCCTTACGTGATTGAGACTTCTATTGGCTTAGACAGATGTACTCTTATGGTATTATGTGATGCTTATAGAGAGGAAGAGATAGAAGGTGAGAAGAGAACAGTTCTAAAAATGGATCCGCGTCTGGCACCAATAACTGCTGGTATCTTCCCGCTTATCAAGAAGCCACCATTGCAGGAACTGGCAAGAAAGATTGAAGCTGATCTTAAAGAGAGTTTCAATGTTCAGTACGATGAAGCAGGCTCAATTGGTAAACGTTACCGCAGGCTTGATGAAGCCGGAACGCCATTTTGCATTACCATTGATTTCGATACAATCGAACAGGATCAGAAAGTGACCATTCGAAATCGTGATGATATGAGTCAGGTTCGTGTGGCTATTGATCAGGTTGAACATGTGATCAGAGA
>CBFHVG010000066.1:0-22616 GCA_965659005.1 uncultured Balneolaceae bacterium
TTCATTCTTTTATTCAACAAACTATTAGCAGAATTCTCACTTTTTTTGAGACTTAATACATAGGAAGGAACCCAGCCTGATTTATCATTAAATATGATTTTTTCCCAGTAATCAGATGTTGAGTCAACTTTGACTTGAGAATTCTTCAGTAATCTTAAAATCAATTCATGATAGGCGGCCGGACCTTTCTTCAGATCAGCTGTCTGATTGGTATACTTAACCTGAGCCTGGCTTTGTCCAATACATAAAATTGCGACCAGTAGAGTCAGAACTACTTTTTTCACATCAAATCCCATTTATTTAGTTTTTTGCTCCAGAACACCAAGCCAATCTTTACCTGGTGGGTTTATCTTTAACCTGTTGATTTCTTGAATATATAAATTACAGATTGAATCGTTCGAATTTAATTCCAGTGCTTTGGTAAATGCATCTGATGCCTGATCCCAATCTCGGTTGAGATAGAAATTCAAAGCATCATTATAGATGGAAAGAAACTTTTTCAAATTTTCATTTTCATCACCAATTTCACCTATGAGTTCGAATATCTTGATTGGCTTTAACTTTCCTTTTACTTGAAGTAAAGCCACCTGTCTCATGGTGAAGTGATCCTTCACTTGTTTTTGAGTCTCTTCTGAAATTAGCACCTGAGTACCAAATATCTTATTTGCTGGCTCAAGTCGAGCTGCAAGGTTTACATTATCCCCCATAACTGTGTAGCTGAATCTATCCTTTGAACCCATATTCCCAACCACCATTGGACCGGAATTTAATCCATATCTGACCAGTGGGAATGGCATGCCGGATATGGTCAATTTATCACCTAACTCCTTAAGCTTGGCTTCCATCTCAATCACACTCTTGCAAGCCAGATAAGCATGTTCCTCTTCCGGTACTGGCGCGCCCCAGAAAGCCATGATGGCATCACCAATATATTTGTCCAGCGTCCCTTTATTATTCAGGATAATATTGGTCATTTCGGAGAGATATAAATTCAAAAAACTCACCAGATCTTCTGGTTCATTTTGTTCTGAAATGGATGTAAACCCAGCAAGATCACTGAATAAGACGGTAAGCTCTCTTCTTTCGCCTCCTAATTGAAGCATTTCCGGATTTTGAAGCACTTCATCAACTAGTTCTTTCTGAACATACAAATCAAATGCGCCGCGGATCTTTTTCTTCTGTTGTGATTCAAATGCATACTTAACTGAATAAGTAACAAAACTGCTTAGGAAGACAACGAATACAAATTCAAAAGTTGGCAACCAGTATCTTTGCACCCCAAAAAAGTACAGACCAGCAACAATGGTAATAATGAAAATACTGAGTGTCAGAGGTATGTTGACGTTGAAACTCGTATTCAAAATTGTGAATACAATAAGTAGTACCAGAACGAGAATGATAGACACCTTAAATGGAGTGGGTAAGGTTCTTACGTAATCCTGATCTATCAAATTATTTAACAGAGTGGCGTGAATCTCTACCCCTGGCATAGCTTTTGTTGCGCTCATAGGAGTAGACTTAATATCAGATAGGCCGGAAGCATTAGCCCCGATCATAACAACTTTCCCTTGCACATCAATTAGAGAATCAGCTCTGGCGTAACCCAGTTGACTGTACTCTAGAGCCGCTCTGAAAATCCCAAAGAATGAAGCATGAGTTGAATCATATTCCAGCTCTTTAACTGTTTCGTACCAATTAATCAGAAAGTCAAAGTCATTACCAATTGGAATAACATTATCCCCCAGACTTATGCTTTTGCCGTATTCCATGCTGATGTCAGATTCATCAAGGTCATTCATTGCCATATAAGCAGAAACACTTAAACTGGGAAGTAAACCATCATTCCCTATAGAAAAGAATAATGGCATAGATCTGATAACCGATTGACCATTTGATGGCACAGCTACTGAACCTAATCCGGCTGCTGATTCCAATAAAAGTGGGGTTGGAATATTACTGATTGAATATCTGAGTGTATCTTCCAGTCTAATATCAGGGGAAAGTAGAAAATCCTTGTTATTGAGCTTTATGTTAGATCCCTCTGAAGTTTGAGCAGCCAGAATACCGTTTTGATAAGTATCCAGAATCATTGAAAATAGAGAATCAGTTTGTTCACCCGTGATTACCCTTCTGTCAAAATCCGGCTGGTCCAAAATAATATCATAAACAACAACTTTTGCCCCTTTTGATACCAGATAATTATGCAGAACACCATAAACATCTCTAGGCCATGGCCAGTTTATGTTAAACTGTTGCTGAAATGAATTAAGGCTTTGTTCATCAATGTAAATGATAGCAACATTCTCATGAGGAACAGGGCGCTGAAATTCATTGAATTTTAAATCCAGAACTGCATTTTCAATATCATTAAGGATGCCAAGAGACTGTAGAAGAAATACAAATACCAATACCCCTAAACTGATTAAAGCCCCCAATTTATTTTTGAACATGTAATCTCCTATCTGTCATAAACATCTGCTTCACCTTTAAAGGGACCTATAATTTCATTTGTTATCCAACCTCCATAAAAGCCACCGGGTTGTGGTCTGACTTTTTCCCCATTTATGTAACAGTCAACTTTTGCAGGATAGAACGACAGATGATCTTTAATTTTAATGTAATCTTCAAATGGGTCTGGATATGACCATGCTATCCCCTGATGTATGGAACTTCCAATCTGAACACTCCAATACTTAGCATTCCCTTTCCACTCGCATGCAGATGACCCTGGGTATGTAATCAATAAATCAGTGTTTATATCTTCCTTCGGTATATAAAATGTAGGAGGACTAGCTGTTTCTAGAATTCTAATCGCTCGGTTTGTTTCAGCAATTAGTTCATCACCACATTTGACTGTTACTGTCCTTGAATCCTGAATTATGGCTGGTGGGCGTGGATAATCCCACACAGACTCCTCTCCATCTTTAGGATCGATAGCAAAAGGTGGACGCTTTTGTCCTCTGTTCTGCCACTCAGCTCTTCTGATTTTTGCCCAGTCTGGAATAATCGCCATTTGGTCAAATTATTTTAAATGTATTTGAATTGTCAGTTCTAAGAAAGAAGATAAAATAGAAACTGCGATTCAAGCTTTTATAGTTAGAAAAACACATTAATTTCCATTGTTAATTATATAGCTTATAAACAATGGATTGATTTTATTGAGAAAGTTTGAAATAAATAATTGATAAATGGATATGAAAATTATTGTTGCTGTAGTTTTTCTTTTAGTGAGCACCTTTAGCGTTCAAGCGCAGCAGAGGTCACCTGACGGTGGTGGTCTATTTAACCTGCCCGAAGATAATATATCACAGGAGGAAAGGGATAGAATTCAAGCTATTCTAGCCCATAATTCTGACAGTTTAAGAGAATTGGGTTTATTGAAAACCTCAAAAGTTAATCCAGTAAAATTTAGCTGGCCTTTACAAGCTGCAGATCATCTTTTTGATTCCGGGTATCATGGTATTTCTAATTTTGTTGACTTAAATCCATCATTCCCAAATATCCTTCAGGATTATAACTGTGGCACACGTAGTTACGACACTAATAGTGGATATAACCATGCAGGTATCGATTATTTCACATGGCCGTTCTCTATCAATAAAATGAATGATAATGATGTCGAAATTATTGCTGCTGCTCCTGGTACTATTATTTCGAAATCTGATGGAAATGCTGATAGGAGTTGCTCATTAAATGGAGAGCAATGGAATGCGGTATATGTTGAACATGAAGATGGAACCGTAGCCTGGTATGGACACATGAAAGTTAATTCACTAACAGAAAAAGGAGTTGGTGAAACTGTAGAACGCGGTGAATACCTTGGACAAGTTGGCTCTTCCGGGAATTCGACCGGACCTCATTTACATCTTGAGTTCAGAACATCTGCTGGATTTGGAAGCAGTGCTTTTGATCCATATAAAGGGCCGTGCAATCAGATTCCTGAGTCTCTTTGGGAAGACCAGCATGAATATTACGATTCCAAGGTGAATGCTATTAGAACACATTCTCAGGGGCCTGAACTTAGCCAATGTCCACAGCCGGATAATCCATATTACAAAGATGCCTTCAAGAAGGGTGATCCTATAGTATATGCTGTTTATTTTCGAGATCAGCTACAAGATCAACAGGCTAATTTCAGGGTAAGAGATGCATCTAACCTGGTTAGTAATTCATGGTCCTTTTCTCAAAGTAATGTATCTCATTACAGCGCGAGCTATTGGTACTGGACTAACCAGATAGCCGAAACAGCTGCAGAAGGTTTGTGGCAACTTGAAATCGATTTTGAAGGCGAAACCTATTCTCACAGTTTTACAGTTTCCGATCCTGCGACTCCACCAACCGAAGTATTCCTTAGATATCCGGAGAATGACATTGAAATTGTTGATGAAGACATCACTCTTTACTGGCTACCACTTGCGGATGCTCAATCATATGAGATTGAAATAGCTGCAGATCCAGAATTTAATGACATCATTTTAACACAAAGCAATCTGCTGGTATTAAATATGGAATTAACGCAGAATGATATGGTCTCTGAAAACTATTGGAGGGTTCGCGCTACAAATGCCAATGGAACCGGAGAGTGGTCAGAAAGCAGACGAATCGTTAATGGCATTATCAATTCCGTTGATCAAGAAGATTCTGAAATACCAACAGAACTTGTTCTAAAACAAAACTTCCCAAATCCATTCAATCCATCCACTTTGATTGAATATTCTATCCCAGTCAGCAGTTTTGTTGAACTTACAGTTTACGATTTATCAGGACGTATTATTGAATCTCTGGTATCATCGAATCAATCGGCTGGTAATCATCAGGTTAATTTCAATGCTTCAAATTTAGCCAGTGGCATTTATATCTATCAGCTGAGAGCTAATGGATTGGTAGTAACCAATAAGATGACTTTAATTAAGTAGTCTTTCTGAAACTGCTTATAGAAATCAATCCTAAAACAGGGCCAATGAACATTATCCAGAATACTCTGGGATCTGATGTCATGGCCCAGGCTTGATTTACTAGTTGGATGCTGATGATAGTAATCGCGAATCCAATACTGTTCACGATGGTCAAACCTGTCGCTTTATTTGTAGCCTCACAAGAATAAGCCACCATTGTTGAGAACTGAGGTGAATCCGGAATTACGAATGTGCCCCAGATGAATAACACCATCAGGAAAAGGATTGGATGGGCTTCTATTACAAAAGGCAGTACCAGACAAGACAACCCTGAAATAATTAGGGATATCATTGCGATAGACTTATTACCGTATTTCAAGGATAGCTTTCCAAGAATAGCACAACCGATTCCTCCGATGCCAATTACCATAAATGAAAACAGTGAGACATCGATTTTCATTGAATCCTGATTTGCCAGGTAATAGGCTAGCATTACAGGAACAAAAGCCCAGAAAGTATAAAGCTCCCACATGTGTCCGAAGTAGCCAAATGCTGCTGATCGGAAATTCCTGACTTTAAATAATCTGAAAATGGTAAGGGGCTTGAAAGAACCAGATTGCTTATGAAAAGGCCCATCTTTTACAGTGAAGAACAGTAACAAACCTCCAGATAATGCTACTGCTGATGTGCCTAACATGATGTATCGCCAGGGCAGATCGCTCCCCAGGTATTTGAGTAAATGAGGAAAAGCGGTACCAATCACCAATGCTCCTACTAAATAACCCAAAGCCTTACCCAGTTTTGCTTCGTACCAGTCGGAGGCAATTTTCATCCCTACCGGGTATATACCTGCTAGAAAGAAGCCGGTAGCTGTTCTGGCTGTCATCACACCTAAGAATCCATCTGCATGAATGGTCAGAGCATTTGAAGCTGCCCCCATCACACAACAAATAAGAAATACCTTCACCGGAGAGAAGCGATCAGCCACACTGAAAATGGCAAAGACAAGTGTTCCTAAAATAAAACCTGCCTGAACCGCAGTGGTTATATAACCAACAAACATTTCAAGCAGGTTAAGCTCTATGATCAGATCGTTAACAACGGCATTTCCGGCAAACCATAGGGAAGTGCCGGCAAATTGGGATATTACAATTACCGGGAGTATCTGAGCCGGAACTTTCTGATTCATTCAGATTTACTTCACAAGTACCATTCGTTTGGAAATACTAGCCGAACCCGTTTTGAGTGAATAGATATATATTCCACTACTTAGGTTTGAGGCATCAAAGGTCACTGAATACTCACCTGCAGCTTGTTGTGCCTGTACAAGGGTTGCCACTTTCTGACCTTGTATATTGTAAACTTCAAGACTAACAGCTCCTGCTTTTGATATGCTGTATGTGATATTAGTACTCGGATTGAAAGGATTAGGATAATTCTGATCCAGTGAGATTTCTGTTGGAATCTGTTCTTCTTCATTAGAAACAGTACCGCTGATGGTAAAGTTGATCGGAATAGTTACAGCCGGAGTTTCAGAATCATTAGACCTAACAATCAGATCTGCAG
Source organism: uncultured Balneolaceae bacterium (assembly GCA_965659005.1). Lineage (GTDB taxonomy): Bacteria > Bacteroidota > Rhodothermia > Balneolales > Balneolaceae > CAYPTY01. The sequence continues at coordinate 6,462 of CBFHVG010000066.1, forward strand.
AATATGTGCCTGGTTCCATGTTTTCAGTAACAAAATTTAAACCAGTGATTACTGATTCACCTGGGTTTGCAGAACCGGAAAAGTTATTCATAAGTAACCAGCTAAATGGGGCCGATAATCTTCTTACTTCAACGTTATCAATGTCAAAGTAGGAATCTACTGTTTGCTCCCTGTTTCCGAACCAAAATTCATCAGGTGTAAAGCCATCAACAAAGTCATTTGATCTAATAAGTAAGCCATCCATATAGTAATCCACAGACCAGTTATCTGTATTAAATACAATTCTCAGATTATGAAATACATCCGGGCTAACTGTGGATGGAGTAGAAAAGTAGCCTCCATTACCAAACTCATCTCTTGTGTATGTATATAACACTCCATTATCCGAAATTACGATACCACCGGAGGTTTCCTTCTTTTTTCTGTCATATATGAACAAATCAAAAGTTTCGAGACCAAATTGGGGTCCTGTAATCATGAAATCCATGGAGAATTCATAGTTACCGAAAGGCAATCGACCTAGGTATGGGCTCTCAACATAATGCCCGTTTAGGTTACCCATTCCCATCCTCAAATGCTGAATACCAGCAAAAGGATTATCTCTTGAGATAACAACTTTATCATCTCCTCCAACAGCTTGCCAATCTCTGTTAGCATCATATTCTGTTGGACCATTTGGGCTCCCAAAAAATCCATCTGCAAGTTCAAAACCATTAGTAAATAATAGTGAATCAGTAAATGCGGCTTTCGATTTCCTTACATCAAAATCGTTATTTGTGAACACCTCTCTATCTTTAAACGGGTTCAACTTTATAGGTAATTCTAATTTATTCCCAGTTGGTGCGGTTTGTTTTGCAAGCACCGGATTCGAAACACTAAAGTCCAATTCCCAAAATAATCTGGAATCACCTGTGTTAGATATTTCAAGTGGCACAGTGATAGACTCACCTTGGTTCAACGTAACATCAATGGCATTTGTACCGGCTTCAATAACAGGTACTTCGAACTTTGTGTCTCTATAGCCCGCTACCATTCTTTTTGTATCTCGTATACTTTGAGCAGCATTTACTGTAGCATTACCCATAGCGACACCGTTCCAGAATACATCAGGTCCACTAAATACTGGAGCCTGATCGGTAAATCTGAATGGATTGCCTTCCTGCTGCCCTGTATTTGGGTCTATTCTGTAATAGGCCCAACTATATCCCATTACTGAATTTAAAGTATCTGAAATGGCTTGATATCCAACTGAATATTGATGCAGCCCACCTCTAGGAGATGCTCGTTGGGTAGGTTGAGTTCTGGAATGGAAATTCCCAATATTGTGACCTATTTCATGGATAAGAGTGAATCCACCAGCAACCTGCTGCACACGATTTAGATTGAATGCAAATCGATCATCACCAGTTGTTTGAGTCACAACCCAGCCAAGTCCTCCAGTATCATCAACTCTGGCCAGAATGGATACAACATCCGCCCCAAGTGAATCCCGATAATCATGAACCTCATCCATTTCCGGTTCCTCACCCCACGGGTTGTACTCAGGAGAAGCTGTTAATTTTCTAAGTGTTTCACCTGATCCTTCATCTGTTGTTTCATCATGGTCTATTTGTATAGCGCTAACCAATCTTAAATCTACTTTTGTATCACTGTTATCCAGTGCTGTTTGAGATAAATTCATGGCTTGAGCTACAACATCTTCAATTCTTCTGAAAGAACTTGTTACAGCCCAATTTGCAGCAGCTTCTGTATAAACAATTAAGAGATCTATGGTTACAGTATCCTCTCTTGAGTCAATTACTTCATTTCCAGCAAGAGATGAAGTTTTTTGGCGAACTACCTTTTTAGCATCCTCATAAAATTTTGTTGACCATTCTTCCAGATTATCATCATTCAGTGCACACTGAAGATGTTCAACATTATTATCTGACTGCTTAGTCATAAACTTGGCATTGTTTTCGGTCACAAAATCAATGTGTTCACTTCCTTGATTAAACAAAATCCCATTAAATGTATCATTGGAATAGGTGAATGAAAATACAGACCCTTTTTCACCTGTTTCTTTGGCGATGAATGAAACCGATCCATTCGTATATCTAGATTTACGAACAATTTCTAACTGCTTAAAAGTCTCTGAATCTAATTGAACCTCTAATTCACTTCCCTTTGTTAACAGATCATTTTCAAATAACTGATTATTTATTGAAATGAATTGTTTACCTGAAACAGATTTTAGATTTGATTCAGCGGGATTAATGATCTCATTTAGTCGAAATGTTTGTGCTTCAGCATTTAATGAAATAATTGAAACGATTGCTAACGCAAGAAGTGCTCTAACTCTTTTCATGAGGATAAATGTGTTGATGACAGTAATAGTGCTTGATCAGTGCCCTTGACGATCAATTTTGGACTAAGAAGATAATATTTTCAATTATTTTTACAATAATCCATTCAATGAATTAAGCAGTGAATTATTTACTGGAATTTTTTAAAATCCATCTTAAACCAGAATCATAAATAAAGAATGACTCGAATTATGAAAATTCTATATCCGTTAGTATTCGCAATTTGCCTTTTCATTTCAAACGGAGCAAATGGTCAGGTTATTGGATCAAATTCTCTGCAGATTATAGGCCCGTCATCTAGTCTTTCCGACGCATATGATGTTGGTGTATCTTTTAATGGTTCTGTTGAATTTCCAATCACAGAAAAACTATCTCTGGGCCTTAATACTGGATATCAGAGCTGGTTCCCTGTTGATCTTCCTAATGGGGATAGTCCCGATGAAGTAAATACTTTTTTAATAGGAGCAGGCGCCCGTTATTTCCTTGGTAAATTATATATCGGATCAGACCTTGGTTATTTCTTGGGTGAATTTTCAGAATTCACAGTACTGCCAAATGTTGGTCTCAGGCTAGGTAAATTTGATATAAGAGCAACAGCCAGTACGCTGGACCCTGTTAACTATATTGGGTTTGAATTAGGATACTTCTGGGCTTCTTACGATTGAGATTAATTTGTTATCTCTCCCAGGTCACTGATATGTAAATTCACTCTGTGATTCACTCGTAATCCAAAGTGTCCGTTGGTGTTAAGGTTTCCTTTGTCTAAACGAGAAACTTCTTCACCATTTATTACAAAAACCATTTCATCACCTTCGATTTTTACCTGAAGATTATTCTCAGCTGTATTTTCATCACCCATATCTTCGGTATAAAGAACAATGTGCTCACTTTTTGACCAGTCCTGAACGAGCTTAGTTTCTGATCCTACTCTCTCCTTAATCAGGAATTCACCGGTATTTCTTAGAAGGAAATAAATATAGTTTTGGTCATCTTCCTGTAAGTTTTGGCCACCAAAAAAGAGCCCATATCCTTCACGATTTCTGCCATTGGTATTGAAGAGATAAAGATTCGCTTTTATCCCGAAATCCCCCTCAACATTATTAGCCGGATGCCAGAATATACCTCGTGGTCCTGTAGTTAGGTGCCAACCCGGAGTCATATTTACAAAATAGATATCACCTTCATCAGGATTATCAGAAACAACAAGATTATCCATTGCTTTATCTAATCTAATTTCCCAGCCTTCTGGTACTTTCAGGTTTTCACCTTGTGGTACCTGAGGATCTGGCCTATCCTGAGCCTGTAAAGAAACAGAAAACAAAGAGAATAACAGAGTTAGTATAAAAAGTGATTTCATAGTTGAGTCCTATTTTATTCTTTCAATGATGATACAGGTGTTACAGCACTTTCTTCCATAATCTGAAGACGAGTTCTATCAATGGCTGATTCATCACCCATATTCAATTTTGCTTTTTTCTGATCAAAAACAACAATGTATTGTCCATCGATGAATGTTTGATTCAGCTCAACTTCGGCTTCACCCAGTGTTGTAGTTTCAACAACCGGACTTTGACATCCATAGAAGAAGATTGCAAATAGTAATAAGTACGAAGCGTACTTTGCCCTAGAGTTCACTTTTAATCCCATATTAGTCCCTATTTATTAATTAGTTAGTGTGGATTGGCATTCAATTAAATAAAAAACCCAACTATTAAAAATTGTAAATGGGTTTTATGTAAATGCTTATTCTAATCAGATGGGAGACTCGATAAAATACTTGCCGCCTCACTTATTTGAAGTGATACTAAATAGTTAAAGACTTGATTTAATTGATCCTGAACAGCTGTATCTCCTGCAAAAGCTTTTCTCTTATCGTAGAGATCATTAATCATCTCATAAATGGTAAGAATATCAGTTCCCCCAAAATCATTATTAACACCAGTAAAGTCGTGAAGAATGGTCAGGAAGTCGTAACCGAATTCCATCGTTGGCTCAAACATTGTTCCTTCACCGAAATCATTAAATGTTACCAGCTGAAGATGATCCAGATTGTATTGCGATGCTAATCCCAGTGTTAAATCCAGAGTTTGACGTGAATTATGAGGTATTTCCCAACCAATGATATTGCCTCTACCTCCTTCTTCATAAAAATCAACGAATCCCGGATAGGCAGAACCAATACGCAGCGAGGAAGAATTAATACTACCGTAAAAATTTCTCAGTAATTGATCATGATTATTATTGCCATTAAAAACCCAAGAGTATTCACCATCACCAGCTGAACCAAGATCACCACTTTCTCCCCAGATGGACAGAAACTTCATTTCTTCAGGAGCATTAGACAGAATAGTATTCCAGGCCGATTGGGTTTGAATTTCAATTGGAGTAAAAACGAGCACTAATGGTTCGCCATCAACCCGAACATAGTTCGGATTTGTGAAGTAGTTCGAGAAAATGTAATTGAAATCAGAGGTAGCAGCCTCAATAATATTGGACGCCTGACCTGCATTTACCACATTTGGAGTGGTTCGATCTTCATATACAATTCCAAAATCCATACCCACTTCATCCATTTTATCAATGAGTGCATTAGAACCTTCCAGATTATCTCGGTAATCAAAAACATCATAAGTTCCGTACCAGTCAATCAATACTGCATCAACTCCGGCATATTTCATAAGTAGTAAATGATATTCCACCAGATCCGGGTCTTTTGATGAATATGGGCCGATTAATGGGTAGAAATGAGACGCTATTTCACGCTTTCCATCCGTGATAATCTCCGGATTTCTATTATCCATTGTCCAGTGCTGGCTCCAACCTCCATCGAATGGTCCAGATGTAAACCAAGGCATATAATGCATGTAGATTTTCATCGGGTTGGTTTTTGTTATAGCAACAGGATCTATGGTTGTGAATCTGAATACGGCTGTTAAGTCAACTGGATCTGTTACGGTGAGAGTGAGTGATTCCTCTGTTGAATTAATATCACCTGCCCACTCAACAAATTCCCAGTTCTCAGAGGGAACAGGTGTAAGCTGAACTATTGTGCCATGATCATAATCAGTTTTTGACTGCACTATGCTTTCGGCGACCGAACCATTACCAACGGTAGTAATAGTTAATGGATAATTTTTAATCAGGAAATTCGCATTAATCTGCAGATCCTCATTAGCTGTGATGCTAAATGGATTTGCAGAAGATGTTGCAGCACCACTCCACTCAACAAATGTATAGGCCTCAGTTGGCATAGCCAATAAACTCAATTCTGTGCCTTTCACTACTTGTAAAGATGTAGTTGGAATCACTTCACCTGCTTGATCAGGCGTTACTGTTATAGTGATTTCAACTATTTCCGGATTGTTTTCATCACATGATGAAATGAACAGAAAGAGAAAGGAAAGGATTAAAAAGGCTCTCATACTTACTTAATTTCATTAATTAACACTGAAATGTAGAAGTTTTCGGCGATAAATAAAGTACTGTCTTGCCTACAGATTGCTAAACTTTAATTTGATAAATCTTTGTTAGGTCTCCCCATGGATATTCCCCATCACCTAATACTGAAAAACCAAACTTCTGGTAGTAATTCTTAAGGTCAGAGACCAGATACAAATGATCAAATCCGCCTTTCTTTGTATCTAATTTTATCTTCTCAATTAATAAAGATGCATAATTTTGTCCACGGTGATCTTCATCAATATATAAGGCGCATAACCATGGAAATATATCTTTTCGGGTGATTAATTCTTCATCAATCAGCCCGGCACATCCAATGAGTTGCCCATTCAATTCCAGTAGATACCATTGAGGTATAGAGTCTTCGGTAACCAAGGCCAAATTTATACCTTCGTCATATAAATGAGGTGGTACAATCGGCCACCTCGATTGAAAGAACTTGATGGCTGTTTGAGCATAATCAGGATGCTCTCTAACTGATATTATTCGAGGAGCTACTTTGATCAACTTTTCTTTAGGCTGAATGTTTTAAGGAACGGACCACCTTCGGTAAATCTAAATCTTAACTTCAATTCTCCATTCGGAAGCACAATTTCTCCAGTTGAAGATTTTTGCCACTCCTTAGAGCTTGTCAAAAAATGCTTCCCAACAGCTACTTCCCCATTCACTTCAACACTTATGGAACCTGCATCACCTGATGACTCAATTTCGATCTTGTACCTCCCTTCTTCTTCTACATATAGAGTAAACTGAAGCCACTCACCTTCTTCCGTCCAGCCTACATAATAGTCATCATCTATTTTTCCGATATCCACACCATCATTTCTATACATCCTTCCATCATTCCAAGATCTGGATCTGTTGTTTTCATCTCGAATATTGTCTGAGACCTTATCATCATATGCATAGCCATCTCTGCCCAAATCATAATCCACAAAAGCTATCCATTCGCTAGCTAAATGTTCTTTAAATGGTTTAGTGGCTTTCGGATCCTGATTATTTATCATGGCGTATATAACATCTCTCGCAACTGTAGTATTAGCTGTTTTATGAGCTTCTGAATAATCCATAACAGCAGCAAATGTTTCCTCAGCATTCAATGGCTCATTACCTTCATCCCATGAATCAAGCAGCTTATTATAGCTTTCCGGAGTCTTTACTTTGAAAATATTATTCACTCTACTTTTCTTTACCGGCCACCAGCTCCAGCCAATATTGTTTTGTTCGAACAGATAGATGGCATCAGCAAACCATTGATTTGAATTTTCACCCGACTCACTCATCCATAATGGTCGATTGTATTTCTCACGCATATCCAGTGCCCATTGAATGGATTCCTGATCGTTTATATTCCAATATTTGTGAAAGGTTATAACGGTATTATCATCGTAACTATTTAATGGATGATTTTCGAAACTGGAGTAATTATTACCCCAGCAGTTTCCGGAAATATAAATGATGTGATTCTGATCCACTTTTCGGACTGCTTTAGTTAGTCGAAGATGTAAATCCCAGAGTTCATCATTATTCTCAGAACCGCAGCCATTGGGGTTCCCATTGCCACCCAGTTTCCAGTTCGGTTCATTGATGAAGTCATAACCCCCAAACCATGGGTTATCCTTATACCTCTCCGCTAATTTAACCCAAAGTGCAACCAGCTTGTCTCTATTTTCTTCACTTTCAAAAAGACTGGGAAGGGTTTCATCGTAATCATTGATATTGGAATTCTTACCCTGTCCACCGGGAGCTCCATGCATATCAAGCATGATGTACATTTCATTTTCTGCTCCCCAATCCATTAATTCATCAAGCTTATCAAAACCCGCTTCAATCCAGGTGTTCTCACCTTTCACAGGTTCTTCTTCTATGGGAAGTGTAAACCATTTATAGTGCAAAGCGGGGCGAAGTGCATTAAAGCCCCATGCCTTCATGCTGTCCAGATCGGTTTTTGTGAAGTGATTATTCAGCCAGTGCTCATAATATTCTGCCGTTTTCTCTTCTCCCATCACTTCTTCCAACTTATTTCGAAACTGGGTATGAGTACCAATTCCAACTCTGCTCGACTGCATCATATAACCTTCCTGAATCATCCAGTTCCCTGTACCAATACTTTTGATAATAAAATTACCATCAGCATTAACAATCTGTTGACCATCCACTCGAAGGAAATCCTGGGACTGTGCGTTTAGTGTAAGAAACAAGAACCAGATTAAGGCTAAGCTACTTCTTTTAATCATTTTGAAAGGGTTTTGACCATTTGGTTATGTCTGAATGTAAAGCATGATCTGTTAATCTAAAATGCATGAATATGATTTAGACTTAATTGTGCTGATAAGATTATGGGGCCCTTCATCTTAAATACATAATTGCGTATTAGATTTCTAGCTTACACGACTAATCGGGAAAAAATAATGACCTACACAAGCCCCCACTCCTTTCATATACCAGTAATGGGTACTGGATACACTATTGATACGCCTATTAAGGTAGCACACTATGGAATTTCTTCAGTAATCTCGATTACTGATCACCGCTTGACGGAAAAAATGCGAGAATACTACAGTCGAAAGTATAATTTCGAATTTACTCCAATTTCAGAAAAAGAAGCTGATTGCAGAGCACGAAGAATCACTGCCTATCTGAATCTGGTTAAGAAAATTGTTGATCTGAATTTTCTAAAACTGAAGAAATCGGATTTCACTACGGATTCTGAGATCACTAAGTATTTTGAAATGCTTCCGGAAGATTCTGATTTGAAATTGAAATACCATGCAATGAGAAAACTGGCTGCTTATAATCAATTTGATGCCCAGGAAGAGCTTAGATCCTTAATTTCTCCAGGTTCCATTGATGTAAATATTATGACCAAACTTGATGGTGCTGGAATCAAAGGAGTAGAAGATGAAGATGGAGTTGAATTTAATGATGCCCATGCTGCTTTAAGAGGATATGCCAATAGCGACTTGGAATCTTCAGTCATATTTTCGGCTGGATTAAATCCACGATTATACAGTTATATCACCACATTTGAGGATTTCCTTCCGGATGTAAGTGGCTTCATTAAAAAGAAGATTGTTTTAAAAGTGAGTGATTATCGATCAGCATTGATTCAAGGTAAATTCCTTGCAAAAAAGGGTATTTGGGTATCTGAATATCGAATTGAGTCTGGTTTAAACTGTGGCGGACATGCTTTCGCTACTGATGGATATCTAATGGGTCCAATTCTAAAAGAATTCAATGAGAATATGCAGACTCTAAAAGAGACCCTTTTACCGCTCATTAGTGATGCATTAGCTCAAACAGATCGGCCATCAAATTTAGATCATCTTGAAATTCTTTTAACCGTTCAGGGAGGTGTTGGTACATCAAAAGAACATGAGTTTCTATTAGATCACCAGCAGGCAAATTCTATTGGCTGGGGTTCTCCATTTCTTTTAGTACCTGAGGCAGTAACCATCGACACAGAATCTCTGGATTTATTAACAAATGCAGCCGAAGAAGATTATTACTTGAGTGAAGTATCACCTTTAGGAGTTTCCTTCAATACTGTGAAGGGCAATTCTGCAGAAGTTGAAAGAGATGAACGAATTGCTTCAGGAAAACCAGGTGCACCGTGTGTTAAGAAGCATCTGGCTTTTAATAATGAAGTTAGTGATGAACTCCTTTGTACAGCATCTGTTAAGTATCAAAAATCAAAAATTGATGAGTTGATGTCGATGGAGTTACCACTTGATGAAATGAAAATCCTGATGAAGACTATTGTTGAGAAAGTATGTCTCTGCGTTGGGTTAGGGAATGGTGCCTTAATGGATAAAGGAGTTGAAGTAAACAAAGGAACCCAAGGGGTGGCTATCTGCCCTGGACCGAATACAGCTTATTTCAATAAGGTGGTAAGTCTGAAAGAAATGGTTGACCATATCTATGGTCGCATTGATTTAGTGGCATTAAAAAACCGCCCAAACATGTTCGTAAAAGAGCTCGAATTATATGTGAGCTATATCAAGAATAAAATCAATGATAACCTGATTGAGCAATCTGCTAAAAAAGAGAAGTACATTCAGAAATTCTTACAGAATTTACAGGATGGCATCACTTATTATGAGCAGTTATTTGATGAAACAGCTTCTCAGCTTGAGGAAATAAGCGATAAGGCAAAAGCTGAAATTCAACGGCTCAAAACCGAGTTGGTTGGTCTGGAACTCCAAGGCTAGAAGCCTAATAATTTGATTAGTGAGCTATAAAAAAGCCCTCAGAATTAAGAATCGAGGGCTTTTCTTTTATAAATATGAAGTTGGACTTAGTTTGAAGATGGTGTTAACTCCAAATTCTGGGTAGTCAAGTTACCAGCAGTAATAGTAACTACTGGAATATTCAAATCTTCAAAATTAGTTAAAGAAGCTTCAAGTGAGTATTCATCTGCAGTCAAACTAATTATTGAATAGAAACCTAGGGAGTCAGTAAAAGCAAAAGATGTGTCAGCATCAGCAATTAATGCAACTTGAACATTTTCCAATAAAGTTCCTGAAGTATCACTTGCAATACCTTCAATTCTTCCTGCTGATGAGGCATTTACTGCTTTCAGCGTTGGTTTAAAATTAAATCCACTAATTCCTGACGGACTATTAGGATTCCCTCTTGCAACAAATGATTTCGCCACATTGAAATCCAGTAAAAGTTCCGTTGTTAAACCACCTGCTACTTCAATACTAGGATCGATAAATACTTTAATTCCTGTTTGTGCCCCACTAGGCACGTTCAACTCATATGTTGAATTATCATTCAGCACTATACTTGCTTCGGAAACATATAACCTCACCAAATCATAGCTTCCAGCTTCAACATCTAAGTCTACCAAGGTAGCCTTGAGGCCATTTTGAAGATCTAAAAGATTAAATGATTGAGTTTCTTCAGTTAGAGTTATGAAAGGTGGATTCTCTTCCTCAGTTGAATCTCTTCTGATTTCAATTCTGTCAATGGTCACATTTGCTTCACTAACAAGCTCAATTGGAAAAGGAGCATCAGTGAGTGTCAATGTTAAACTCCCTGTTTCAGAATCTGATTTTGTTGAATTACTGCAGGCAGAAATAAGGATCATTGCAGCAATGAAATAAATGGAGAATGAAAATGATTTCATGTCGTGTATGTTGATGAATATTTGGAAAAAAACTATGAGTTCTAAAGTAAATTAAACATTAGAACATTTTTATTGTTCCAATTCTTAACCTACTAAGTTCAAGAGTCTACAGGCACCACCCTTGTGGCAAAATAAGTGATTGGCTGAATTCTTTGTATTCAATGAGTACTCGGGATGCAGAATTTGGATCACTAATAAAGCTTCCATCACTTCCAAGTTGAGCGGAACCACTGAGCAGGGTATAATTTGCTGCATGTGCTAATGAGTAATTAACGCCATTTGACAAGGTAATGATGGGATTCATCCGCCTGAAATTTAAACCCGGTGTAGTTACACTAGGAATACACTCCAGTACAACCTCCATTCTCACCGGTGCTACATCTTCTTCCAGTCCATAGAAAACTTGTAATGGTTGATGAATTCGAGCAACCCATGAGTTTCTATTATGTCCACCATCAGGAACCTCCAGATAAAATGACTGAACTCCAGGCTCTAAACCTGCAGAATCCAAAGCTTGATAAAGTGGCACATAGTAATTCCATTCAGCCGTACCTATGTCGAACCAGAATTTCTGTCCCAAATCATAACTAAGGTCTACATCATTAAATATCTCATAATCACCAGCCCATAGTGAAGCAGATAATCCTGCAGAATATTTTATTTGTTCAGGGTATTGTAAACCCATCCATGTTGATACTAATCCACCGAGCGAAACACCTAGAATACCAACTTCTTCCTTATCTATATTGTATTCTGCTTCGATTCTGGGAATAATTGTTTCGAATATAGTCTGAGCGTAAAAATCAGCTTTTGGTTCGTAATCACCCCAATTATCCGTTATCCATTGATCTTCGTATGGCATGTACCAATCTTCTCTGTTTCCTGATTCATGTATAGCAACAGCTATGATTGGTTCAATTTGTTCATCATCAATCATTAGTTGAATAATTTCATCCATCCTCAGATTAGAACTACCAAACATGATTTCACCATCATTCAGGAGCAAAAGAGGATAACTCTGAGTTGATGAAAAGTTTGCTGGAATAAATACATCAAGAATTATCCCATCCGAAAGCTCAATTCTTTGAATATCTCCAGCATTAGAATTTGAGTCAGTGCCTGTATTCGTACAGGAAATGCAAAAAACTATAAGTAACAACAGAAGGGAAAGATATTTCAAAGTAGCTGGGCTCATTTATATTTCGTGTGACTCGTCACAAACTAAGATAACGTACTGAATATGCTGAAATTATTCAGTTGTCGATGGTATTTCTAACCAATAAAAAAAGCCCCGATGATACTATTCTACATCGAGGCTTAATTTTTTCTCTAATATTACTCAAATAACATTCAGCTCTTTACCCACTTTGGTAAATGCTTCAACTGCTTTATCAATGTGCACTTTATCGTGAGCAGCTGACAACTGAACTCTGATTCTGGCTTGTTCTTTTGGAACAACCGGATAACTGAATCCAATCACGTAAATACCTTCATCAAGTAATCTTGCCGCAAATTCTTTGGAAAGCTTTGCATCATACAGCATAACTGCAACAATAGCTGACTGAGTTGGCTTAATATCAAAACCGGCTTTTTTGATTTCAGAATTGAAATAGGCAATGTTCGACTGAAGCTTCTCCTGTAAGTCATTCGTTTCTGTCATGATATCAAACATTTTCACTCCAGCTGCAGCAATTAGAGGAGGAATAGAGTTTGAAAACAGGTAGGGTCTGCTTCTCTGACGAAGCATATCGATAATCTCTTTCTTACCTGTTGTAAATCCACCAATGGCTCCACCAAAAGCCTTACCCAGGGTGCCGGTGATGATTTCAACCTCACCCATAATATCGAACAGCTCTGTCACGCCTCGTCCGGTCTTACCAACAACACCGGCTGAATGGCATTCATCCACCATCACCATGGCATCATACTTATTAGCCAGTTCAACAATTTTATCCATTGGGGCTACATTACCATCCATAGAGAAAACACCATCTGTAACGATTATTCTGAAACGCTGCTCCTGGGCTTTGATCAGTTGCGCTTCAAGATCCTCCATATCAGCTGTTTTATAGCGATAACGTGCAGCTTTACATAACCTTACCCCGTCAATAATGGAAGCATGGTTGAGTGCATCAGAAATGATAGCATCTTCAGCTGTAAGTAAAGGTTCAAATAATCCACCATTGGCATCAAAACATGCTGCATACAAAATGGTGTCTTCGGTACCATAAAACTCAGCGATCTTTTGTTCCAATTCTTTATGTACATCAGTTGTACCGCATATAAAACGAACGGATGACATTCCATAACCATGAGAATCTAGGGATTCCTTTGCCGACTCGACTAACTTTTCATCATTTGACAATCCCAGGTAATTGTTAGCACAAAAATTAATTACTTTCTGACCTGTATCGAGTGTCACCTCGGCATCTTGTGGAGAAACAATTATGCGTTCATCTTTATATAAACCAGCACTATTAATTTCTGAAAGCTCTTTTTGAAGATGTTTCTGGAACTGTGTATACATAATTTATTCTTAATTTTTTCGGTTTCGAATACTTGAATTATCAATGTGAAGAGATCATTCCATAAATGTAACATATCTTGCATTTATTAGCTTCCACAAATACTTTTGGTGGCATTTATTTACCAACTTATAGCATAACTCATGAAAGCACTGGTTAAGACCAAAGGAGAAAAAGGAATTTGGATGGAAGATATTCCAATTCCGGAAATCGGCCCCAATGATGTTCTCATCAAAATCTCAAAAACTGCCATTTGTGGTACGGATTTACATATTTATTTGTGGGATGAATGGGCACAACAAACCATTCCTGTAGGCCTGACCATTGGGCATGAATATGTCGGGCATATTGCTAAGCTTGGTTCCGAGGTTACTGAGTTTAAGGAAGGTGATCGTGTTACCGGCGAAGGGCACCTTGCTTGTGGGCGTTGTCGAAATTGTCGAAGAGGTCGACAGCACATTTGTGAGGAAACACTGGGAGTAGGTGTAAACATCAATGGGGCCTTTGCTGAGTATGTAAAAATACCTGCTTCCAATGTGATGAGGATAAATTCTAAAATTCCTGACGAGATTGTTTCGATCATGGATCCTCTCGGAAACGCAACTCATACCACTCTATCATTTCCTGTTATTGGGGAAGATGTTTTGATTACAGGTTCAGGATTGATTGGTGCCATGTGCATAGCTATAGCGAAATTTGCCGGTGCAAGAAATGTGATTGCTACTGAAACCAGTGATTATCGTGTTGAATTAGCTAAGAAATTCGGAGCAACACGAATCGTCAATCCAATGAATGAAGAGCTTGGGGATGTTATGCATGACTTGGGCATGAAAGGTTTCGATATCGGTTTGGAATGTTCAGGTTCTCCTGTGGCCTTCAACCAGATGATTTCACACATGTACAATTCCGGAAAAATTGCACTCTTAGGTATTCTGCCAAATAGTACTCAGGTCGACTGGAATAAGATCATCTTTAAAGGATTGAGCCTAAAGGGTATTTATGGAAGGGAAATGTATGAAACCTGGTATCTGATGGAGCAAATGCTGATTTCAGGTCTGGATGTATCACCAATTATCACCCATCGATTTCACGTTGATGACTTTCAGAAAGGCTTTGATGCCATGGAGTCTACATCTTGCGGTAAGGTTATTCTTAGCTGGGATTAAGAGTCATTCCCAATTACATGATACTTTTGACTGCATCATTTGATTTTTTGGTCTTCTATTAGCTAATTCAAGTACAATTAATCAGGTCTATTATGAGTACACGAAAAGAATTTCTAAAAAACATTGCTACCGGTTCTGCCGCACTGGCATTCGCACCACTCTTGAACTTCAAAGATTCTAATCTTCTTCTGGAGGATCTCAAGAATTTTACCGGATCTGCAACTGAACTTGCTACAGATGAAGAATTCTGGTTCCGTGTTCAACAGGCATTTACAGTAGACCGGAGCCTTATCAATTTGAATAATGGCGGAGTTAGCCCTTCGCCTGAGTATGTTCAGGCAGCTATGAAGAAACATCTGGATTTCTCCAACCAGGCTCCTGTTTATAATATGTGGCGTATTCTGGAACCTCGAAGAGAAGGGGTCAGACAAAGATTGGCACGTATGTTTGAAGTCGATCCTGAAGAAATTGCGATGACCCGTAATGCCTCCGAAAGCCTTCAAATCTGTCAATTAGGTGTTGATCTACAAAAAGGCGACGAAGTTCTTACTACTGACCAGGATTATCCAAGAATGATAACCACTTTCCAGCAAAGAGAACGCAGAGAAGGAATCAAACTTAAGCAGTTTAGTATTCCTGTGCCTGCTGAAGATGATGATGAAATCGTTAATCTCTTTGAAAAGAATATCACTCCAAAAACGAAAATGATATTGATGAGTCATATCATCAATATCACTGGTCAAATTCTACCCGTAAAGAAGGTTGTTCAAATGGCTCGCAAAAAAGGAATTCCTGTTATAGTGGATGGAGCCCATGCTTTTGCACATTTTGAGTTCAAGCATGCTGATCTGGATTGTGATTATTACACTACCAGTTTGCATAAATGGCTGTACGCACCCCATGGGACAGGGATGTTGTACGTCAGAAAATCTAAGATCAAAGATCTCTGGCCGATGATGGCCGCACCAGACTCCATGGATGAAGATATTCGCAAGTATGAAGAAATAGGAACCCACCCAGCAGCCAATTATCTGGCTATTGGGGAAGCTATAACATTCCACGAAGGCATTGGATCGGAGCGTAAGGAAGCACGATTAAAATATCTGAATGACTACTGGATTGATCAGTTGATTGATGATGAGAAAATTGCTCTTCATACCAGTCGAAATCCAAAATATGCCTGTGCTATTGCGACTGTTGAAATAAAAGGTCTCGAACCTAACACCCTGAACAATAATCTTTGGGCAAAACATCGGATAATAACTACGCCTATTAATCATCCTCAGTTCAAAGGTATACGCGTAACTCCAAATGTATATACAACGCTAGAAGAGCTGGATCGCTTTGTGGATGCGATGAAGGAAGAGATTAAGGGGGCCTAGGTTATCATTTTTGAATATCCACAAAAAAAGCCCAGCTGCTTTTCATGCAACTGGGCTTATATATCAAAATGAGCGGGAAACGAGATTCGAACTCGCGACCCTCACGTTGGCAACGTGATGCTCTACCACTGAGCTATTCCCGCT
>CBFHVG010000067.1:0-25183 GCA_965659005.1 uncultured Balneolaceae bacterium
ACTTTCGTAATCACTTAAATCTTTCAAAGTGATGAGCCCATTATTACGTTGCATTTCATCTACAATCAGACGCGCTGTCACTCCATTATAAAATCCTTCTCTGCCAAATTTAGAAATCTGATCGAGTGTATTAGCCAAATCTTGCTGAACAAAGAGTTCACCCTCTTCATAGTTTGTAGTGTCAGCTTTAGTGAAGTACCGCTTCGAACTTTCAAATTCAAGGAAGCTATTTTTTGAACCATTCAAGCTTTGTGCCTGTGTATAGGATAATTCATACCCGTTCTTGGCAAGTTCTATTGCAGGGGCAATAACTGTTTCCAGTGGAAGCCTTCCAAAGCGATCCAGTGCTTTAATCATACCATCAACCGTTCCTGGTACACCCACTGCTAACGCACCTTTAGTACTTAAACCAGGTACAATTTCACCATTCTTCAGATACATGTCTTTGGAAGCAGCAGCTGGAGCTTTTTCACGATAATCCAGTGCAGCAAGAGTTCCATCTTTTAATCGAATCACCATGAATCCACCGCCACCAATATTCCCAGCTCTCGGAAGCGTAACTGCCAGAGCAAACTGGACAGCAACTGCAGCATCTACGGCATTTCCACCTTGTTTAAGTATTTCTACACCAATTTCTGAAGCTCTTTGTTCTGCAGAAACAACCAGAGCATTTTCATAGGCTTTTGGCCAACCAATCTGAGCATGGATATGAGTGTTTATCAGGAAAAGGAAAAGAAGCAGAGATAAAATTTTCTTCATGTATAGATGTATCGGATAGAACGTTTTTATTGTTGAGCTAAAATAGCAGTTTTAATAATGCTAAAGTCAACTTGTTAATCAAGCTCTTGGATGGAATTCCTTGTGGACCTGATGCAGAAATGAACGGTCGACATGAGTGTATATTTCTGTGGTTAAAATTGAAGCATGTCCCAGCATTTCCTGAACTGCTCTTAAATCAGCTCCTCCTTCGAGTAGGTGAGTTGCGAATGAATGTCTGAAGATATGAGGGTAAACATGTTTCTTTACACCAGCTTTTTGAGTGTATTTCTGAACAATATTCCAGATGCTCATTCTACTAAGCGGACCACCTCTCTGGTTCAGGAATATTTTATTTTCAGCTTTTTCAGGATTATCAGTATTAATGAACTCTGGTCGGGCATATTTCATATAGTGTTCTAGTGCTTCCTGCGCTACTTCACCTATAGGAACCAATCTTTCTTTTGAACCTTTTCCAATCACTCGAATAAAACCGATTTCAAAAAAGAGGCGGTCCTGTTCAAGTCCAACCAGTTCACTAACTCTCATTCCTGTAGCATAAAGTGACTCTAGAATAGCCGCGTCCCGAATACCAACAGGCTCTGATGTTTCAACAGCTCCCAAAATGGCATCAATTTCATCAGCATCCAGTACTTCAGGGAGTTTTTTTGCTTTTTTTGGCAGTTCAATAAGTTCTGCAGGATTTGCTGAGGTCATATCCTCAACTACACAAAATTCATGGAACCCGCGAATACTTGAAATGTTTCTGGCAATAGATCCAACTGAAAGGTCAAGACCAATGAGTTCGTCCAGATAATCCTCAATGTGTTTCAGTGTAATTCCGGAAATATCATTGAGTTTGAGTTCGTTCTGAACATAGGTGAGATAACGCGAAAGATCATTCCTATATGCAACAATGGAATTTTCACTCAATCCCTTCTCCAGTTTTACAAACTGCAGGTAGTGATTCAATTCCCTTTCAAATTGCATGATTATTTCTTCTGCGCTTCCTGTTGGGTTGTATTCTCAGCCAGTTTCGCAGTTTCATCTTCTGGGTATTCAATTCTGCTGTGGTAAACACCAGCCAAAATAGTTAAAAATGCCTGTTTAATAAGTTGAAGATCTCTGAAAGTAAGAGGGCAGTGACTGAGTTGACCTTCACTCACTTTATCATCAACCAGCTTTCCAATAAGGTTTTTAAGCTTATTGTAAGTTGGATCTTTCATTGCTCTTGAAGCAGCTTCAATGGTATCCGCAATTAAGACAATACCTGTTTCTTTTGTTGATGGTAGCGGACCTTCATATCTGAAATCTTCTTTCATGATTTCGCTTTTCAATTCCGGATCATCTTTAGCCTTTTCATAAAAATATCGAATAACAGAAGTGCCATGATGTGTACGGATGAAATCAATAATCTGGTCAGGAATATTGTTCTCCTCAGCAATCTTAATACCTTCAGTCACATGAGCTTTGATTACAAGTGCACTTATCTGTGGTTTGATCTTTTCATGCTCATTTGTATCACCCTGGTTTTCAACGAAATACTCAGGTTTATCCATTTTACCAATATCGTGATAAAGAGATCCGACTCTACATAGCAGAGAGTTGGCATTTATTGCAGCAGCAGCAGCTTCAGCAAGGTTTGCTACCTGTAAACTATGATGGAAAGTACCGGGAGCTTTCATCATCAAGTCTTTGAGTACAGGTCTATTGGTATCGCTGAGTTCAAGAAGAGTAAAATCGGTAGTCACACGAAATGTCTTCTCAATAAGAAGAATAAACGGATAGGTAAATAAGATGAATAATGAGCTGATTCCAGCCATCATGATGTTAAAACCAAATTCATCAATGCTTGAATACCGAGATAAACTAAATCCGCCAATTACGATCACATATGTGATAAATACAATGCCAGGAGTGGTAAAGAAGAATTGAGACCTGTTTTTAATATCACGCACAGAAAAGACTCCCAAACTACATGCAGCAATTGCTGCTACTGTAAATTCGAAATTATTACCGGCAATCACAGCTGCGATAATTGATAAGGTGGTAGCAGAAACGATACCGACCCTGGAGTCAAATATGATTGTAAGTATAATCGGCGCAATGGCCAGCGGCATGATATACTCGTTAATACCCTGAACATCAATAATTGAACTCATCACTATAATTACAAGTGATAAGAGTAGAAAAACCAGAAGAAACTTTGAATTATCTTCAACAATTGGTCTTCGATAGAGGAAGAGGTAGAGGTAAAACATCACGCAGATCATGGTTACAGCCAGAGCTATACCAACGTAACGAAGCCATCTTTCCAGGTCAGTGGCATTTAAAGAACGTGCTTCAGCCAGGCTATTTAGGATGTTAATTGTCTCCTCAGTTACAATATCACCGCGTCTGATAATAACCTGCCCTTGTGTAATTGCGCCTTTTTTCTTGGAAATGTTGGTAATGGCCTCTTGAATTTTTGCTTCAGTATTTGCCTCGCTAAAAATATAATTAGGAGCAATCACTGTACTGAATAACTCTACTCCTAACTGTGTATTTGATTCATTAAAAAACCTGGAGAGCCTGAATTGAGCAAATTCAATAGCCTCATTTCGGTCTCGAACATTGTCGACATTTAAAGTACGCTCTGTACTTTCTCTTAAGTCTCGAACAGTAATCTCGGATGAACTCAGTTTACTCTTATTTAAATTTATAATCCCGTCATTTAACAGATTATTAATAATGATGTTAAGTCTTTGTCTAAGAGCGTTGAAGACCAGCCTGTTGTCACCAAGATCATTGGAATAGACATCATAGTAAGAATCAAGCAAAACCTGCCATGAGTCATCGCTTAGCTGAACACTAGTTCTTGAAAGCTCTGTAGCGAAACGAAGGCTGTCATTAAATGAAGCTGCATCACTGAGTTCTTTTGAATCCTGCCATTCAGTGTAGGCATCCAGTACTGGCTGAATTCGAAGAGCTACTGTGTCTATCCTGTTATTTATGGTGATGTTTGCACCACGACGAATTACATAGATAGGAAGAGTATTAGCTCTGATTTCATATTCTTCATCCTGTATCTCTTCTAATGTCTTATTTAAAGAGAATGTAAAAGGTGCCACTAAGTCATTATCTCTCCATGGTTGAAGAACCTCATAATTGGTAGTTCTTTGCAGATTTCCAAAGGGGAGAGAGAGGAATATGACAATCAGAAAGCCAATAAAGATACTGCTTCTGATGATCAAACTATTTTTGATGGTCCGTTTTTGCTCTTCCTTCTTTTTCTTATCCCCAACCATCGGGATAGATTCTTTTTTCTTAGGAGCCAGACCTATTTTTGATAAAAAATTCATTCTTCCACTTGCCGTCTTGTGGTTGCTGATTTGTTCAGCGTTTTAAAAAATCTACGTTAATTGAACTTCATTCGCCAATTAATTCAAGGAAGGTCTTTTCGTCAAGAATACTGATGCCAAGATCTTTAGCTTTTTGCAATTTAAATCCTGCAGATTCACCTGCAAGCACATAATCTGTATTTTTACTTACAGATGAGGCTGTTTTACCACCATGTTTTTCTATCAGTTCTGATGCTTCCTTTCTTCCTAATGTTGGAAGTGTGCCTGTTAAGACAATCTTTTTACCCTCCAGGACATTAGAACTAAGTTGAGCCTGCTTTTTTTCAAATTGAAGTCCATTCAATTGTAGACGTTCAATGAGTTCATGATTATGAGGCTCACTGAAGAAACTCACAACAGATTCAGCAATTTTAGGTCCAATTGCATCAACTGAAAGTAATTCTTCTTCATTTGCATTCATTAAGCTTTGCATAGTCGGGAATGCTTTTGCCAGATCTTTAGCAACAGTTTTTCCCACAAACCGAATACCTAATGCATACAATACTCTTTCATAGGGTTGCTGCTTACTGCTTTCTATACCATCAATTAGATTCTGTGCAGACTTCTCTGCCATTCTATCTAATTCAGCAATCTGATCCCTTTGTAGCTCATAAATATCAGCATAAGTATTAATGAGTTTAGCATTAACTAACTGATCAACAACAGATTCACCAAGACCCTCAATATCGAGAGCATCCCTCGAAGAAAAGTGTTCAATTCTACTTCTAACCTGTGGCGGACAAACAGTATTGACACACCTCCAGGCAACTTCCCCATCAAATTTTACAAGGGGTGTATTGCATTCGGGGCATCTATCAGGGAAAATAAACTCCTTACCCCGAGATTCATTATCCGGATCAACTACAGCGACAATCTGAGGAATTATTTCACCTGCTTTCTCAACCAGAACTGTATCTCCGATTCGAATATCCTTTCTGCGAATCTCATCTTCATTATGAAGAGAAGCTCTTTTAACCGTTGTGCCAGCCAATAAAACAGGATCTAATTCGGCTACAGGGGTAATTGATCCTAGTCGCCCAACCTGTAGTGTAATATCATTCAATGTTGTAGTAGCTTGTTCAGCTTCAAATTTAAAAGCTATTGCCCAACGGGGAAATTTTGATGTGTTGCCTAATTGCTCTCTGAAAGAAGTCTGATTAATTTTTATTACAACCCCATCTGTATCATATGGCAGTGAATGTCTCAATTCATCCCAGTTTTTTATTACATCATGAACTTTTGAAATATTATCACAGATTTCTGTGTAGCCAGAAAGCGGGAAACCAAAAGATTTAATTAGCTCTGTTTTCTCCTTTTGGGTTGGCTCAAAATTGTTTTCAAACAAAATATCGAATGCAAAAAACCGAATAGGTCGTTGAGCTACTGCAACCGGGTCTTGCATTTTCAATGAACCAGCGGTTGAGTTTCTGGGGTTCATAAAAACATCCAGACCATCTTCTTCACGCTTTTTGTTGAGTCTTGCGAATGCAGCTCTTTCCATATAAGCTTCTCCGCGTACCTCAACAACTTCAGGATAGTTACCTTTCAGTTTTAGAGGAATATCACGAATGGTTTTTACATTCCGTGTTATGTCATCACCCTTTGTTCCATCTCCACGAGTTGCTCCCAGAACCAAATTACCATTTTCATATCGTAGCCGGATGGAAGCTCCATCAAATTTTAATTCGGTTAGGTAGTTGTAGTCAGAGTGGCCTAATATTTTTTGAACGCGGGCATCAAAATCGTTTAACTCATCCTCGTTATAAGTGTTATCAAGGCTAAGCATAGGTACAGGATGCACCACTGAAGCAAATTCTTTTGACGGTTCTCCACCTACTCTCTGTGTTGGAGAATCAACGGTAGCCAGATTGAATTGATTCTCTAATTGCTCGAGTTCTTTAAGGGATTCATCAAACTCACGATCACTTATGAAAGGGGCAGCATCTTGATAATAAGCTTCATTAGCCCGATTCAGTAAATTCCTTAATTCCTCAACCCTAATGGCCGCTTCACCTTGGGTCATCTCAAATCAGAAGCATTGATTATGGATGTTGGAGCACCTTCATCGAAAGGAAATTCATCAGGAGCAGGCATTCTGAATGTAGAATCATTTTCAAATATGTTTCTTGTGATCATCACGGAATTGAAAGTAGGATTAAAATACTGCTGTCTGAAATTTTCAACTATATGACCATTAAACAGAAGTAGCATTCGGCTATACTGTCCACGAACTAAAAGAGTGTCTCTGAACTGAAATCTGAAAGCTTCACCTTGTTCAATCCAGTAGGGGTTTGTTTGTGATGATAAATCAGATGTTACACGTACCGGCTCAAGTTTGTCGAATGCAGCATAAACCAAAATTTCGAGTGTATCTGAATCAACACTCGGATAGATAGATTCCTCTGCCTGTTGCTGAACTGAATTGTCTTCGTTTATAGGAGGCTGAACTGGATCAACGATCATTTCCGGGATGTCATCATTTGACTCCTCTGTATTATCGGCTTCATTAGAAGTGATTTCTTCTGATTCTCCCTTCTTATCAGTTTCAATTCCAAAGATTTCAGCTCTGAATACAAATATTGCTCCTGCAATTATGATGATGAGTATGAATGCGCTCGCTAATATCCAGATTCTGGATTTAACTTCTGGATCTGAGAATTTCTTACCCATTCCAACCCAATCAATACTATCTACGGTGGGTGGTTTTGGTGATGCTACATATGCAGGCGTTGTTTCGGATGCTTTTGTAGATGGTACAGATTGATGTTTAACTGTTTCACCAACTGATTCAGAATCCTTATTAGCTAAAGCATCTGTTTCGATGGTTGGTGATTTTTTATCATCCAGTTCAAACAGAGGGTAGGTTTTAGGTTTCATTTCCTGATCCAGAAGAATTTCATTCTTATAGATCCCAACCTCATATGCGTCCAGTGAAGCTACCAGCACATCATCATCGATTTTTAGTGCTTTTCCATAGCTGCGCACAAAACTGCGAATGTATGTCTTATACTGATCAGGAGTATTTTCAAATAGGCTACCATCTTCGAGCTGTTTAAGAGTAGACAAAGGAATCTTGGTAAGAGATTGAATCTCTTCCAGGCTCATATTTTTCTCTTTTCTGACGGCGGCTAAATCAAGTCCAATTGAGGGCATAAGCATCTTTAGTTGAGCACTTTTTTGTGAATCTAATTAATAATTGAACATTGTAAAAGCAGTTAATGTCTAATAACTTGATTTCAAATCAAGAGAGAGTAACATGTTGAAATCATATTTGAGAGATATCAGGCAAGGATTGGAACACTTAATCTTTCCGAGAGTATGTGTTTCCTGCTCACATTTATTGGGTGAATTTGAGTTTAGATTATGTAAAAACTGCCTTAAAAATGGCTTTGAAAGGTATGATCACAATAATGATTATATAATAAAACCCAATTTAGTGACTCATATCTATTCATTATATGAGTTTGATAAAGGTGGCAGACTTCAAGATGTGTTACATAAATTTAAGTATCAGTTTCATAAAGAAATTGGATACGATTTTGGAAGATTTCTCGGAAAAGAATTCAAGGATATTTGGTCGGATGATTTTTGTTCAGACGAAACAGTAGTCATTTCAGTGCCATTACATACCGCCAAAAAAAGAAAAAGAGGTTATAATCAGGCATTTGAAATAGCAAGAGGAGTTTCTTCTGCATTGAATTTAAGATTAGAAGATGACGACAGCATCATAAGAGAGAAGAAAACAGGAACTCAGACTATATTTGGGCTTAAAAACAGGGCTCAAAATATAAAGGGTGCATTTAAGATGAACGCGAAAGAGCAGCTTGAGGGTAAAAACATTATTTTGGTCGATGATGTGTTTACGACAGGTGCTACAACTTTTGAGTTAGCTAAACTCCTGGAAAGTGTACACGTCGGTAATATCAATATTTTAACAGTGGCTAGGGCTTAATATGGCTGGCGATGAACAAAGTGCATTAATGGAAACACCATTCGGAATACTTTCACCGGGTGGTAACTGGTACTTCATAAGCAGAGACCAAATTCAGAAGTATACCCCAGGTTTATTGGACATCTATTCACTTGAATTCTTACTCAAGATTGCTGATCGGTGGATGCAAAGCAGTAGCAGTTTAAGTCTTATTGCTTTTGCAATCATGTTCATTCTTCAAGTAAACGTGTATATAGCCTTTATTGGAAGTATTCTTATCTATCTGGCCTGGTCTAATTTTAAATCCGCATTTGTTACTGTATTGACCAGCGGTATTGTTCGTCTTATCAGTAATAACATATTCATATATGTGTTTAGTCTGGTGTTTTTCTCTTATCTGGGAATGAAGGAGTTTTATGAATATTTAACTGTGGCTTTCATTCTCTTCGTAATTGTGAAATTTCCATTGTTGAAGCTTATTAAAGACCGCGCCAGTCTTATGATTCGAAAAAGTGGTTTTAAGTCTGAAGAAGATAAAGTCTTCAATATGGTATTGATTAAGTATGCAATGTCGGAAGGTATTTTAACGAAGGGAGTTAAAGATATTGAGACTCAGCTTTTTGATCTTATCCATTACAATCGTAATCGGAAAAATGGATAAGAAATACATTATCCTTACCTTTAGAGCTTAATAGCGTCACACATTTCTATCAAATCAGAAAGTTTAAAAACAGCTCATGAATGTATTCCTGATCCGTCATGGTGAGACGGATGTAAACCGGGCAAAACAAATACAAGGAAGAGGTATTAATGCGCCTCTTAATGATCTTGGAAAGAAACAAGCCAAAGAAGTGGCACAAGCGTTAGATCACATTGAATTAGATCTGATTGTGGCCAGTAGTTTAATAAGAACTCATCAAACTGCGGAGCCTCTTGTATCTGAGAAAGGTAAATTCAAGTGCTATGAAGAACTTGATGAACTTTCCTTTGGCGAATTTGAAGGTAGAAATTTTGAGGAAATCAGGAATGAACTCATGCACATTCATAATCAGTGGAGTTCAGGTAATATAGATTACCCCATACCTGGTGGTGAATCACCTATTGAGGCTTTTGATAGAGCATCATCGAAAGTTCATGAAATCCTGAATGAACAAAGCTATGAGAATATTGCATTTGTGCTACACGGAAGGCTACTAAGAATACTTTTATCTGAATGGCTAGGCTATGGTTTAAAGAATATGCATGAAATAAAGCATGTAAATGGTTCAATAAATCATATTAAATGGATTGATCGGAGCTTTAAAGCGGTTCAACTAAACAGAACAGATCACCTAAGTGATTATGTCATTTTTTAAAATTAAAAGATTTTTTCTGAATGAGTGAAAAAGTAAGAAACATGTTTGCTGATATTGCTGATGACTATGACAGAGTAAATACTGTATTGTCATTTGGTGTGCATCACGGATGGAGAGCAGCAACCATTAAAGCCAGTGGTGTTAAACCTGGGGATCATGTACTGGATTGCGCTACAGGTACTGGTGATCTTGCCATTGAATACAAAAAAGCGGTTGGTAACAGAGGCTATGTCTTAGGTACTGATTTTTGCAAAGAAATGATTGATCATGCACCAGGAAAAGCTCAAAAGAATAAACTGGTTATTGATTTTGAAGTTGCTGATGCAATGGACTTGCCATATGAGGATAACCGTTTTGATATTTCCAGCATAGCATTTGGAATTAGAAATGTCGATGATCCGGTTGTTGCCTTAAGAGAAATGGCCCGTGTTGTTAAACCAGGTGGGAAAGTTGTAGTTCTTGAATTCGGACAACCAAAAGGACTTCTTAAGTTCCCATACGAATTATACAGCCAAACCATTATGCCGGCTGTTGGCGGATGGTTAAGCGGTAACAGAGACGCATACACTTACCTTCCTAAAACAAGTGCTGCATTTCCTGCAGGTCCAAAGTTTCTATCACTTATGGAAGAGACAGGCTCTTTTGCTGAAACAGAAGCAATCAAGCTGACCGGCGGTATCGCTTATGTTTATGTTGGATTAGTTCAATAATTGTATATTCAAGGCCTTAAATCCTTTACACCTATGATGAACATCGAAGAAATTAAAGAAGTTATTCCTCACCGTTACCCATTCCTTTTGGTCGACAGGGTACTTGAATTGGGTGAGGAACATATTGTCGCTATTAAAAATGTGACTGCTAATGAAGAATTTTTTAACGGGCATTTCCCTGGTAAAGCAATAATGCCTGGAGTGCTTCAGGTTGAAGCTCTTGCTCAATGCGGTGCAATTATGCTCATGAAGCAGCAGGAAAATCCTGATTCAAAACTTATGGTTTTTACAGGCATCAAGAATGCCAAATTCCGCAAACAGGTAGTTCCTGGAGACCAATTACATTTTGAAGTAAAACTTGAGTCATTCAGAAGAAATTTTGTTTCTATGAAAGGGGTAGCCACTGTTGACGGAGAAGTGACCTGTGAAATAGAAGCTTCTGCGGCAATTGTAGATAAAGAATAATGAGTACTCAAAAAGGGGAATCACCTAAATCTAAAATCACGACACGCACTGTTGTAGATATGAAAGCAGCTGGTGAAAAAATCAGCATGCTCACTGCCTACGATTATACCATGGCGAAAATCATTGATGAAGCTGGTATTGAAGTAATTTTAGTAGGTGATTCAGCATCGAATGTGATCGCGGGATATGAAACAACAGTTCCAATGACTCTTGAGCATATGATTTATCATACCTCATCTGTTGTAAGAGGTGTTGAGAGAGCATTAGTTATTGCAGATATGCCTTTTATGAGTTATCAGGTCACTGGAAAAGAGGCATTAATCAATGCTGGTCGCATGATGAAAGAGGCGGGTGCTCATGCTGTAAAAATGGAGGGTGGTCGACCAATAGCTGATACAGTAAAGAAGATTGTTGATGCTGGAATTCCTGTAATGGGACATCTTGGCCTTACACCTCAAAGTATCTACAAATTCGGAACCTACAAAGTTAGAGCGACCGATGAACAGGAAGCTGACGAATTAATTGAAGATGCACTCCTATTACAAGAAAGCGGCTGTTTTTCCCTTGTTCTTGAAAAAATCCCGGCTGCATTAGCTGAGCGTGTTTCAAATGAACTCGATATACCCACGATTGGAATTGGGGCTGGTTCTGGATGTGATGGACAGGTTTTGGTTCTTCATGATATGCTTGGGCTAAACAAAGGATTCAATCCGAGATTCCTGAGGAGATACGCCGATCTGCATAGCATTATGACAGGAGCTGTAGAAGAATATATAAAGGACGTTAAATCATCTGATTTCCCCAATAGCGAGGAGCAGTACAAAGGTTAAATGAGTACAGACAACAGACCTTTTATTCTCGTTTGTAATGATGACGGCATCTTCTCACCAGGTATTCAAGCTTTGGCTGAAGTTTCAGCTGAATTCGGTGATGTAATAATTGTTGCACCTGATAGACAACAAAGTGCCGTTGGACATGCAGTAACTATATCCACTCCATTGAGAGCAAATAAGCTTAAAGTAGCCGAAAAATTTGATGGGTTAGCTGTGAACGGCACGCCGGCCGACTGTGTAAAACTTGCACATGATCAGTTATTGGAGAGAAAACCTGATTTAGTTGTTAGTGGTATTAATCACGGCTCAAATGCCGGTATCAACATTCTTTATTCAGGCACAGTTAGTGCAGCTACTGAAGGAGCTATTCTTGGTTATAAAGCCATTGCTGTAAGCTGTACAGATTATGCTGAACATGCTGACCTCTCTGGTGCAAAAGAAGCCGCGCGTCGCGTTATCAATTTTGCTCTGAATAATGAAATCCCTAGAGGTGTTACCATTAATGTTAATGCTCCCTCAGGTGAATTTAAAGGAGTCAAATGGGCCCGTATGGCTGATAGTCGCTACGTTGAAGAATATGAAGGAAGGGTAGATCCATTTAACAGATCTTATTATTGGTTAACAGGACGCTTTGAGCTACTTGACGATGGTGAGGATGCAGATATTAAAATCCTTGAAGAGGGCTATGCAGCTGTTACTCCAATTCAATACGATTTAACAGCCTATGATCTGCTGAAAAACATCAGCAAAACAGAGCTCTAAAAACTTCGATTCTGTAAGTTCTTAAGTACAGATTCCCAGAATTTATCGTAAATAGCCTGTCTTGATTTTGGTACACTCACATTAATCTGTTCCAGGTGAGAAATTGAAGTCATGCCCATGTATTCTCCCCATTTTGAGCTCTCCACACTTACATAAGAATCATTGATCCCTTCTTTATCATAGATCTGACTATTCTGAAAATAGTAAATGGGATTGATAGGGTAGTCAGTACCTTTTCCAGCAGCTGATGAGTAGGAAAAATAGGAGATTTCGTTAACATCAGGAGTTTTTGGATTGAAAATATCACGAACGTAGTCGCGGGTAAGCTGTTCTACTGAGCCTTTAGTATCTGAATTCATATCCGGATACACCTTATTTCCGAACCAGTCTACTAAGTCAGAGACTTTATCACGAATACTTTCAGGAGTTTTAAGTACAAGTTCAGCTAGATAAGTACCTCTGTGTGGTGTACAAACTGTTGTTAATGAAACTACATCATCAGCCGCATCGAGATTAGAAAGTGCGTATCTCATATCCAGACCACCCATAGAATGAGCTACTACATTAAATTTTTCAAAACCATAAGTAGCCTTTAATTCCTTTATGATTTTAATCCAACCTTCGGCTCTGGTTTCAATTTTAGCATAGGGAGCAACATTTGGCGCAAATGAAACAACACCTAATTTACGGGCATACATACATGGGTCGTGTAGCAGGGATGGTTTGAGGAATGAACCTACTGCACCATAGCCATGGCAAAATAATACAGGGTACTTTAATTGAATGATCTCAGGTTGTGGGTATTCTGCTAATCGCAGCTTTTTGAGAACAAGTTCATTCTCAGTTAGTCTTTTCTTGATCATTGTCCTTACCCGTTGAATTATCCGTCAGAATATGTATGGTACGGAAGACGGTATTGTTTGAATATAAGTAAATACTCAATTGATCATCTCTCATATTCATTTTTGCCGGACTATCTATTTCATAATCATAGAGCTTCTTATGAATATTTTGATGAATGAGCGTTTTAGAATAAGAAGGGTGCAATGAGAAAATGAGAGTTTTTCTACTGAACGTACTGTCAATCTCAGTTAATCTTATTCTAACTTGATCGCGGGTAACATTAAAAGCTTCGAGTTCTTCAAAGATAATATCATCAATTTCCTCAAGTGTGTATAAAGTTCTTTGAGGTGGAGCTTCCATAAAAAGCAGCAGTAAACCGCTAATTAAACAGGAAAGGGCGAGTAAGGCTGTGATGATTTTTTTCTTCATGCTGATATTATTCAGCTTCAAAAATATAGCTCAAAAGATTAAAGGCAACATTTTCTTTGGTGCCGGCAAATTCTTCAATTCCTTCTGATGATATTAAATGGACGAAATTGGTATCAACTTCAAAACCAGCGCCTTCTTTTGAAAGTGAATTAGCAACGATGAAATCAGCATTCTTTTTCTCTAACTTTGATTTGGCGTTTTCAATCAGATTCTGGGTCTCCATAGCAAAGCCAATTAATATCTGACCATCCCTTTTATTTTTGCCAAGCCATTCTAGGATATCATGGGTTTTTTCTAGCTCGAGTTGACTGCTGTCAGCTGACTTTTTAACCTTATGCTCATGCTTCTGCATAGGAGTGAAATCCGAAACAGCTGCTGCCATTATAACGATATCCGCGTCTTGTTCTCTTTGAATAGCTTCAAATAAATCGGATGCTGAAACAATAGCTTCAGTTTCAATATGCTCAGGTGTTGGGATGGAAATATTACCATGTATTAGTTTTACGTCAGCTCCAAGGCGAGAAGCTGCTTTTGCCATGGCTACACCCATTTTACCTGAACTAGGATTTGAGATGAAACGAACCGGATCAATAAATTCGCGAGTTGCGCCAGCTGTAACTATAACTTTCTTACCTGAAAGCGGGTAATTTCCTTGCCCTAATATATCAGCAACTGTATTCAGGATTTCATCAGATTCTGGTAGTCGGCCCTTTCCGGTTAATCCACTTGCCAGGTATCCTGAATCAGGTTCAATAACGTGATATCCGTATTCTTTAATAATTTCCAGATTTGTTTCAACAGATGGGGCTTCATACATCTCTCCATCCATAGTTGGGGAAATGAGAATAGGGCAACGTGCAGCAAGTACAGTACTTGTAAGCATATTATCAGAAAAGCCACCTGCAATTTTTGCAAGGGTGTTTGCTGTACAAGGAGCAATTACAAAAAGATCGGCCCATTCTCCCCATTCAATGTGTCTTGTCCAGGCATCTTTTGAGTCTGAATCGGGAAAAATATCAACTGCCACTTCGTGGCCTGAAAGGGAAGTAAAGGTTTCTACTCCAACAAATTTTGTGGCAGCCGGAGTCATTGTTACTCGAACTTCAGCCCCAGCTTTTTGAAAGTCACGAAGTAGGTAAACAGCTTTATATGCTGCAATACCTCCGGTCACGCCTAGTATGATGCGCTTACCGGAGAGCATAATTATTCTTCTTCTACTGGGTGGCGGTAGTAGATCTTATCTTCATGCATTTCATCGATTGCTCGTTGTACTGCATGAGGAAGTTTTTCAAAAGCTTTAGAAATCTGCTCTTGTTCTTCATTGAATGAAAACTCATCGTCATCTTCGAAACCTTCGAAGTATTGTAGTTTCTCATCAAGTTCAAGCTTTTCCTGAGCGGATAATTGACGGGCTCTTTTAGACAGGATAACAATCATTTCGTATTTGTTACCTGTGATGTCTCTTAAATTCTCAATATCTAATGTGCGAATCGGCATCTATGTAGTGTAATTAATTTGAAATCATGAAATCTGAAACTTTAGCTTTCAATTCAGAATAAGCTATATCCAGATTATCATTAACAATGTTGTGATCAAAACGATCAGCAAGTTTAAGTTCTTTTTCTGCTCTTTCGAGTCTTAGCTGAAGCGAATGATCATCTTCAGTGTTTCGATCAAGCAATCGTTGTTTCAATGTTTCAATTGAAGGTGGTTTTACAAAAATGCTAAGACATTGTTCTTTATATAAGTCTTTAACATTCAATGCTCCATTAACTTCAACATCAAGAAGGATAAAATACCCCTTATTGAGCTGTTTATCAACCTCAGACTTAAGTGTTCCATATCGCTTGCCCCCGTAAAATTCTTCCCACTCTATGAAATCATTTTCATCAATTGATTTCTGAAATTCATTTACAGAAAGGAAGTGATAATCAACTCCATTTTTCTCCCCGGGCCTGGGATTACGAGTAGTTGCAGAAACTGAAAACTTAATGTTCTTAAAATCAGCAAGCAGTTTTTTGGCCATGGTAGTTTTTCCTGACCCGCTTGGTGCAACCAAAACAATCACTTTTCCTTTATCAGTCAAAATCCTTATTCGATGTTTTGAACTTGTTCTCTGATTTGTTCAAGACTTTCCTTAGAACGAACTACGTGGTGTGCGATTTCTGAATTATTCGCCTTTGAACCAATCGTATTTAGTTCTCGGTTCATTTCTTGTGTGAGGAAATTAAGTCTGCGGCCCATGAGTGCCCCTTCCTGTATTGCTTCCATGAAGAATTTTAGATGAGATTTCAATCGAACAATTTCTTCTGTGATGTCCATCTTATCGACAATAATAGCGACTTCAAGCTCTAAACGATCTTCATCGAAGTTATCATCATCCATCAGGTTATTAATTCTATCCAGGAGTTTTTGCTTTGCCTGAGGTATTCTGTTTTCAGATTTTTCCTGAATGGAAACTAGTTCACTTTCTATAGATTGAATACGTTCCTGTAAATCTGTTTCAAGCTGATTTCCTTCCTGTCTCCTCATCTTATTGAGGTTTTCAATAGCCTCTTCAGCAGCAGAAAAAATCAATTTCCATGCTTTTTCCAGTTTTTCATCTTCATCATCCTGAACTGAAAATATATCTGAGAAACTTAGCAGTGTACGCAGGGATATGTCATTATCCAGATCAGCAATTTCACTGATTTCCTTTAAGACAGAAGCGTAGGCTTTAACTTTATCCTTGTCGTAATTAAGGCCAGCCTCATCTCCGCTTTTTAAATCTAGATGAACTGAGACATTTAGTTTACCTCTCGAGATGCTGTTTTGAATCAGCTCCTTGATCTGTAATTCTTTGTCCTGAAATTTTTGTGGCAGGCGGATGTTCAAGTCCAGAAACCTGCTGTTTAGGGATTTAATCTCGACTGTGGCGATGATTCCGTCGTCAGACATTTCACCGCGGCCGAAGCCCGTCATTGAAGTGATCATGTACTAAACCGTCATTAAGTTGATCGATCAAAATACAAAAGCTAAGATTGTGGAAAAAACCCAACTTTGATTTCTTTATATTCATCGCCAATTGTACATACACCGATAAAAGACCCTAATGTACATACTCGGAATATCTGCATTTTATCACGATTCAGCTGCTTGTCTAATCAAGGATGGCAAGATACTATCTGCCGCTCAAGAAGAACGCTTTACACGAAAGAAGCATGATGCAAGCTTCCCATCACAGGCTGTGAGTTATTGTTTGGATCATGCGGGTGTGACTATTGATGAACTGGATGCAATTGCTTTCTATGATAAGCCACTGCTGAAATTTGAACGATTATTAGAAACGTATCTTTCATTTGCACCCTGGGGTTTAAGGTCATTTATCACAGCTATTCCTGTTTGGCTCAAAGAGAAATTATTTCTGAAGAAACTTATTTATGATGAGTTAAAGAAGATTGGTGATTATGATAAATCAGAGTTAAACCTGCTATTTCCAGAACATCATCTCTCGCATGCTGCAAGTGCTTTTTATCCTTCACCTTTTGAAGAAGCAGCAATACTTACCATTGATGGGGTAGGGGAATGGGCAACTGCATCAATTTGTGATGCATCAGGAAAAGATATTACAATATTAAGAGAGTTAACTTTTCCTCATTCACTTGGATTGCTTTATTCTGCTTTTACTTACTACTTAGGCTTCAAAGTAAACTCTGGAGAATATAAACTCATGGGTTTGGCTCCATATGGAAATCCTGAATCACCACTAGTGGAAGAGTATATACAGAGTATTAAAAATGAGTTGATCACCTTAAATGATGATGGATCTGTTTGGCTCAATCAGAATTATTTTGATTATGCAACAGGTCTGAGGATGGTTAAGGATAAGAAATGGGAAGAATTATTTGGCTTCCCGCGTAGAGAATCTGAAACCGAGTTGCTTCAGCATGAAGCCGATCTGGCACTTGCTATACAGAAGGTGACAGAAGAAATAGTTCTCAAAATGGCTAAATACACTAAAGAGGTTACAGGTAAAAATGATATCTGCCTGGCTGGTGGAGTAGCTCTTAATTGTGTCGCCAATGGTGTATTACAAAATGAAAAGATATTTGATAATATCTATATCCAACCGGCTGCTGGAGATGCAGGTGGAAGTGTAGGAGCTGCTCTGGCTGCCTACCATATATTTTTCCAAAAAGACCGGTCGGTTCAAATTCCTGACGCCATGAGCGGCAGTTACTTAGGGCCTGAGTATCACGGTATAGAGATTGAGAAATCGATCCGGAAATTTAAACCTGTTTATCAGGAATTGAGCGAAGATAAACTCTATAATGAAGTCGCATCCTATCTGGATGAGGGAAAGGTGGTTGGCTGGTTTCAAGGGCGAATGGAATTTGGACCAAGAGCTCTAGGATCAAGATCAATTCTTGGTGATGCTAGGAAGACAGATATGCAGCTAAAACTGAATCTTAAAATTAAATATAGAGAATCATTCAGGCCCTTTGCGCCATCTGTTCTTGCAGAAAGCGCATCAGAATATTTTGATCTGGAATGTGATTCACCCTATATGCTGCTGGTTCAACCTGTGAAGGAATCTAGAAGAAATGAACTACCTGAAGAGTATCACAATATGCCAT
This sequence comes from uncultured Balneolaceae bacterium, assembly GCA_965659005.1. Lineage (GTDB taxonomy): Bacteria > Bacteroidota > Rhodothermia > Balneolales > Balneolaceae > CAYPTY01. The sequence goes on from CBFHVG010000067.1 coordinate 18,081, forward strand.
TGAGAGAAAAGCTGGCCTATCAGCGCTCTGACCTGCCTGCTATAACTCATATTGATTACTCAGCGAGAATACAGACGGTTCATAAGGAAACTAATTCCAGATACTGGAAACTAATAGAGGCATATAAAAAGCTAACTGGATACGGGCTTATTGTAAATACAAGCTTCAATGTAAGAGGTGAACCTATTGTTTGCTCACCTGAAGATGCATACCGATGTTTTATGAATACTGAGATGGATTATTTGGTATTGGGTAATTATGTTTTTGATAAGATTGAACAGCCTGAATGGCACGAAAAAATAAACTTCGATAACGACTAGTATGGAAACACTGAAAGACCTTTGGAAATTTATGAAGCAGCGCAAAAAGTTTTGGCTTGCGCCTGTAATAGTGGTTCTCTTACTACTTGGCTTCTTAATCGTTATTGGTGGTGGTTCGTCAATCGCACCATTCATTTATACCTTATTCTGATTTGATACCTGCTCGCACCTATAAAGAGATCAAAGAAGATCCGGCAACACCGAGGGTTCAACTGGTTATTGTAACCGGTTTCCTGGTAATTGCTGCTATCTTTGACTGGGAAGATCCTGCCTGGCTAGCATTATTTATAGGTGTGATTAGTCTTGTTATACCGCCTGCTGGAGTTGGTATCGTCTGGTTCTGGTTTCGCCTATCACTGGTATTGGGATGGATTAATACCCGGATTTTACTTTCTATTGTCTATTTTCTCTTTGTTTCCCCTATAGCAATACTCTTTCGATTATTTGGCAATGATCCAATGGCTCTGAAAGGCGAGGGGAAATCCATCTATGTGTGGAGAGAGCATACTTATAGGCCTGAGGATTTAGAAAACCCCTGGTAAGTAGTTAATGCTTCTTATTCCGTTACGTGCTTCTTTAATGAGATTGCATTAATACAATAACGGAGTCCGCTGGGCTCGGGCCCATCAGGAAAAACATGCCCAAGATGAGCATCACAAACGTTACAAGTTACTTCTACACGATGCATTCCATAACTATGATCATCAATGTATGCAACTACATTAGATTCCAGTGGTTGTGTAAATGAAGGCCATCCAGAACCGGATTCGAACTTCTCAGTAGCATCGAAAAGTAAGGTATCGCAACAGGTGCATCCATAAACACCCGGATCAAAACGACTGCACATCTCACTTGAAAATGCCCTTTCAGTCCCTTTTAATCGGGTAACCTGGAATTCATCTGATGAAAGTATATTCTTCCATTCTTCTTCCGTGTTTTCGACTCTTCTTGGAGGTTCTGGATTCCCTTCATGAATAATTTTCTGAATATCTATCCATTTAATCATAGTAATACCTTCTTTTCATTACTGAACGAAATTAATAATCTTCTTGGCAAATGCATCTGCTGCTTGTGGTGAACTGCCTTCAGAATAAATTCTGATGATAGGTTCGGTATTTGATTTCCGAAGATGAACCCAGCCTTCTTCAAAATCGACTTTTACACCATCTATAGTGATAGGATTTAGGTCAGCATAGTTTTCTTTCACTTTTTCAAGAACTTCATCCGCGTCTTTTCCAAGTTTATCGAGCTGGATTTTATTCTTACTCATATAAAAGTTTGGAAGACTTTCTCTGTATTCAGATGCTTTCAATTTCCTTTCAGCCAATAATTGAAGGATCATTGCTATACCAACCAATGCATCTCTTCCATAATGAAGATCAGGATTAATTACGCCGCCATTACCTTCGCCTCCAATTATGGCATTCTCTGCTTGCATAGCCTTCACTACATTAATCTCACCAACGGCAGATCGAATGCACTTTTGTCCATGCATTTCAGCGACGGCATCAGCAACTCTCGATGATGACAGATTCGTTGCACAGTCACCTTTGGTTTTTGATATTATAAAATCAAAAGCAGCTGCCTGAGTGTATTCTTCTCCCCATAATCTTCCATTCTCATCAACGATTGCTAAGCGATCGGCATCAGGGTCTGTCACAAATCCAATATCTGCGTCACTATCTCTGCTCAAATCACAGATGTCACCCAGGTTTTCCGGTAAGGGTTCAGGGTTATGAGGAAACAAACCATTTGGTTCGCAATGAACCTTATGAATGGTTTTAACACCAAGTTTTTCAAGTAGTTTGGGAACAACAAGAGATCCAGCTCCATTTACAGCGTCCAGTGCAACTGAAAAGTCAGCTGAAGTAATTAAATCTGCATTTATATAAGGTAAATCCAGAATTGCCTGTATATGATGATCAACTAATTCATTGTCACCACAGGTAACTCCGATTGCGTCATAAGCTTTATAATTGAAATTACCTGATTCAGCTATTTCAATAACCTTTTTACCCTGATCAGCATCCAGAAATTCACTTTTCTCATTTAATAGTTTTAAAGCATTCCATTCGGCAGGATTATGACTAGCAGTAATGATAATTCCGCCTTTTGCTTTGTACTTAAGAACACCCATAGCCACAGTTGGAGTAGGGACAATGCCAACTCGAACGACGTCGCAACCAACGGCGTTAAGCGCAGAAACGACGATATCTTCACAAATTTGACCGGTTACTCGCGAATCGCGACCAACAACTACAGTTCCCCCATTAAGCCAGGTACCATAAGCGGCTGTGAATCGGGCAATGTTTTCTGGTGTTAAGTCTGTTCCAAAAATCCCACGGATTCCGGAAACGGAAATCATTAAAGCCATACTAATTTATTAGTCTGTTTAGTTGGTCGTACCATTGCTTGGCACCCGGAAAGTTCGGGTTAATTTTTTGAACTCTTACAATGATATCAAGTGCTTTTTCATATTCCTTATTTAAACCATAGGCACCTGAAAGGTTGAATAGTGCTTGAGCATCTCTTGGGTTTTGCTCCACTGATTTTTGAAGCATACCGATGGCAATATTTACATTACCATTATTCAATTCGATAGCTCCAAGCATTTTATTAGTAAATGCATTTTCAGGGTTGATCTGATAAGCACCCCTAAGATAGGGTTCGGCTTCTGCTAACATGTTTCTATCAAGGAATAATCGGGATGCGAAAATATATGGAGAATCATTCCATGGTTGATTTCTAATTAGGCCATTGTACTCAAAAAGGGCACGATCTAACTGATTTGTTCTGGTGTAATGTTCTGCAAGATCAACTTTCGCTTTATCCCATGTTAAATCACCATGCACATGAAAAAAAGCAAGAGAATCGGCTATACCACTAGTTTTGTATGATTCCTGATATCGAATTTTTCTACCGGTTGTAACAAAAGGCCAACCTTGCTTTAAAGTCCGGACGCGATGCCAAGAAACACGGTGATCGAACTCAGAAAGATATCTTCGTGATTCCAGGTTATTCCAGTCATTAAATGGAATAAAGCCTTCGGTACCGAAGTATTCCATTTCCTGTATTTTTTTGGCAAAACTTTCACCTATAAGTCTGTATCCATCAGAATTAGGATGTAAATGCTCGAGCATTAAATTAAAGCCAATCAACCCGGCGGGTGAACTCTCACTGAAGTTTTCTTCAACAGGTACATAAACAGCATTGGTAGTTTCTGTGATATCCTTAATGATATCATTGATCTCAGTTGGAGCCCTGAACTTTAGGCCGTCCAGATCTTTGGCATAAATAAATTTTTCCAATGCAGCAGCAGAGTCTCCGTCTACAAGTAATTGTTGCGCTTCCTCGAAAACTTGAGAAGCAGGAGGGTAATCACCATTCTCAATGCTAACAAATGGATGGTGATCTTTCAGATTACTTACAACACTTCCAATCAAAACAGGAACACCTGCTTTTTCAAATTTCTCAATAATAGTTCTCATATTGCTCTCAAACTGAACCTTAGCCAATTCATATTTTGGACTATCAAGTTCAATAGATCTGGAGTCTACAATACGCTCCATTAATGTCGCAGATTCGTCATAATCCGAATCTGTAAACGTTTCTGCGAACCATTTCCCACTTTCGACAATCATATTTCTTAAGAAAAGAAAGGTCTTAAAACGCTGGATCTTAAGGTAAAAACGAACAAAACCTGGAAATCCACCAAGATTTTCATTTGATCCGACTCCCAGAGCCCCATAAAACTCATTATGCCCAGCATAAATAAGTATGGCATCAGGTTGTTCTTCAATGATTTCATCTACCTGGTCATACAAGGTGTAAGTATTGATTGCCGAAATTCCAACATTTACAACTTCAACTTCCTTATGAGGTAATGCCTCTTCCAAAACATCTCGAACAACTCGGGAATAAAGCCCATTAAACCCATATGGATATCCAGCAGCTGAAGAACCACCCATTGAAAAAACTCTGAAAGCATTTTGAGGTTTTTCTTTTAGAAATCCATCTGTTGAGGGTGTTGGAACCGTTTTGGTGTAAAAGAAATATCGGGCTGCAAAATTTGGGTTAGGAACTCTGTATTCTCTCTCATAGACATCTACATCAATGAATAAATCTAGATTTCCCATGTAATCAGATGAGCGCAGGATCATCTCTAAACCGACAAAAAACAATACCGGAATGGAAATAGTAATAATGTAAAAGATGGTTTTCTTCCGAAGCGATAGCTTATCGGATTCTTTTTCCTGCTTTATGTCGCTCATAGGTTGTTATGGTATCCAGGGTGTTTCCGGTTTTCCAGATTCATGGTTTTCGAAACGAGCCAGTACAAACAAAAAATCAGAAAGCCTGTTTAGGTAACTAATAGCTACATCTGAAATTTCTTCATTCTGACTGCACTCTACGGTCAAACGTTCTGCTCGTCTACAAATAGTTCTGGCCAAATGTAAAGAAGCTCCACATGGTGTTCCACCTGGCAGAATAAATGATCTGAGTTCGGGTAGTTTTTCCTCCATCTCGTCTATAGCTAACTCAAGATAGCTAACAGCCTCTTCTTGGATTCTATCAATTCTTACTTCTTTTGAGAAGGGGGTAGCTAGATCTGCACCCAATACGAATAGCTGATTCTGAACAGTATTCAGTTTATCCCTGGTATAATCAGAACAATCCTGAGTGAGAGCGAAGCCAAGTGTTGAGTTTAATTCGTCTACGGTACCGTAAGCATCAATTCTTAATGCATTTTTAAGTACTCTTTCACCACCGAATAATGAGGTTTCGCCGGTATCACCTTTTTTTGTGTAGATCTTCATGAATAGTAAAATATAGCTTTATGTAAACAGATACATATTAGTGTTGATTTGAGCTTCTTGAACCGAATAATGCGGTTCTTAATTCAGTAAGATGTACCCTTTATCCAACTTTTCGAACTTTATATCCAAATGATCATTGGCAAGAAGGAATGATTCAAAAGATTCAACCTCTTCAATAGCAACGGCTAGTAGCTCAAATACATGCTCAGTATACTCGGCTTTCTCTATTTTAAAATCCATTCGATGTTTAAATTTTTCGATGGTGCTTTGTTGATCATAAGGATAGGTGAGTTCAAAGTAATGCACTTTTTTAATGCTGCATAGTTTAGAAGAATCAATAACTAACTGTGCAGATTTATTATAAGCATCTATAAGTCCGGCTTTCCCAAGTTTAGTACCACCAAAATATCGCACAACAATACAGCCAACATCCAGTAAATCGGATGATTGTAAAGCGTGAAGTATAGGTAATCCAGCAGTTCCGGATGGTTCACCATCATCAGAACTATGTTCGGTTATTTCTTCAAAACCGATTCTATAAGCCGAGCAATGGTGACTGGCATTGTAATATTTTTCTCTTAAGTCCTTGAGTATCAATTCGAAATCTGATTGCTTCTTAACAGGGAATAGATGGGCAATAAATTTTGAGCCAAGTATTCGATATTCAGACTCATTCTTAATTGTTATTGTAGAAGCCAAAAGTCTAATTTCTTTGAGGTTATTTCTTGCCATTTCTTATTAAAAAAGCGATTTTCGATGTGATTTTTAGGCACATCTGAAAGTAAAAATCAATGGATTCTGTTCTTTAGAAAAGACAAGCTAATTATATATCGGATAACCATAAATTTCATCATATGCCATCTTTTTCAAAAGCATTAAACTCACAGGTCGGTCGAAAATTAATGACGGGCATCACCGGAGTTGCACTGATGCTGTTTTTGATTGTTCACCTAGCAGGAAATTTAACCCTTTTTGCTGGTGAAACTGCCTTCAACGCTTATGTTCATAAATTAGAATCGCTCGGGCCATTACTGTATGTTGCAGAGGCTATACTGGCTTTCTTGTTTCTTTATCATGCTGTTCTGGGAATTAATATTTGGTTGCACAAGAGAAAGGCCAGACCAAACAGATACGAAGTCTATAAAACTAAAGGTGGTGCAAGTCATCAGTCTCTTGCTTCGAAGTCAATGATTTTCACAGGAACTGTGATTCTCATATTTTTAGTCGCTCATATTATTCACTTCAAATTTGGGGCTTATTATGAGACTTCTCTTGATGGGGAAACTGTTCGTGATCTGAAAAGACTTGTTGTAGAAGCTTTCAGCCGTCCACTCGATACTTTTCTCTATGTAGGCGTATTGTTGCTTGTTATTCTTCATTTAAGCCATGGGTTCTGGAGTGCATTTACATCACTTGGAATGAAACATGGTGAAACTTCAAAGAAAGTTCAGCTCGCAGCCTATGGATTTGCCATTGTGTTGATGGGCGCTTTTATCTTTATCCCGCTCTATATTTTCTTCGGCGGCTTAAGTTAATGGTACAAAACAAAGGATTTTAAATTAACTGATATGAGTATCAAATTAGATTCAAAAACACCAGATGGCCCACTAGAAGAGAAGTGGAGCAAGCACCAGAAAGACATGAAACTGGTTGCCCCTAACAACAAGCGTAAGTATGAAGTAATTGTTGTTGGTACAGGTTTAGCCGGTGGGGCTGCTGCGGCTAGTTTAGCCGAACTAGGTTATAACGTGACCGCATTCTGTATTCAGGATTCAGCCCGACGTGCACACTCTATTGCTGCTCAGGGTGGTATTAATGCTGCAAAGAATTATCCAAATGATGGCGATAGTGTATGGAGATTATTCTATGACACTATTAAAGGTGGTGACTATCGTTCAAGAGAATCAAATGTGTACCGCCTTGCTGAAAATGCTAACCTGATTATTGATCAGGCTGTAGCACAAGG
>CBFHVG010000068.1:0-24270 GCA_965659005.1 uncultured Balneolaceae bacterium
ATAACAAATGAAGCACCAACATACTGAAACAATGTCAAACCTTCATCTAGCAAAACAACCCCAAAAATAAGCCCTAAAACCGGCACTAGGTTTTGGTAAGCTGCCGTTCTAACAGCTCCAATTTTTATTAAACCATAATTCCAGAGCAAATAAGCCAGGCCAATAGCCATAGCACCTGAGTAGAAAAAAGCTCCATAAACACCCCAGCTCAGTTCCGACCAATTCAGCTTTGAAATGGATGGTAGCCCAATTAGGAATAACATTATTGAACCAAGAACAGCCATTAAAGTGGAAAATTGAATTGGTGTATAATGCTTTAAAAATCGCTTACTCAATATGGTATAAATAGCCCACATTATAGCAGCAAGAATGCAAATCAGATCTCCAATAAATGTTTCTGAAGCAAAGGATATATCGTTTTTGCCACCCAGAATGATCAGGAAAACACCAAAAAAAGCTATAAAAACACCAATTGCCTTAATTCTGCTAAGCTTTTCATCAGTAAAGATGTGAGAAATCACAGCTACCCAAACAGGAATAGTACCCAACATTACAGCCGCATTAGCACTGAAGGTTAAATCGATTCCAATAATAAAAGATAGCTGATAAAAAAGATTACCAATTACTGCTAACCCCAATAACGGAAGCCAATGCTCTTTCTTAAAAACAAGTTTCTGTCCTTTTTTCCAAAGAGCTATAAGTAAAAAACCTGCAGCAAAGAGAAATCGAATACCATTAAAACTGTATATATCAATTTCCTGAAGCGTGACCTTAATTACTGAGAAGTTGAGTGCCCAAATTACAGCAACTAGGACTAGAGCCAGATCAACGATGTAAGACTTTTTCAATAGAGTCTGTTTTAAATTGAGGTCAAATTTAAGCCTTTCTACACTTAACTGGTCAGTATTTATTTTTGAAATTTTATTACAACAATTGTTTGAAATCTCCGTAACATTGACGCGTATTCAAAAAATGACTAACAGTCAGTTATGGGAACAGCTCAAAGAAAAGAAAGAGAAAAAGAATTACGAAGATCAGGCATTCTGGAAGCAGCAGAACAAATCATTCTTGAAAAAGGTCATGAGAACCTGAACATGGATGAGGTTGCTGAACGCGCTGAGCTCAGTAAAGGAACACTCTATTTATACTTCAATTCAAAAACAGAGCTTATCATAGGTATCGTGCATAAGGCAACGATGCTTCTGGATTCAAAAATATCTGAAGTGATTACCAGAGATCTTCCGGGTATTAATCTTGTACATCAGATTGCGATAGAGTATCTGAATTTCGCGCATGATCATCCTGAATATTATTCCGCAATGCGATTCTATGAGAATCTGCAGGAGTCTTCTGATTTTGAGGAAAGTGAATACTCTAAACTGTGTACAGAGTATGTCAGGAGAACATTTTCTTATACCGTTAGAGCCATCCAGATTGGAATGCAGGATGGAACCATAGACAAATCATACGATCCTAAAGAGTTAGCCATGTTATTATGGTCAAGTTCAGAAGGGATGGTCTACATGTCGTATCTGCAAAAAAGTAGTTCACACTTAAATTTTTTAAGTGAAGTAGGATTTCCAATCCACACGCTTTTTGACAGCTTTATGAAGCTCCTGAAAAATGGTATCGCTTCCAATAAAAAAATCACTGACTAATAGTCAGTTAATGTAACTCAAATACTTAGGTAACCGTATTGGGCTACCGCAAATTAAGCAAATTGATTTTCACTCAACAACTACAAACCATGAAACATAAAGCAATCCTGAAATTTTGCCTTTTGTTCATTCTTGCCTCTTACTCAACCTCTGCTTACGGGCAGAACAGTTCTTCTTCAGAGGCTTTCTATACTGATCAAAAAGAATTAAACCTTGATCAGGCAATAAGCATGGCACTGGCAAATAATACTGAGATTAAAAGAGCTTTACTTGCTATAGATGATGCAAATGAACTTGTCAAAATAGCTTATGCTGAAGTACTTCCGGATATAAATTCGTCAGTAAATTATATGAGAAATATCGAAATACCGGTGTCATTTCTTCCAGCCGAGATATTCGATCCTACTCAACCACCAGGCACTTTCATCCCGGTAGCATTTGGTACTGATAATAACTGGATGGGTGGTTTCAATGTGAGTCAGAATATTTTCAAAGGAGAGGCTCTGGTTGGTATAGCCAGTTCAACAGTATATAAAAAAGTACAGGAAGAGCTTTATAGAGCTTCAGCACAACAGATCATAACCCAAACACGAATAGCCTTCTATCAGGCATTGGTAGCTAAGGAAAACCTGCGCCTACAAGAGGCTCAAATTAAAAGATTGGAACAGAATCTTACTGAAAATGAATCCAGATTGAAGGCTGGATTAGTCGAGGAATATGATGTTCTCAGACTAAGAGTTCAACTTAGTAATCAACGTCCCCAATTAATAGAAGCTGAATACGCACTTGAAGAATCATTTAGAAATTTGAATGTAGCGCTGGGTATACCCGTTTCTATGGATTTTTCTGTTAAAGGGAATTTAAATTCATTTGATATTCTAGGATTATCTCAGCCAGAAGAAGAAAACGTCCAGATTCATGCAGTTAATCAAATGAACCCATATATATTTGACGCAACCCAAGACTCGGTTAAAAACTGGGCTTCAAATAGGGGTGACCTCAGGGTAATTGATTCACGCATTGATCTTAAAGACAAAGAGATATTTGCAATTAAGTCCAGATTCCTGCCAACCGTTTCGGCAAGCTACGGATTAAACTGGAATGCGGTTGAACCAGGGGCAATTACTCCATTCGAAAATGCTGTTCGATCTCAAACTCTGGGTGTATCTGTTCAACTTCCAATTTTTCAGGGGCTTCAACGCATATCAAATGTAAACAGAGCTAAAATCCAGCGTAAAGATCTGTTACAGCAAAAACGCCAGGCAATGCTAAACGCTGAAAATGAGGTAACGACTGCAAAAGAGAATTTAAACAAGGCTTTTGAAACTGCTGATTCGAGAAAATTAGCCTTAAAACAAGCTGAAAGAGGATATGAAATAGCTAAAGCCAGATTTGATAATGGACTTGGCTCTCAGCTAGATGTTACCGAAGCAGAAATACAGGTTCGACAAGCCGAGCTAAACTATGCTTTAATGGTTTTTAACTACCTGACTGCAAAAGCACAATATGATCTTGCGCTTGGTCAGGTACCCTTTATCGATATTCAAAATTAACTATCAACAGAAATGAAAAGAAGTCTAATTACACTCACAATACTTAGTTCAATCCTATTTGCATCTTGCGGTGAAGGCGATTCATCCCAAATAACAGAAGAAGCAGTAAGAACAGTAAACGTAAAAACCCAAAAAATTGAGAATGAAAATTTTACCTCATTTTTGAAAATTGTTGGAACTGTTACTACATCAGATGACATCATTATTTCGTCAGAAGTGAATGGAAAGATTATGAGTCATAATGTAACTGAAGGTAGCAGAGTAACGAAGGGTTCTCTTATTCTTACCATAGATGATGCAAGGTTAAAACAACAAAAAGCCCAGCTGGAAGCTGCATCGAATCAGGCTAAAGAAAATTATGAGCGTCTGAAAAGAATCTATGAGGAAGATCAGGTAGGTTCTGAGATCAGTTACCTGAATGCTAAATATACTTATGAACAGGCAGAGGCTCAATTGGAGTTGATCAAAGTGGATCTTGAAAACACAAAGGTGAGAGCCCCTTTTAGTGGTCATGCAGAAACCTTTCTGGTTCAAGAGGGTGAAATGGCAGCTCCAGGTGCTCCAATAGTTCGGTTTATTGGCTCCGAAAAATTTGTAGTCACCGCTGGTGTTCCTGCACGATACGCAGATGTAGTAAAAATGAATGATCGAGTTCGAATTTGGTTCGATGAAGAAGAGCCAGATACACTAACCGGAAAAATCACATATGTAGGAAAAAGCATTAACCCACAAAACAGAACATTCAGAGTTGAGATCGAGGTGCCTTCAGGAGGTTCCTATAAAGTAGATATGATCTCTAATTTGCAATTCACTACACGAACAGAAAATGATGTAATTGTAATAAGTGAAGAATTCATCTATAGAAAAAATGGTCGCTTCGTTGTTTATGTAAGTGGAATGGATGAAGAGGGAAATGCAGTCGCAAAAGAAAAGGAAGTTGTATTGGGTCCGTCTTTTAAAACAAGAGTTATTGTAAGAGAAGGCCTGGATATGGGTGAAGATTTAATCACTATTGGCTCTGCTTTTCTAAATGATGACATGCGTATTGAAATATTTGAAAACGCAGAACTAAATCAACTGAACCAGTAATTCTGGAGCAAAGCATGAAAGAACAAGATCAATTGCAAAATAACAGCCCAGAAAACTCATCAAAAGGTAAGCGTAAGGAGTTTGCGCTATCAACTTTTTCGATCAATAATAGAATCAGCGTATTGGTAATTATAGCACTGATATCAGTGATTGGAATAGTTTCCTATTTCACCATTCCAAAAGAGTCATTCCCTTCTATTACTGTACCTAACATTTTTGTGGTGACGGTATACCCGGGGGTATCACCTGAGGATATGGAAAGTTTGGTTACTCGAAAACTGGAAGATGAACTTTCAAATATTTCTGATATAAAAGAAATGACATCTACTTCGTCTGAAGGATATTCAAGCGTAAATCTTGAATTCGATACTAATGTAGATATCGAAGATGCCCTTCAGAAGGTTCGTGAAAAAGTAGATCTCGCTAAACCGGAACTGCCCGAGGATGCTGAAGATCCAACAGTTCAGGAAATTAACTTTGCAGAGTTCCCAATTATGCAGGTCAATATTTCTGGTGATTACGATCTGGATATTTTGAAAGACATAGCCGAAGATCTACAGGATAGAATAGAGGCAGTACCAACAGTACTTGGTGTTGATCTTACAGGTGGCTTGGAAAAAGAAGTGCAGGTTGATGTAGATCTGGCAAAGTTGAAATATTACAATATCAGTTACTCCGACATTGTTGGTGCCATTTCAAATGAAAACGTGACTATTCCGGGTGGCGATATTGATGTAGGTACTAAAAAATTCCTATTGAGGGTTCCAGGTCAGTATGAAGAGACACAACCCATTGAAGACATTGTCGTCAAAGGTGAAAACCAAAGACCAATTTATATTAGAGATGTTGCCAAAGTAACCTTTGGGAATAAAGAAAGAGAAACTTATTCATATCTAAATGGTTCACCTGTTATAACTCTTGGTGTTAAGAAAAGAACAGGTCAGAATATTCTTGATACTGCGAAAGAAGTAAAGGCGATACTGGATGAACAACTTCCATTACTTCCGCCTACTACAACTTATACTATCACAAATGATCAGTCTAAGGATGTGGTTTCAATGGTTAGTAGTTTGGAAAACAACATCATTTCGGGATTAACTTTGGTTGTTGGTGTCCTTTTATTTTTTCTTGGTGTTAGAAACGCCTCTTTTGTGGGTATTTCCATTCCTCTATCAATGTTCCTGTCATTTATCCTGCTTGGTATATTTGGAATAACTATGAACATGGTAGTTCTGTTCTCTCTTATTCTTGCCCTTGGGATGCTGGTGGATAATGCCATAGTGGTGGTCGAAAATATTTATCGATATTTAGAAGAAGGGTATGATAATTTCGAAGCCGCCAAAAAAGGGACAGGTGAAGTTGCTATTCCAATAATAGCGGGTACCACAACCACCATTGCAGCATTCGCCCCTATGGTATTCTGGCCAGGAATTGTTGGTGAGTTTATGTCCTATCTCCCAAAGACACTCATTATTACCTTAGCATCTTCCTTGTTTGTCGGTTTGGTAATTAACCCGGTAATATGTGCTCTGTTCATGCGTGTTGAAGGAGAGGATAGAAAAGTGGCTATGACAGCTTCAGGCAAAAGAGTTCTGAATATATTTATGTTATTAGTGCTTGTGTTCTTACTGGCTATTAATTGGATTACATTTTCAACTTTAGCCATTTTAATTGCATTATTATGGTTCCTGAATAAATACATTCTTGATCCTGTTGGACAATGGTGGCAACAAAAAGGTCTGATTAAACTCATTGATCAATACGAGAAAACATTGATCTGGGCATTAGACCATAGATTAAGAACTGTTGGAATCGCCATTTTAATTCTAATTTCCAGCTTTGTAGTATTTGGAGCATTTAATCCGGGTACAGAATTCTTTCCTGAGAATATTCCGCCAAGAGATGTTTATGTTCAGGTTGAAACCCCGCTTGGCTCAGATGTTGAGTTCACCAAGAGTATTATTGATGAAGTAGTGACTCAAATGCCTTTTCTTCCTCAGTATGAAGATTTAAACAGCGTACTTGCAACTTCTGGAGCTGTTATCTCTAATGACCCAGGGTCAGCAGGAGGTGGAAATCCAACCCATAAAGGAACCGTCGCTTTGAATTTTGTAGATTTTCAGCAACGCGAAGGTGATGTATTTGCAGCAATGGAACATCTGCGAAATGATTTAAATGATAATATCGTGGGTGCGAAAATTACTGTAGAAAAACCGGCAGACGGCCCACCAACTGGTAAGCCTATCAATTTGGAAATCTCAGGCCCTGATATGAATAGGCTGAGAGTTATCTCTGATGATGTGATTCGAATTTTCGAAGAAGACTCCATTTATATTAAAATGGACGGTCTGGTTACAGATTTACCCGAAGCTAGACCAGAAGTTCGAATAAATGTTGATCGTGAAAAAGCTGCATTATATGAGTTATCGACCAATCAAATTGGATTCACAGTTAGACAAGCTATGAATGGTGTGGAAGCTTCGAAATTCAGAGATGGTAAAGAAGAGTATGATATCGTTGTTCGCCTTGAAGATGAGTATCGAAAAGATATGAGTACTTTAGGCGATTTAACTGTGATGCATGAAGGCAATCAAATTCCACTTTCTGAAGTTGCTACATGGGAAGTAAGCGATGGTCTTGGTGGAATTCGTCATAAAGAATCTGAACGTGTCATTACCATAAGTGCAGATGTTAGGGCTGGCTACCAGGCTAATGCTGTCTTGGCTGAAGCCCAAGTGCTTCTTAATGATTATTTGACTGGTTTACCATCAGCTTACAATCATGAATGGACAGGTCAACAACAGGAGCAAGATGAATCATTCGAGTTTCTGGGTAATGCCTTTATAATTGCTGTATTCTTGATTGCATTTATTTTGGTATCCCAGTTCAATTCTATCGTAAAACCATTGATCATTTTGAGCTCAGTAATTATGTCAACAGCTGGTGTATTTTATGGGTTAGTGACCTTCCAGATGGCTTTTGGTTTAATGGCTTTTCTTGGATTAATCTCACTTGCAGGTGTAGTGGTAAACAATGCCATTGTACTCATTGATTATGTTGATATTCTAAGAACCCGGGATGGAATGCATTTAAGAGATGCTCTGATACAAGCAGGAAAAGTTCGTTTCCGTCCAGTTATTCTGACTGCAATTACAACCACACTCGGGCTTGTACCTTTGGCAACCGGTTTTAACTTTGATTTCATTGGCCTTGCCGGTGATCCTGTCAGGTTCTTTTCGAATCTTGGTGAATATATTTACCTGGGTGGTGAACAAGCTGCATGGTGGGGGCCAATGGCCATAGCTGTTATTGTGGGTCTTATTTTTGCAACAGCCCTAACTTTAATTCTGGTTCCTGTATTATATAGTGTTATCGAAAGAGGGCGAAGAAAAATGAACTCATTCTTCTTTGGTAGTGAAAATCCCGGCCTAATCAAAGAGACTTCAAAGGTTGCAGCACAACAAACATAGATGTGAGCTCAATCTATTTTTATCAAAATCATAAAGACTCCAACTTTTGGAGTCTTTTTTTTTATAGAGTGGTATCTTAATCATATAAATTTAACTGACTTATGATTCAAAGATTACAAAGCCTTTACTTGACAGCTGCAATAGTTTTAAACCTTGCTGTATTTTTTAGCCCGATATATGAACGAGCAATGGAAGACCCACAGAACTGGATTGGTATTGGATTGGCCAGCAGTTTACTCATTGCCATGTTGATGAATGGACTCGTGATTGCCCTTTATAAAAATAGAGAAAAACAAATTAGCTGGTTGAAAAGATCTTCTTTTATGCAAATTGTAAGCTTTGGTTTTGCGCTAGGCATCATCTTTTCGCTTGGAGGTATTGGAACCTATTTATGGGATGAAGCAATAGGAACAATTTTGATTTTTATGGCTTTCGTAAGCCAGTTTTTAGCTGTTAAGAAAATCAAAAAGGATATTGATCTGGTTAAATCAATGGATAGAATCAGGTAAAACATGTGAGCCAGTCATTTCCCAAAGTTAAGATATATATAGCCCTGGCCTTTGGAATGCTGGCATTTGGGTTTGGCCCCAATATTGTAAAATTCGGTGCTGAATATTCTGCTTATAAATTGGCCGTATCCCGAACAGTTATTGCTTACTTACTTTTATTACCCGTATGGTTCATCCATATCAAAGAGCAAAAGAGGCTAAACTTACCTCTTACAAAACTTAGTGCATGGGAAGTGGTGGCAGGCCTGGCCTTAGGAATACACTTTGTCACCTGGATAGCCTCACTATATTATACATCTGTAGCATCTGCTTCTGTGCTGGTGACCTTTCATCCAATATTGATGATAATAGCAGAGCGAAGTCTGTTTAAAGCTAAATTTCCAAAAATGGTTTGGATTGGGGTATTAGTTTCTTTTTCCGGATCAGTTTTACTGGGATTATTCGATCAAGAACCAGGAGCGACTTATTCTAACCCTTTATTAGGTAATGCTCTGGCATTTACAGCTGCAATCATTTTTGCTGTTTATTTCCTGATTAGTAGAAAGATCAGACAAAATAGTGAATGGATTGATTATGTAATCAAGATCTATGGTTTTGCTGCTTTAGCCTGCATTTTGGTCATGTTCTTTTTGGATCAGAACTTTAATGAGTTTCTTGAACCCAAGTTGTTAATCATTGGCTTATTGCTTGCACTCGGTCCTCAAATTATGGGGCATGGCTCAATCAATTATGCTGTGAAATTTCTATCTCCGACTATAATCTCAACACTGATTTTAATAGAGCCTTTAATTGCCTCAATTATTGCAGTATTTATGTTCAAGGAAGTTCCAACAATCTATTCTATTGGAGCCATGGGCATTATCTTCACAGGTATAGCCCTTACTTGGTCGAAAAAGACTTAAAAAGTATAACTGGCAGTGATGCTAAGGTTTCGTCTTAACCCGTCTAAGGCACTGGCATGCTCTCTATAACTACTATTTGCCAGGTTATCTGCAATCAATTTGAAATTCAGATTGTAATTAAACTTTAGATTCACAATTAGCTGATAATTAATAAACCCATCAGTACCATCTGGTGATATACGCCGATCATTAATTTCTGCAAGAGATATTCTTCTTTGATCAAAGGCATATCTTACTTGTGGGCGGATTTGAAGGAAGCTATTATGTTTATAATCTATGTAGAATAAACCATTTGCAGGAGGGATTCTGTCGACCGGTTCTCGAGCCCCACTTTCGTATAACAGAGCCCCTCGGTTATAAGTGAAAGTTAAACCCGTATTCAGCTCGTCACTGATTCTAATTCTTCCGACATATTCAATACCCAAAATTTCTAAGGCATCCTCATTCACAGAGTAAACTTCAACAAATTCGGAAGCTGAATTTGAAGTAACTCCTCTTCTTATAAATTGACCGTTTTCATCAACAAGATTCCCAGTTGGTGTACGTCGAATTCGATCAAAATAATAGAGCCAGAAAGCATAAATCTCGGTACTGAAGACTTCTCCGGAATGTCGAATTCCAAAATCAAGATTAATTGATTTTTCAGGTTTCAAGCCAATGTTTGCAATTTGAAATTCATCAGTTCGTCTTATTCCAACCTCAGACAGATCTGCAATATTCGGTGCGCGGAATCCATTATTCAAATTGAAAAGCAGACTTGTCTTTCTGGACAGACCTAATGCTGCAGAGAATGATGCTGTCAACTGATCCAGATCGTTATCATATGGATCAAATTTTCTCAAAGAAGAAACACCCTCAAAAGGTAAATCTACATAGAAATATGAATAACGTACTCCATATTCGAAGTGTAATCTTTTACTAACCTGATGATCCAGATGAGCAAAAATACCTGATTGTATATAAACAGAGCCATTAGGATATCTTGGTAATGGGTTACTGATTGATCCAGATTTATCTCTGATTTCGCGGGTACTCGTAATGTAATCGTAGGATAAATCAGCGCCCCACTTTAGAATCAGAGTTTGACTCAAATTTGATTCAGCATCAATTGCTAATAAATACTGATTACTGATATTGTTCTCGACCTGACTGGTATCTGATACCACAAAGTCGTTTGATGATAATATGCTTGACGGATTCAGAATGAAGAATGGCTCAAAACCTGGAAGGAAGTCCCTTGTTTTTCTACCATCTCTAAGTCTGTGATATCCAAATCTGACCTTAAAACTATTTACTAACTCAGTTTTAGGATACCAGTTATAACTTATGCTTTGGGCAAAGAATTCGAGAGGGTCAGTATTTGATTCATAAGCGGAAACAGGTCGGGTAACATTATTCTCGAGAAAAGAATATCCCAAAGTCATCCTATCAATTCTGGCAGCCTCTGGTATAATGCCATAATATGAATTAACGCTAATGTCATTATTTGCTTTAAGCTTAACTTTCCCGGCAAAATTTAATGAGTAAAAATTGTAATCCAGTTCTTCTAGACTTTCATCATATGGGAATAGAAGTCTCTGATCGGATGATCCGGGGAGGTTGTATGTAGAAAAATCTCTACCTGTGGCTCCAAACTCTAATGCTAGAGTTGAATTTTGATAAGAAAATTGACCATTCATAGTTTTTTCACCGGTACCACCAAAATTGGCAACACTATTGAATGAGGCACCAACAGTTTCAACTGTCGTAAAGCTTTTACTATTTGTTGACACATTTATACCGCCTGAGAGTGCATCACTTCCATAATAGACGGATACAGGACCCCTGAACACATCCAATTGCTTAATCGCAAACGGGTCAATTGCACCGAAATACTGATTTTGCCCCGAACGAACAAAGGCAGGGTTCATCCTAAGGCCATTAAAAAGATACAAGACATCTCTACCAGCTCGGCCTCGAATATATACACTTCCCTGACCTGCTGAACTTTGTTGAACAAATACACCAGGTTCGGCTCTTAATAGATCTACAGCATTCGTAGTTGATTTCTTCTTGATTAAAACCCCATCTATTGTGGTTTTAGCAATAGAACGCTCTCGGTTATAGGGGCTATAAAATCTATCTGTACTTACTGTGACTTCTCCGAGGCCCAACAAATCCTCCTTTAATTTTATTTTCAAGGAGTATTCTGGCTGATCAAATACAATCACCTGGGGTTTAAATCCAAGGGAAGTAATTCTAACTCTTATTGGAAATACCTTCCAATCCAGTTTAAAAAACCCATTATCATCAGTAACAGTGCCAACATCAGTACCAATCACTGCAATATGAGCTCTGTCAATTGCAATATCTGATTCTGAAGAAACGAATCCAGTGATTTGTGCATTTACAGTACTATAGGACAGTAAACTACAGACGAATAACCAAATAAAAAGAAAACTCTTTGCCGTTTTGATCGTATGCATTCCGTTGAATGGTTAAGCTTTCAAAGCCTTTTTTACCAATATTAGAGATCGTTAAAGAATACGTTGATTCTCAAAAATTCCGTATTTTAGTGAAGATAACGATAGCACTGATTTATTATTTGTGTGATTAACATCGTTTATCAGATTATGAAAGAGATTACCTACATAATGCCCCGAAAGAGTGTGGTATTATTGGCTTTGGGGAGCAGTTTAATGCTTTCCTGTTTTAAAGGTCAAGAAGAGCCAATAATTGAGAATAATTCAGACTCACTCCAGATTTCAGTAAATGAACCCATTTCCAGGGATTTTGCTGAAATTAAGAATAGTGGTGTTATTCGCATGATTACAAATTATTCTTCAAACTCTTATTTCATTCAAAACGGGATTGTAATGGGTTTTGAGTACGAGTTAATTAAATCTTTTGCTAAAGAAAATGACCTTTCGCTCGAAGTTATTATAACAACATCAAACCAGAGCCCTTATGATCTTTTAAATAGTGGTGAAGGTGATTTAATAGCTGCGAATTATACCATAACCCAAGAAAGAAGAGAGCTTGTTAGTTTTACTCGGCCATACAACATGGTAAATCAAGTTCTAGTGTATAATAGTGATGTTTTTGACGAGCTTGGTAATGAGTTGGATCTATCCAGCATTCCAATCACCATAAACAGAAATAGTTCATATCATCAGACTCTTAAGTCAGAAGAAGAAGTGAGAGGTCAGAAACTAAACATCCAGTATACTGATGAGGATGTTGATACTGAGTCACTTCTTTTGCAAGTCGCAAATGGAACCTACGAGGCCACTATTGCAGACGATAATATTTTAAAGACGGCACAAAACTATATAGATAATCTGGTTGAAGGCCCAACTGTGGCGCAATATGATACTGTTGCCTGGGCTGTTAGAAAAAATTCGCCAGACCTAAATACTGCACTAAGCAGATATCTGTATAGACACTTCCGTTTTGGTAGTGAAAAAGGGGAGGTTAAACGTTCTGCTTTTTTGAACATTCTTAGAAATCGTTATTTCGAGGATGGTTCAGAGGTTAGCGGGTTTTATCAAAACGAGATTATGGCAGAAAATATGGGCCGAATTTCACCATATGATCCATTGATTCAGGAAAAGGCAGTTAAATATGATCTTGACTGGTTAATGGTTACTTCTATGATTGCACAAGAGTCTAAATTTAATCCCAATTCAGAAAGTTGGGCCGGAGCAATCGGACTGATGCAAGTTTTACCTCGATATTCAAGTATTTCAAAGGATTCTCTATTTATCCCAGAAGTAAATGTTGAGGAAGGGGCCAAAATTATTAGAGAGCATCTCAACCATTATTCCTATTTAGATAGCACAAACCAATGGGCTTTTGCGCTGGCAACATATAATGCTGGTGTTGGACATCTTGCAGATGCCAGAAGATTAGTTATAGATCAAAATAAGGACCCAAATCAATGGGAGCATGTTTCTGAAGCATTGCTAAAGCTAATGCAGAGAAAGTATTATGAAAGAGCTCGTTATGGTTTTGCCAGAGGAATTGAAACTGTTCGGTATGTTAATGAGATACTTAACCGTTATAAGGCTTATAACAGTATTCTAAGTATGGCTCAGCAAAGGTCAGTTCCATTGAGGGGTGTGATGGGTATTAAATCCATCAATTGATAAAATTTATCAATTCTTTTTCATCACGATCATGGTGATGTCATCATACTGAATATTATTAGAGAACTCATTAATATCATCAATAATAGCCTGCATAAGATCTTCTGCTGACAAATCTCTGTTCTTAACAATACACTCCGAAAGTCTTCTTTCTTCGTATTCCTCAGTTTGGTCAATATTCATTGCTTCGGTAACACCATCGGTAAACATTACAACAATATCTCCTTGATTCAGAACAACTGTATCTTCCCCATAAGGCATCATACTGGGAACTGCACCGAGAATAACACCACCTTCATCCAAAGTTTCAGGAACGTCTTCATCCTTTCGAAGTAAAAAAGGTGGGTTGTGACCAGCGTTTACAAATTTAAAATCGGAAAGATTTGGAGACAGTTTGCCCCAGAAGAAGGTTATAAATTTATCACTGGGTGTATTTTCGTAAATGATATCATTAATTCTTGATGTCGCTTCACTTAAGGTAATATCGAGAGGAGTTAATGCATGTAACATGGACTGCAAATTCGCCATTAATAAACTTGCGGGTGTGCCTTTGCCAGTTACATCAGCAATTGCAAATAGGTAGCCATTATCGGGTGTTTTGATTAAATCAAAATAATCACCACCAACCTGTCTTGAGGATACATTAGTTGCAGCAATATCGAAGTCGGGCACTTCAGGAAGTGGATTTGGTAAAAGACCCTCTTGAATGGTTTTAGCAATATTCAGCTCTTCTTCCATTCGTTCTTTCTCAATGCGTTCATCAAGAAGCAGGGTCTTCTGAATAGATAACAGAGCCAGATTACCTAAAGATTGTAGGAATGTAATATCGGACTCAACATACTCCTCGTCGTTTGCTCTTGGTCCAACGCCAAAAACGGCTGTTCTTTCATTTTGAAATTCAAGTGCAATGATTAAACGAATATCATTCGTTTTTAAGAATGGAATATTATTTCTGAGTGTGTCATCAACGTAAATAACATCTTTTTCAATGCTAAAGATGGATTCTATATCATTCGTTTTCGGCTCTTCTTTAATTCCACTTAGAGAGATCGTTTCTTTTTTTTGATCATCATCCAGAATGAAGAAAAAGGTTCGAATTAACATCTGGCCAAGCATAGCAAATTTGAAAGCCCTTGCGATTTCATCTATATCAACCATTAGATTGAAATCATTACTCATTTCCAACAGTGTATTTAAATCGTGTACTTTTCGATCGAGTCGACGATTTATGACCTGTAATTCCTTGAACATTCGGGAATTTGCTATGGCAACGGATGAGATGATGACCAGGCTTTCAGTAAACTCACATTCCATTTCAGTGAGTTCTTCATTATTGAGCTTTTCACCCAGATACAGGAAGCCAATGTGATAATTACTGGTTCTTAGATTAAAAAGTGTTCCTGTATTTTCATTTGACCAGTTATCTGATCCTGAAATTGTGCAGTCCTTAAGCTTGAACTCAGAATCCTGTAGCAGATCACCTTCTACACTTATTTCTAAAACTTCATTTTCTTTAGGTACATCTCGGCCTCTTGATCTAATGACTTTATAGTTATTTGAAACAGGATCATTCATCAGTATTAAACCTTTACCGATGAGCATCTTTCCCATTGTAATTAACAACAGGTTATTCAATACAAAATCAGGATCATGAGACTCTATGAGCAGGCGGCTGGTCTCTAAAAGTGTGCGAAGTTCAAAGCGATTCTGGCGTTCTTCTTTCGAAGCCATAATTTATCATTTTCCTGGGCTATAAATGCTTGATCATTCGAATTTCGTTAAATGATCCTTTTCTTGTGTATTGTACTTGATCCATAAGCTTTCGAATGAGATAAACACCCATTCCGCCTCTTTTCTTTAATTTAATCTGTGCTTCAACATCTGGCTCATGGTATTTGGTAATGTCGAAGCTTTCTCCCTTATCTAAAAGGGATACCCAAAACTTTTTACTATCTGAACCTAACTCAATTTCAACCGGGTTCTCCCCATTCTTTTTATATGCATGCTTGATGATATTAGTATAAGCCTCATCAACGGCGAGTCGTATTTCTGAAATTTCTTTGGGAGTGAATCCACACTTAGCTGCATGTTCAGCAACAAAATCGCGTACCTCTACCAAATGGGCTGTCGAAGCCTCAACGGATAGTGAGTAGATATTTGTATTGCTGTTCACTTAATCAATTATTATTTGAGAAACTCTCCACAGCTTCGAGTTCGTCCTCCATGATATCATAGAGCGTTGGGAAGCCAAGAAGATCAAATACGTTGTAAACCCTCTCGTTCATATTCGTCAGTTTTATGTCACCACCGAGGCTGCGAACATCCTCAATGTATGCCATAAAAACTCCTAAGCCGGCACTTGCGATGTACTCAAGTGCATTACAGTTTACTATGATGTTGTATCTATTCTGATCAATGAGCGATTTTAAAGAATTCTCCAATCGAGATGCCGTATGTGCATCAAGCTCACCGCTTACATCTAGCACACTAATTGACTCAACATCTCTGAGAGTAATGCTAAAGTTTTTCATGTTATGGTGTTTTGATAAGTATTAATACTTCTTGTTATATCCTGCTAATAATAAAGGTTACAGGAGAATTAAGAAAAATAAATCGCCGGGGTCGCTTTACGGACACTATTAGGAAAGGATTCAAAAAAATAGGGCATTACAGAATTCCTTTGTAATGCCCTGACTATTCATCAAGAGAGACGCTACTTGAGCGCTCTTAAAATGTGTTAAATCATTGTCTGATAAGCAAATAGAAAAAACGTGCCTGATCTTCCCCAGAACTTATTTTTGAACTTTTGAAGTCCAAAACGGGGTACCAAACTCGGCATTTAGCTTAGAACCAAGAGCTTCAGCATCTTCCTTTGTGCCTAAAAATCCGATACGTACTCTAAACCAAACATCGCCTGTTTCTTCATTTCCAACACGCACTATGTACGCATTTTCATTACCGCGACCGCTCCATTCCTGCACAAACCCATTGGCTTTGGTTTCACTTCTCCAAGCGCCAACCTGAACAATATATTCACCATTTTCATCGAAGTTAACACCGTTGAAACTCATTCCGGTATTTTCATCTTCGTCCATAACCATTTGATTTTCAGCATCTAAACTGTCTTGCCTAGCTTTCATTAGAGCATCAATCTCAGCTTGTTGTACCGCTTGTAGAGAATCTAATCTTGCTTTCTCGCGAGCTTGTCTTTCAGCTTCGCTTTCACCGCATGCCTGAAATAATCCCAAAAATATTAGGCATGCTACCGTTTGTAGTGTGATGTTTTTCATGATATTTAACTTTTATCGTGACCTGTAAGTACGTACTTATTCTATCTTTATAACATAATGTATTGCAAACACTTTAACAAAGTATAGGAAGGCAGTTAAAACAATTTTGCCTATTTTATTTGGACTGAATTTAAACAATGAGATTTCAGTCCTGTCAGAAATCATGAAAGATAAGGCTCTACTACAAATTGAAGGCATTTCGAAATCTTTTGAAGTGAACACTCCAGTAGTGAATGGATTGAGTTTTGAAGTGTTCGAGAACGAAATATTTGCCTTACTTGGCCCAAGTGGTTGTGGTAAAACCACCTCATTAAGGTTAATCGCCGGGTTTGAACACCTGAATTCAGGGGAAATTCGAATAAATGATGAGTTAATCGCCTCAAAAGATATTCATCAAGATCCAAAAGACAGAGGTGTTGGTTTTGTGTTTCAGGATTTTGCGCTGTTTCCTCATATGTCTGTTCTGGATAATGTTGCCTTTGGTTTGAGAGAGGTTGAGAAAAAGAAAAGACCAGTTTATGCCGAGGAAGTTCTTTGCAGAACCGGAATGGAAAAGTATAAATTCAGAACACCGGATGAACTTTCAGGTGGACAGCAGCAGCGGGTTGCACTAGCAAGGGCATTAGCCCCAAGGCCTAAATTGGTCCTGATGGATGAACCCTTTTCAAATCTTGATGCAATGTTGCGGACAAATACAAGAAAAGAAGTTCGAGCCATTTTAAAGAAGTCGAATATGAGTGCAATTCTAGTCACTCATGATCAGGAAGAAGCTCTTTCCTTTGCAGATCGTATAGCCGTGATGAATAATGGCGTTATAGAGCAGATCGGTACTCCAGAAGAGGTTTATTATCATCCAAAAACTCAATTTGTAGCTCAATTTCTTGGTAGAACAAATTTATTCAGAGCATTTGGTGACGGCACAAACCAGGTAGATACAATTTTTGGGAAAGTCACACTGAACAAAAATGCTAATGGCTTAGTCCTGTGTTCTATTAGACCAGAACATCTTAGCATTGAGGCTTGTGAGGATGATAATTGTGAAGAGTCTGGAATCATAGTGGGAAGAGAATTCAAGGGCCATGACATTAGTTATCACGTCCTATTCAAAGGTGATAAGTACATCATTCATACCGACAATCGAATATTGTTTGAAAAAAATGATTCTGTATATCTGAAACCTATTGAGTCTGCAGTGGTACTAGAACAAAATTAAAAAAAAGGGACATCTATGAGTTTTTCAGGATTTCTAATACTCTTTTTAATCGCTGCTTTGTGCGGTGGTATAGGACAGAATATTGCTGGCTATAAATTTGGTGGATGCCTCATCTCAGCGGGTGTAGGTTTTATTGGAGCAATTATTGGAAGATGGATTGCCAACGAATTCGGTCTGCCAGAATTATGGTCTATCACAGTTGATGGAGAGCAATTCCCAATAATCTGGTCAATTATTGGAGGAGCACTCTTTGCAGGTGTTTTAGGAGCTGTTGCCAAGAATAAAGACAAAAATAAATAGGAAATTTTTTAATCCTTCTTAAGGACATCTTTAAAAAAACTATTCCAGGCATCAGGGAAACCACCATGAGGTTCCCACATCATATATGTCATTTTATAAGCTTCTTTCTGGTCTGCATTTAGTTCATTAACCCGATATGCATAAACAAAGGCAGATGCTTTCCTATTTGTTTTACAATGCACCAATATCTTTTTCCCCTGATTATCTTTCATATCCTCGACAAAAGTTTTGAATAACTCCGGACTAGGGTTTTTAGAGCTTACCTCAATCTGGCTAAAGGTAATTCCAAACTTGGTTAATGAATCTCTTTCAAAAGTATAATCACCCTCATTTAAACTTATTACGTGATCAAATCCAGCTTTCTGAATCCACCTGAATTGGCTGGAATAAGGCATGCCTGATGTGGAAAGATTATCACTAATCAATGAAAAGTTCGAAATGGCATGTAGAGAATCTTTGACTGAATCCTGAGCAAAAACTTGTGAAGAAAATAGAGTAAGTAATATCAGAAGTAATTTTTTCATTGTAATAAAGTTTAGGAAGTGGAACTGTCTAAGGAAAAAGAATTTTATAAAAAGAGTTAATACAACAATGTATTAAAAAGACAAGAGTGCTGTAACAAATCATTCATCAGGAAGTAAAAAGCCCACATTAATTTTAATTTTAGGGAAATTATGTCGAGACAATCATTTACATCAATTTTATCACTATTCATCCTTTTAATCTTCAGCAATGAGTTGCTGGCTCAGAAAACAATTAAGGGAAGAGTTTATGATGCTAAAACAGGTGAAACATTACCATCAGCAAACATTTCAATAGAAGGTACTTATAATGGTACTATTTCGAATGTGGATGGGAATTATACGCTAACAATTAAAAGTATACCAGCAACTGTAGTTGTAAGATATATTGGTTTTGAAACTATTAAGAGAGAGATAACCGATTCGAGTGATGAGATTCAGGATTTTGAACTTGTTCCAATAGAGCTTGAGTTACAGGAAATTATAGTAACTGGAGAAGATCCTGCAATTTCTATAATGAAAGAAGTTATTCGTCGAAAGCAGATTTGGCGGGCAAAGATTGAAACCTATATAGCTGAAGCATATACTCGCCAGAGACTTGCGAACGACACCTCGATTGTATCCATTTCAGAGAGTATTTCGCAGGCATTCTGGGATAAGGAGAAAGGTCACAGAGAGGTGATGAAATCTAGAAGGCAAACAGCAAATATTGACGGTTCAGATAATTTTGCAGGTGTGAGTTACTTGCCAAATTTTTATGATGATAACCTGGAAATTGCTGGGTTTGATGTTGTTGGAGTAACCAATCCCAAAGCCCTGAGTTACTACACATTCAAGCTTGTTGATTATCAGATGATTGATGATATCGTTGTTTATGAAATCTCAGTAAGCCCTAAGAGGAAGCTGCAACCTTTGTTTACCGGAACAATTTATGTATTGGATGAACAATACGCACTACTTTCAGTTAAGCTAAAACCAAACCGAGTTGTAACTTTCCCTCCACCTGTTCAGGAATTTGATCTGGCTTATGAACAGCAGTTTAATAATTACGGACAGGAATTCTGGTTGCCTGTTGATTTCAGGCTAAGTGGTACTGTAAAGGTTGGCATCGTGGGACTCAGGTTTCCGCCAATAACATTCAATCAAATTTCAAGAATTTCAGATTACCAGGTAAATGTTGACTTACCGGATTCATTGTATAACGATAATGACCTTTTTAGCATTGACTCTACAAGTATAGATAATGATAGCCTATTCGTAAGTAATACGGATGTAGTTCCTTTGTCGAATAAAGAAATGTTTGCTTATGAAACGCTTGATAGTACAGCCACTCTTGAAAATGCTTTTCGCCCTAAAGGCTTTCTGGCAAGATTCATAGATGATGATGACGGAGATGATGAGGGTTATACAGTTAGTAGTGACGGTGGAAGCAGTTCAGGTACCACTACAGGAAAAGGGACTAAGAAAAAGAAAAATAAAGTCTGGCGAGCTATCAGACAAGGGACCAGTCTTGATGCAAGATTTAACCGAGTTGATTTATTATATGCAGGAGCTAAGTACAGAATTAACTATGCAGATAATCGATTAAGAACAGAAGCCTTTGGGGGTTATAGTTTTGGTTATGATGAAGCAGGTTATGGAGGGAAAGTGTCCTGGTGGCCTTTAAAAAACACCAGAAGATTTGGATTATCATCCGAATATTATGCTAAAACAGAAAGGAGATATCAATCTGATATATTTAATTCAGAAATAAGTAGTCTGACTACCTTACTCGGTAGAGTAGATTACTTCGATTTTTATAGATCAGAAGGATTCGCACTTAATGCAGCATATCGATTCAGAAGATCAAATTTAACATCAAGATTCCGTTTGGTAAGCGAGGAGCATAGCTCAATTGATTTCCAGTCAAATTATAATCTTGTAGGAAGGGATATAAATCAACGTATTAACCCGGCTATTGATGAGGGATACCTCAGGTCAGCTAAAATTTCTCTTATTTCTTCAGACGGGAATGAAGAGGCAATGGGTGTTATCGGTTCAAGGAGTTACAAAATTAACGCAGAGTTTGCCGGTGACTATTTAGGATCTGATTTCAGCTTTGCAAAATATGATCTTACTCTCTTATACAATGTAAATACATTCTATAAGCGCAGATTATTCCCAAATACACTTGATTTCAAAATAGTAGCTGGAACTTCAACAGGCGAACTTCCATTTCAACGGTATGGCATTATTGATGGAAGTCCTGGGTCCTTTACTCCATTTGGTGTTTTCAAAACCATAGGAGGAGTGCCATTTGAAGGTGAGCATTATGCTGCTGTGTTTGCAGAACACAATTTCAGAACAGTTCCCTTTGAAATTCTTGGGCTTAACTTTCTGGTGGATCAAGGTATTGGTTTGATCGCTTTTGGAGGAGTCGGACAATCTTGGATATCTGACAGCAGACAGCAAGAATTCAATACAATAAACAATAGCGCATTATTTGAGTCGGATGGTATTCACTCCGAAATGGGTATTAGTATAAATGCATTATTCAGCATTGCAAGAATTGATATTGCAAAGCGACTGGATGATGGTGGGTATTCTGTTGGTTTTTCTGTTGCGAGATGGTTTTAAAAACCCAGGCATAAAAAAAGCGACTTGTCATTGACAAGCCGCTTAAATTCATAAGTTCTGTGCAACTTACTTGTTTGGACGGAACTTGTATGGGCTTAGTGGAGCAGATTCAGCTCTTCTGTTTCTTTCACAACCGCGAGAACCTTCATCTTCAACAGAACATGCAACTGGGGCTTTACCCAATCCACGTGATTCAATTCTGTCTTCAGAAATTCCATTGCTTGTGTAGAAGTCAACAACTGCAGCAGCTCTTCTTAAGCTAAGTCTTAAGTTGTACTGGTCACCACCAATGTGATCAGTGTAAGCATCAACTCTAACTCTGAAACCTGGTGCATTATTAAGCATTTCAACGTTGTCTGCTAATTTAGCAGCATCGCCATCTCTAATGCTAGATCTGTCGAAATCAAAGTTGATTACCTGAAGTGCATCATCAGCAATATATACAGGGTCAGTACCATCTAGTGGGCTTGTACCCATTTCGATTTCCTGTCCATCAGTGAATCCGTCACCATCAGAGTCTGCATTATTTGGGTCAGTGTTGTAAGTGTTGATTTCATCAACATCAGAAACACCATCGTCATCAGCATCACCATTAGCATCCAATGGATCTGTTCTGTATTTGTTTACTTCATCACCGTCTGATAGACCGTCGCCATCAGTATCAGGATTCATTGGGTCTGTATTGTGAGAATTAACTTCATCACCATCAGAAAGCCCGTCATTATCAGAATCGGAAGATAATGGATCAGTACCTAGTTCTGCTTCTTCGCCATCGGAAACACCGTCACCATCGCTATCTGCGCTGTTTGGGTCTGTTCCTCTTGCAATTTCTTCATCATCTGTTACACCATCACCATCAGTATCAATGGGTTCTTCAATAACTGGCTCGCTTGAACCGCAACCGTATTGAAAAGTAACACCACCAACAAGTAAAAATGAAAGTAACAGTATGTGTAGGGATCTTTTCATGTCAGAAATACTCCTGTACGCTATTTATTTGTTTTAAAGGGCAAATTAAGTTCTTAATAATTTCATGATGAAAATACAGATACTCTATGTTTGATCAAAAAAGCTTTTTTTGTGGAAACAGATTGTCAATAAGAGTATATTTTCATGCTCAAATTTGGGGCTATAGCTCAGCTGGCTAGAGCGTCGCGCTGGCAGCGCGAAGGTCCAGGGTTCGAATCCCTGTAGCTCCACAATTTAAGCCTATCTACAAGATACATCCAATAGTATTAATTACACTTTTCCTTAATTTTAATTCTTCACGGTATTACTCTAAGTATTTGCTTCTAGTGCTAAAAAATAGCTAATTACTTAATTATAAATTACCTAGGGGAAGCAATATGAAATTGCATAAACCGCTTATAAATTCCTTTTCCAATTATAAACTCCTTATAGCCTTGCTTTTTGTTTTTGTTCCTGTACTTATTCAGGCACAAAGTTCCGATTTGGAGTTGCAGGTTGAATTAAGCCCTGCTTTAGAGAATGCACAAATTCTTGGATTTAATAATCTTGGGATTGATCAAACAGGGAAAGGCCCAGTCATTGTTTCGTTTTATATAGAAAACCGTTCAGCTGGTGTACTTGAGAATCTATTTATTGATATTATCATTTCATCCTCAATAAGTGGGACCATCGCTGAAATAGCGCAGAATAATAACAATCCAATCTCACTGGATTTTGGTCAATCAGTTTATGCCACAAATAATGACCTGGCAAATGAGTCAATTCCGGGTATTGAAGAAGACCTCCGATTTGAGGCAGAAATAACTGATCAGGGGCGTGATTTAATTAATGGGCTAGAAGGATCAACCACATTACCGGTGGATGTATATGTACTTACACTAGGTATTTATCAAAATAATAACCGTTTGAATGGCGGAGAATTATTGGCTACGCAGACCATTGAATTGGGTGGTGGTTCGGAAGGGGATATAAGAGATATATTTTTGAAGGCACCTGGTGATGAAATTGGAAACGAAACAGAGATCACAAATCCACTTCCTGAATTTAGCTGGGATGGTGAAGTAACCCTGGATTATAGACTTATTGTAGTTCGTGATAATGGATTGGATAGTCCTGAGGCATTGATTCAAGCGGCACAAAGTACAAACCCAACTTCAGGTGGTAACTTACCACCAGGTTCCCTCCTTGAAAATGAAAATATTGATGTGGTTTTGAACGGAATAAATTTTCAATATCCAGCCAATGGAGCTCAACCATTAATTCCAGGATCTAAATATTTTTGGCAATTAATTGGACAGGTTCAGACAGCTGATGGTATTCAGGAAGTACCATCTACAGTTTGGAATTTTACTCTTGTAAGTCCTTCAAGTGAAGCCGGAATTCAAATTAGTTCTGAAGCTCAGGAGGCTATTATCAATGTTTTGGGACAAGAATTATTCCAAGAGCTTTATCAGGCAGGTTTTAAAATTGAGAGTATAAATATTGATGGCCTTGAACTGGTTGGTCCGGAACTCATTTTAAAACTGGAAGAATTTCTTGAGAAGATTCAGAATGAAGAAATTATCATAGACAGGGAGAACTGATTATGAAGAGATCAAAAAGATTAGTCCTATCTGCTTTATTATTCTGTTTAGTTACTGCTTTTAGTATTAGCGCAATCTATGCACCAAAAGTAGAGAAGAATGACAGAGAACTCGCAATTGTACTTCGATTTGTTCCAAAAGTGAGTATTCAGAATGGTCAGGAAGTTGTTACGCTGGAATTATCAAAAGATAGAGCCCGAAAATTATATAACGGAGATACACTTGAAACGGGTGATAAAGGATATGCACAGGTCGTATTCATGGATAAAAGTACAGCAAAAGTACGCCCTAATTCACAGTTGATTGTTCGGGGTGAAGCTGGTACTGATAGGAAAATCTTTTCAAGCAGAATAGATTTAAATAAAGGTGAACTGGAACTCAATGTTAAACCTCAAGGTGCTAATGATTTTGAGGTCTCTACTGAAAAATCCCTCGCATCTGTTAAAGGAACAATTCTTGGTTCCAAGTCT
>CBFHVG010000069.1:0-34344 GCA_965659005.1 uncultured Balneolaceae bacterium
TCACCTTATGCGATTCCACCCCGATCATTTCTTCGAGCCTTTTCCTCATGGCTTGCACACCGGCTTTGGTATAAGTGAGGCAAAGCAGTTCTTCGGGCTTGGTCTCGGTAGTGGTGAGAATGTGACTTACCCGCGCGGATAGCAGTTCCGTTTTCCCTGTCCCCGGACCCGAGATCACGAGCACAGGTCCCTCGGTAGTCTCAACGGCTTTACGTTGGGAAGGATTAAGGCGTTTATAAATATCTCTTTTTAATTCAATCATGATCTCTTGTTAGGTCATCCCGCACAAGCAAAGCGCGATGCGGGAACTCCCAGCGTTGGAAGATCCCGGATGTCGCTACGCTCCTCTGGGATGACATAGTAAAAAGCTTGGGTGACAGTTTCTAGCATTCGGATTTCGGTCATTCGAATTTAATATTCTAGCGTGTCACCTTTTGTCACCTAAAAATAAAAAAGTCATTCAGAGCGTAGCGAAGAATCTTTACTAATTCGTCTCCAAACTAACTAAAAAAGATCCTTCAGTCGCTGCGCTCCCTCTGGATGACTATATAAACGAAATTACAAAATTTGCCCACACATCTCTTTCGCCGTTTCAATAGGCCAGTTCGAATTCACCAACCAGGACTCCACCATGGCTCCATCAAATAAGAGATACACTTTCCTTGCTAGGTTCACCACATCTTCCTCAGAAGGATCCACCAGATTCTCTGAAATCACCTGCTTGATGAAAGTGAATAAATTGCTCTTTTGCTGCTGAATTTCTTCAATTACCAGCACATTATCCTTCAGTATTTGAGCATTGGTATTCACGCACCAGTCGCCATTAAAATCATCCGAAGTGCAAAACTCTGTCAGGAAGTCGAAGAAGGAAAGCACCTGTCGCCTTCCCCGAGGATGATTATACACGTATTCTTCGAGGTCAATCATGAATTGATCACCCATAAACCGAAGGTATTCCACACAAAGGGCATCCTTGGATTTATAATAGTTGTAGAGGGTAGCCTTGGCAATGCCGGCCTCTTTAATCACCTCGTTGATCCCCGTTAAACTGTAGCCCTGCTTATAAAAAAGCTCTGATGCCGTTTCGATCAGATGCTCTTCGATGGTTTTTAAATCTCTGGTCGTCATCTCACTCCTTGGTAGACAAGTTGGTACGAAACTATGCTTAATGTAACTAATAATTAATAATTATAAATTTAAAATTATAAATTCGATTAGACATAAATATGTCATCCTGAGGTAACGAAGGACCTTATCACATGCTGGGGCCTTTTATTTTCCAAGTCATTCAGAGCGAAGCGATGAATCTTTGTTAACTCGTTTGGTTACGAATTAGTAAAGATCCTTCGGTCGTTTCACTCCCTCTGGATGACAAAAAGGGTTATCAATCTGCGTAATCTTTTAATCCCCCTAATCTGCGATTCTGCATCATATTTAAAAAAAATTGTGTCACCCCGCACAAGTGAAACGCGATCCGGGTACTTCCAAAGCTGGAAGAACCCGGATGTCACTACGCTCCTCCGGGATGACAAATAAAAAGTCATTCAGAGCGTAGCGATGAATCTTTGTTAACTCGTTTAGATACGAATTACTAAAGATCCTTCGGCAAGCCTCAGGATGACAAGTGGGTTATCAATCTGCGTAATCTTTTAATCCCCCTAATCTGCGATTCTGCATCATATTTAAAAAAAAATTGTGTCACCCCGCACAAGTGAAACGCGATGCGGGGACTTCCAACGCTGGAAGATCCCGGATGTCACTACGCTCCTCCGGGATGACAAATAAAAAGTCATTCAGAGCGAAGCGATGAATCTTTGTTAACTCGTTTAGATACTAATTACTAAAAATCCTTCGGCAAGCCTCAGGATGACATGTGGGTTTTCAATCTGCGTAATCTTTTAATCCCAAAAATCCGCGATTCTGCATCATATTTAAAAAAATTGTGTCACCCCGCACAAGTGAAACGTGATGCGGGGACTTCCAACGCTGGAAGAACCCGGATGTCACTACGCTCCTCCGGGATGACAAATAAAAAGTCATTCAGAGCGTAGCGATGAATCTTTTTTGACTCATTTGGAAATGATTTAGTAAAGATCCTTCAGTCGCTTTGCTCCCTCTGGATGACAAAAAAGAGAAACAAAAAAAGCCCTTCACGCATAGCATAAAGGGCTTGAGTATAAAATGAAAAACTAAAAGCCTATAAAGACTTAGTTATCGTCGCCACCTTCAGTACTCTCATCAGTACCGCCTTCAGTAGCATTCTGCTGAGGAACAGCAGGAGCAGTTTGAGATGGAGCATCAAACTGATTTACTGTTGGTACCGCCTGATCCTGAAGGATAGAGCGATTAGTACCTGATTGTCTGTCGATTGCAAAGTTTGCAAGCACACACAGTACAAGAAAAGCACCACCAAAAATAGATGTGGCTTTAGAAAGTAAGTCAGCAGTACGACGCGCACCAAGACCAGAGCCACCCATCATTGAGCTGGCTGCGATTCCGGTAAGGCCTTCGCCCTGACCACTTTGAAGGAGAACAACGAGCATCAGTAACAAACTGATGATCACGATTAGGACTAAAATTATTGTATATAGCATATTTCTAAACTTTTGAAGGGTGCAAAGATATCCAAAATTCGATACTATCCCAAGTTAAAAGAACTCTGAACATTTGGGGATATTGCACATAGATGGAGCAATTCGGTCAACAAATAATTGATTACTTCCAGAACTCACCTGAGCTCACGAATAAAGCGATCAGAACACTTGCTGTAATCCTGATCATTTCATTCATACGCTTCATTGGTGTGAGGGTAATTAACAACCGGGTACAAAATGACCGTAACCGTTATAAGTGGCGAAAAAACTTTAGCTACACCATCTCATTTTTTGGGCTTTTCATCATCATACAGATATGGTTCGCTGGCCTCGATTCACTGGCAACTTTTCTCGGCTTACTCTCAGCCGGTATCGCAATTGCACTAAAGGATCCAATTACAAGTCTGGCAGGATGGCTTTTCCTTATTTGGCGCAGACCATTTGATGTTGGAGATCGCATCGAAGTTGATTCAATGAAAGGTGACGTGATCGACATCCGCATGTTCAAGTTTACCCTACTTGAAATAGGCAACTGGGTTGATGCTGAACAAAGCACAGGTCGAGTGATTCATATCCCGAATCATGAGATTTTCACAAAACCCATCTATAACTACACCTCCGATTTTGAGTTCATCTGGAATGAACTGAGTGTACTTATCACCTTCGAAAGCGACTGGAAACTTGCCAAGGAAATTCTAACGGATGTTGCGAATACTCACTTGAGTGCTTTTGTGAGTGAAGCTGAAAAAGAGATCAAAAAGGCGAAGAAGTCTTATTTGATTCAGTTTAAATATCTCACACCCATAGTATACACAGATGTCAAGGATTCCGGAGTGAGTTTGACCATTCGCTATCTGGCTAATCCAAGAACCCGAAGAGGCACTGCCCAGAGACTATGGGAAGATATCCTGGAGCGATTCGGGAAAGAAGAACGCATTGATTTCGCCTATCCAACCATTCGGTACTACGACAATCCAAATGAGGGTAAAAGCTACCCTAATCATCCTCCTCGCGAAGTTTAGGAATAGGTTGGATCAACTCAGGTTTATTTAGTGTTGGATCGTTTACTTCTTCAGGAACCCGGTTTGTAATAAAATCGGCTAGTTGAATGAGATGATTAGATTTCCTGAATTCTGAAAGAGCTTTTCCATTCAACCAGTCACTCAATTGATTCCTTTCGACGATTAAAGGCATATGGGCAGTAACCGGTTTAATCAAATCATTAGCATCTTCAAGAACCACACTGAATTCCTTTCTGAGATGACCATTCTCTTCCTTAACTATTTCATATACCGCAGCCATAAAGAAGATGGAAGAACTTATTTTTCGGATATAAAAAGGATGTGGGTCATCCACGTTTTGCTTCCATATAAAAAAGCCATTAGCGGGTATCAGACATCGCTGAGATTTCAGTAAATCTGAACGTTTACCTTCTGCTTGTTCAAAATGAAATGACAATGTGTGTTCAGCTTCCAAACCTGAAACACCCCAAACAAAATGGCCCAGCTTTGCTTCACCATCCAATTTAAATATTCCGGGGACGGTATTACCCGTACTCACATTGTAGTTTGGTTTGTAAATGAAATCAGCTTCAGTATGTATGCCCAGAGCATCTTCGAAAACTTCTTTATCCGTAAAAAGTGCAAATTGTTTCATATAATCCCTTTTATTAGCCTAACGCATAAAAACTGAAAATCGATATACTAAATCGAAATGCTAAGATGAAAAATCCTTTTTTAGAAAGAAGTGAACATCGATTACGGGCCCTATGGAGAATTCTTATTTATGTGGTTTTGTTCATTTTCTTCGCCGGCCTAAGTGAACTTATAGAGTCTGATTTTTTAAAATACACGGTCAGGGCTTTTCTGTTATTTGGAATTCTATATGTTCAATACAAATACCTGGATCGAAGAACACTCACTGATGGGGGTATAACATTTTCACTAGCCTGGTTAAAAGAATTCGGTTGGGGATCTCTATTTGGCCTGCTTGCAGTAGGCTTTGTGTTTTTAGTAGAGTGGAGCTTTGGCATGCTCACTATTACAGACTTTGAGTGGACTCGCCTAAATCAGAATTATATGGTGATCGCTGTTTTTCTGATTCAAATGCTTTCAGTTGGTTTTTATGAGGAAGCCGCATTCAGGGGGGTAATCATGAAAAATATGTCTGAAGGATTCTTCTTTGAGAAATATGGTTACAAGCCAGCTATTCTTCTGGCGGTCTTTATTTCATCTTCGATGTTTGGCCTGGGACACATTGGTAATCCAAATGCGGATATAGTTTCAACACTCAACATTGTCTTGGCTGGTGTTATGCTTGCTGTGCCCTATGTACTAACGGGGTCGTTAGCTCTTCCAATTGGAATACACTTTGCGTGGAATTTCTCGCTTGGAGGAATCTTTGGATTTAATGTGAGCGGTCTGGCGGTTCAGCATAGTATCATACATATTCGTCAAACCGGATACGAAGCTTGGACGGGTGGGGATTTTGGCCCTGAGGCGGGAATATTGGGTATCCTGGCTATGATCCTGATTATTATGCTCTGCGTTTTCTATGCGAAAAGAACTCAGGGAAATTTATCGGTTCATGATAGTTTTTCGAAAAGTTATGGAGAGAGATTCACTTTATCGAATAATGATCTTAGCGGGAAAACACCTGATTAATTAAGTATGACTTATTCACAACTAAGGTTGCCAGAGCTTTCTTGCCAAACCTTATTACCCTGCTCCGGGTGAAAATCTGAGATGCGGGGTTTTGCGACATTTAAAAGAGACTATCAGACAAATCAATAAAATCAGGATTGATAGTTCGAATTAAATCATCTTTCCATTTTCTCTTCCATTTTTTAAGCACTTTCTCTCTTTGTATCGCATCTGTTATGTAATCCCATTCTTCTAGGTATATCAAATCAGTTAAATGGTATTTGGCACAGAATTGAGATCCATTTTCATTCTTATGTTGTGTTACTCTTTGGTATATATTTGAAGTAACTCCAACATAATAAGTTGATCTTGAAAAATTGCTCATGATATAGACATAACCTTTGGGCATGTATATAAGACAGTGAAAAGTTAAAGCCCTTACTTAATTCTTATAGGAACAATTTCAAGACTGGAAGATCGCGCATCTAGTGCGCGATGACTAATGAGGGTTTCTTGAATCAGCCTAATTATAGTCACATGGAGCTATTAAACTCTCACTCTTTCTCTCTAGGTCACCCCGCACGAGATGCGGGGTCTTCCAAAGTCACATCTCACTTGTCGCCCCGAATGAAAACCGTGATACAGGTTCTTTCAAAATCAATTTGAGCTATTAAATTTTTATGGCTGTTAATCATTCTCTCTCTAAGTCACCCCGCACGAGATGCGGGGTCTTCCAAAGTCAAATTTCGCTTGGTCACAATTCGGTATGAATCTAACTACAAGAATGATTCCTAAAAATCTTTAAAAGAAGTAATTCCTTTATTTAGGTAAAAGGATAAGTGTGTATATTCAGGCAGTTGAAAAATTCGGCAAGGCCGGATTTACTTCGATCTTTGAAATAATAACCCAAACAGCGAAAAACAAGAGGTATACCTTGTCTTTTGAGAAATTCAATCTAAGCCCCGATGTATTGAGCGGGCTCAAAGATGTACAGATAGACAGTCCCAACCCTCTGCACGATGCTGTACTTCCACCTGCACTTGAAGGAAAACACTTACTGATTAAGTGTGATGATAAAACAGGTGATGACGCCGCAATACTAATACCGGCGATACAGAAATTGGCATCCAACGGAGACCTTCCGGGAACAAGAGTTTTAATTTTAACACCCTCAATCGATCGCGCCAAAACCATTGATGAAATGATCTGGGCGATCGGCTATCACGCGCAAATTGGAAGCGTATCCCTTTCTATGAAGGGAAACTACGACGAGCAGGTAAAAGCAATGCAGGATGGTGCACCCATCATTGTTGCCAACCCTGGACGTCTTGATGAAATACTGAAGAAAAATGACATCAAACTTGATGCACTCTCAATGATAATCATTGAAGAGGCTCATGAGATGCATCAATATAACATGGTTCAGAAAGTGATCAATTTATTTGAAAAGCTTTCTCAGGAACCTCAAGTGCTCATTTTTTCCGATGATTACAACAACGCAACCCGTGAACTTGCGCTGAAGGCCCTTAAGAATCCTGAACTTATAGGATTCGAACAGCCATCTTCAGAACCTGAAGACGCAAAAGAAGAGGCCGAGAAACCAAAGGCTAAAGAAGCTCCTAAAAAAGAAGCTCCTAAAAAACAGGCCCCAAAAAAGGAAGCACCTAAAAAGAAGGCTATAAAAGGAAAGAAGAAAGACGGTCTTGAATCGGTTTTCATTAATATTCCACCACGCCTGAAAATCTCTACCCTGATGGCTTATTTAGAGGAGAGTGAAACCAAGCGTGTTGTTCTATATGCGGCTTCCAGAAGAACTACAGATCGCCTGTATAAAATCATTCGTAAGAAGAGTTGGTCTGTAGTAAGTGTCCACCCAGAGCTGGAAGAGGATAAATACGCAGAACGCTTTGAAGGATATAAAAATGGCGACAAGGATTTCATCTTAATTGGCGAAGCATCCGCTAAGGATATCAATATTGATGAAGCAACTTTGGTCATTAACTACGATATCCCGAATGAAGTTGAAGAGTTTGATGCACGACTCGCTTTCTCCAAACACTGCAAGGCTTCTACCTATTTATCTCTGGTTTCGAAAATGGATAAAGAACCATTTGAAGCTCATAGTGAGCAATTAAAACTTGAGGTAGCTGAGATTCCACTTCCTGAAAATATTCAGGATAAAAAGTCGAAGCCCAAGAAAGAGACTCAGGGTAAATCAACCGGACCAAAAGATGGAGATAAGAAAAAGAATCAAGGTTCAGGTTCTCGTGGAGGCTCTTCAAGATCTAAGTCTTCCAATGATAGAAATCAGGAAGGTGGTAGCCGGGGTGGCAGAACCCAGGGCCGAAACCAGAACAGAAATCAGGGAAGAGGAAGAGGTGGCAGCGGCAGCGGCAGACAGAATCAAAAGTCGAGGCCAAAGAAGCAGAAGGAAAAACTTGAACTACCTAGGTCAAATTATGACAAGCTATCCGGAGGAAGAGATGGCGACTCTGCCAATAAGGGAGTAGTTGGCTTTTTCAAAAAGCTCTTTTCCTGATCACCATCTTCTGAAAACAAAAAAGGCTCCACTAAGGAGCCTTTTTCATGTAAAGCAGTTTTTGCTCTATGCAGTAATTTTTGCAGAGCTTTCGAACACAAAGTCTTTGATTGCATCAAAGGCTTCCAGTGTTTTTTCAATGTGAGCATCATTATGAGCCGCTGTTGGAATCAGACGGATCAATACCGTGTCTCTTGGTACAACCGGATAGGCAACACCAGAAACAAACACACCATGCTCCTCACGAAGCTTTCTCATGATATCAGTACAAAGATCAGTACTTCCCTGAGTTAATACAGGTGTTACAGGGCTCTCTGAAGGGAGTACATTGTAACCAATATCAAGTAAGCCTTGACGAAGTTTTAGTGTATTAGACCATAATTTTTCTCTCCACTCAGGATGCTGACGAATCTGACGAAGTCTTTCTCTAGCAGATTCAACCAGAGGAGTTGGAAGAGATTTTGCGAATACCTGTGAACGGGCAACACCTTTAAGAAACTCAGTTACTCTTGGTTCAGTTGCAATGAAGGCACCGATGAGTGCAACAGCCTTTGCGAAAGTACCAAAGTATACATCAATACCATCCATACAGCCCAGTTGTGTACCTGCACCCGAGCCGTCATGTCCAAGTGTTCCGAAACCATGTGCGTCGTCAACTAGCAAACGGAATGGAATTTCTTTCTTCATTTCAATGATTTCAGGAAGAATACCAAGGTCTCCGGTCATGCCGAATACACCCTCAGTTACTACAAGAATAGATGAGCCGGGCTTACGCTTACGGTCTGCTCTTTCAAGTTGCTTTCTGAAAGACTCAATGTCGTTGTGCTTAAATACAGACTTTTCAGCCATTGCAAGTTGTTTACCATCAACTATACAAGCATGACTCAATTCGTCATAAATCAGGAAGTCATTACGATCAACCAATGCTGAAATAGTACTCATAATACCCTGATAACCGTAGTTCAGCAGCATCGCTGATGGCTTGCCAACAAATTCAGCAAGCTCTTGCTCAAGCATCTCGTGATTGGTCGTGTTACCAGTCATCATACGAGCACCCATTGGTGATGAGAATGAATATTCACCACTCTCCATGAGTTTACGATCGTAATCTAGAATGTGTTGGTTGCTACCAACTCCTAAATAATCATTGATACTCCATACAACAACATCCTTACCCTCGAATTTCATATCTGGCCCGAGTGGTCCCTCAAGTTTTGGGAATATGTAATAACCGTAGCCTTCAGATATGAAAGACCTAAAGGGGGCTGGCCTTTCTTCCAGCTTATCAAATAAATCCATGTGTGCTTCTAAAAAATTACTTTGCTATGAGTAGAAATAGACCCTTAGGTCCAGTTAAAAGTGAGCAAAGGTACGCAAATATTGATTGAACTCAAAAAATACCCTTTTACAAATTTTCACAAAAAAAGCGCCCTCAAAGTCTCTGTGGCTTATATCATTTTAAAAAATCTGCCCTAATGATTTGGAAAAGCCCTTCCACTTTCTACTCACAAATATAGGTCAATTTTCAATAAAAAGTGAAAGTTAAAAAATG
Organism: uncultured Balneolaceae bacterium; assembly: GCA_965659005.1. Classification (GTDB taxonomy): domain Bacteria; phylum Bacteroidota; class Rhodothermia; order Balneolales; family Balneolaceae; genus CAYPTY01. The sequence goes on from CBFHVG010000069.1 coordinate 9,328, forward strand.
ACTATGGAACTTCTTCATCATGAGAGGCTTCCAGTATCCGAAACCACTGTTGGCGACTAAGTTTTACACTTTCTGCTTCAACAGCAGATATAAGTCTGGAAATACTTCGGGTACCCATCACATTGATCGGATCAGAAGGGTGCATATTAATCCATGCCAGAGCAATTTGATCTATACCAATACCACCCAGTTCATCACTGATAACAGTCATTACATCGTGTAAACGATGGGATTGATCATTAATAGGATTAAAGAATGAACCACCACTTAATGGCGACCATGTCATCGGGTGAATATCAAGGAACTGGCATTGGTCCAGTGTATGATCATAAAATGCATGGGGATGAGTAACAGATAACTCAATCTGGTTGGTTAGCAAGGGTGCGTCCATTCTCGATTGCAGCAAGTCAAATTGAGCCGGCATAAAATTGGAAACTCCAACACCCTTTACTTCACCCGAATCCAGGAGTTCGCTTAGAGCCTGCGCTACCTCATCGGCATTGAATAGAGGATCAGGACGGTGAATGAGTAGAAGGTCGATATAATCAGTCTGAAGATTCAGAAGTGATCGCTCGACCGATGCTAGAATATGATCTCTCGAGGTATCATAATGTTTAACCTTTGTTTCAGGTCTATTTTCTGAAATGAGTTGAATACCGCATTTGGTAATCAGTTCAATCTCTGATCGAAGATTCGTCTTACTGAGTGCTCTCCCGAAGATGCCTTCACAAGTATATGAGCCATAGATATCTGCATGATCGAATGATGTTATTCCAATATCAACACACTGCTGTATCCATTCAGAAAGTTTTTCATCATCATAACCCCACTCATTCAAGCGCATTAATCCTGCAACTGTTTTGGATAGTTCAGGACCGTCTTTATCTAGAAGAATGCGTCGGGATTTTGCCATTAGTCTTCGCTTAACCGGAGAACAAATAATCCACTCTGCATATCTGACACTATTATGTTGCCGCTTTCAAAATATGGGTAATTGGACCAAGTACCTTGAAAAGCAGCTGCGTTATGTAGAGGGTAGGTATCGAAGAAAGCCACTTCTTCAAGGTTTCCACTAGCAACATTTGTTAGATCTATTACTCGTAATCCTGATGTATAATTAGATTCATAAGCCTTGTTGTCTTTGATGTAAAGGTTATGATCTACAGAAGCAGTACTAAAATTATAAGTTCCAATGAATTCAGGATTGTCCAGATCTTCAACATTGAAAATGAATGTTCTGGTTGGAAGCGAGCTATTAAATTCATCCAGCTCATCATTCATTAGGAAGAATCTCTGATCATCTGTTAACCACCCTTGATGGGCATAACTGTTAAAGCCGGTTATTTCCAGAAGGATAGTTTGAATATTTTCTTTGTCACTTACATCAGTAATAGTGAAGCCTTCTTCTGAAGACGAAAAGCAAATTTCTTTACCAATGTGGTCACTGTCAGGACCATTATAAATCACACACTGGGTGTCATGAATATAACCGCGGCCAGAACCAATATTAGTTGCTTCGGGTTCATTATAACAAGCTGAATAAACCGGATTAGCAGGGTTGTTGATGTCAACTATGTGAAGTCCTGCAGTAGCGCAAATATCACCAGATCTAACTCCAACAAGGTATGCAAAGCCAGATTCCTCATTGATGGCAATATTATGTGCCATATCAATGTCATCGTAACGGGCTGTTTCAGAAAAAGTAAGCGGTGGATTTGAGACATCACGCAATTGAGTTAGGTCAAATACCTGCATTCCATGTCCTAGTTGTGCGTCAGAAACAATAAATGCATGGTTGTTAAAGACCTTGATATCTCTCCAGGTAGAAGCCATGCCTGTTGATTTAGCCTGTGATCTCTCGCTATTCAAATCACTTCCACCTTTAAACCAGCAACTTGGGTTGTTTGGGTTTGATGAATTATCATTTGTATAAGCAAGCTTGAGAGCTGATTGTGGCTGAGGAAGTTTGCCAAGAACCACTGGCTCTGATGGTACAGAAATATCAACAAAAGTTACGCCATCAGTTAAACCAACAAGTGCATATTCTTTACCGGATTCAGGATCAGTCCATCCCCAAATGTCATTAATCCTTGTAGATCCTACAGATTGTCCACTCAGTAATTCAACAGGACGTAAATGCGAAACTAGGTCTATACCGTTACATGGATAGTTGGTTCCTCGAGATTGAACAATACCATCTGTACAAGGTGATAAAACAATGGTTTCAATTGGATCTGTGTCCGGATCGGCTTCAAGTGTATTGCTTGTACTACTATTATCGCAGCTTAATAAAAAGGCAGTAGCAGTGATGAGTAAGAATAGGGAGTATTTCATGGAGTTTTGATCAATATTGGGTTATCTAATTTAAATAACTCCTCTCAAAAAAAATATTTGATGGAAATCACATTAGATCAATTAATATTCCCGTTAAGAATTTTATACTATGAACACGTAATATTCAGTTCTAACTAAGTAATTTCTATGATACTGATACTCAAATATATTGCGAAACTGATGAAGGCTCTCGCTTCAGAGGCCACTCCAAACCAGCTTGCGGCAGGATTTATTCTGGGCATGATTGTAGGCCTAACCCCGTTGATGAGTCTGCATAACTTACTGGTATTAATCATCATTCTTGTTGTAAAAGTGAATCTGGGCTTTGCTGTATTAGCCTTTTTTATTTTCACCTGTGTATCGAACACCATTGATGAAAAATGTAGGGGTATTCTTAACACCGCTTTTCACACCACCACGATAATCATCCTGAATACGCTGCTTAAATTCATCGGTCATCATATCTACTTTAAAAGTGTATAGATCCAATTCAAGCCGTTCAGCAAAGTCATAAATTAATTCTTCAGAAAGATGAGTGTTATTCTCGAAAAGCAGATCATGCATTTCCAAGAACATACCCATTTTAGCAGCGCATAATGCAGCCTCAGCACTAATGTGAGCATGAGGATGGATTTTCTTCAAAGGGAAGTTTCTGAATATGAATCTGATATTCTCACCATTGTTCTTTAGCAACAGTTGTGCATATCGATATCCCGCTCTACTGAATGGACATTCATAATCTCCATACTCAATCAAATTAATTGGAGCATCGCTTCCACCTAAAGAATATTCATCTTCACTAACAGGTATAAATAATTGACTCATTATGTAAGTGTTATGACAAAGTCTGTGCCATAATTGATCTAACCTGTTTGATTTCATCTTCATTGACAAAATGCCCCATTCCAGGATAGATCACTTTATTGACACGGCCGCCAAGTTCAGATAGAATGTATTCGCTTTCATTCACTCTTTCCAATGGAACATGAGGATCAATATCACTTGAACCAATGAAAATCGGAGTTTCCATTAGATTACCCTCATAATTGGAGAGCGAAACTTCCGGCCCAATAAGCCCGCCGGTTAGAGCAAAAACACCTGCGTATTTGTCAGGATGACGAGCTACATACTCAAGAGTAAGACATGCACCCTGTGAAAAGCCCAGGAAGAATATTCGCTCATTTGGAATACCTGAATCATTGATTTCTTTTCTCAATTCATCAATAGCCTTGATACCAGAAGAAATTCCAGGTTCATTCATATTGATGCCGGCAAGAAATGAATAAGGATACCAGGTGTGTCCGCCAGCTTGTGGTGCTACATAATGCACTTCAGGAAAACCAAACTCATCTGAAAGCTGAACAATACTTTCAGCAGATGCACCACGGCCATGAATCATAATCATAGCCGCTTTAGCATTCTGAAGAGACAAGCCTTTCGAGGCCTTAGGCATGTCCTGATGTGGACCGTTTAATACTTCAGACATATTTACTCCTTAATTGAGAGGTTGAAGAACTTGTTCAATCAAATCTCTTTTTTCCTCATACCATGGTGGTAGTTTCAAATGATCACCCAGCGTTTCTACATCTTCATCATGATCGAAACCGGGAATATCAGTGGCAAATTCAAAAAGCACTCCACCTGGTTCTCTGAAATATATGGATCTAAAATACATGCGATCTTGTACCGGTGTAACGCTCAGATTACTATTGAGTAACCGATTTCTCCAGTAGGCCTGATCTTCATCATCAACAACCCTGAACGCAATATGATGAACACTTCCTCGACCCACACGGCCAATTAATTCTTCATCTTTAATGATATCAACAATAGAGCCCATGTCTGCTTCTGACTCATAGCGGACTCTATTTCCTTCCTCCTCAGCTTGCTCAAATCCCATTTCCTGGAGCAGAACTTCAGTTTGTTCATAGTAATTAAGGTTCATTGTTGCTCCATAAAAACCTCTAATTGAATGTTCTGAAGGAATATCACCATTATCCCAGCCATCGAATTTGTCTGAGGCTGAGGTGCTTACAAGTTCAAGCTGGAGGAGGTCATTGTCTTTTACTCTAAGAACCTGATCTCCAAATCGCTCAATAGGCATTTCGAACTCGATCCCTTTTTCTGCTAGGCGCTCCATCCAGTAATTCATAGATCCTTGAGGAATCATAAACTGAATATCAGTGACTTCTCCATTCTGTCTTTTACCTTGAGCAGCATTATCCCATGGAAAAAAAGTGAGTATAGTTCCGGGTTGTCCGGTATAATCACCATAGTAGAGGTGATAAGTAGTAGGGGAATCAAAATTAACAGTCTTTTTGACCATTCTTAGTCCCAATACTTTTGTATAAAAATCATAGTTATCTTGTGCATTACCACTGATTACAGTGATATGGTGAATACCTGAAATCTTTCGGTTATCCATCTTTAGCTCCTTGATTAGTAGTTAAGTTTCTACAGTTTTGTTAATCTTCACTGTGGGTAACTCAATAAGTTCAAAAATCGTTCACGTTAAATAGTTTAACATTAAAGTAATTAATGAAATTTAGAATACCTTTTTTAATTATTGCATTTGTTCTTGTTTGCATGGCTGATCTAAATGCTCAGAATGATCTGAATCAGTTGTCATGGATGGTCGGAAGGTGGAATCAGGAGACACAAACGAATGGATATAATATTACAGAGACCTGGAAAATGGTAACCCCAGAACGAATGTAGGGAGAGAGTATAAAAACGGATAGAAATGGAAGAGTCATCTCAACAGAAACAATGATGTTAGCGAAAAAAGGAGATGAGTTCTTTTTGGAGGCTAAATTCCCAGGTAATAATGAGGTTATAGCCTTTAGAATAGTAAAAATGTTGGATGAAGGATTTACTTGCAGAAACAGTAGGAATGTTTTCCCAAGTCAGATTATTTATGCCAAAAAAGAAAACGGAATGACGGCTGATTTATCCGGCAGAGGTCGGCTTACTCAATTAGTCTTTTCAAAGATTGAAATTGTAATAGAGGATTAAACTACTTAATGAATATTCTTGTCATAATAATCCTGAGTGCTTTGTTGCTTGGGTTTATACTGGATCTAATTGCAGATGTGTTAAACCTTGGTTCTCTGAAAACTACTTTGCCAGCTGAGTTTGAAGGCATATATGATCAAGACACCTACGCTAATTCTCAAAAATATACGCGAGTGAGAACCAAGTATGGTTTTATCATTTCAACATTTAATTTGATCATAACTTTACTATTCTGGTTTTCTGGAGGTTTTAACTGGCTGGATCAACTTGTGAGGTCCTTAGGCTATGGATCAATTATTACAGGTCTTCTATTTATAGGTTTTCTCATAGTTGCAAAGTCAATTATTTCACTTCCATTTAGTCTCTATAGTACCTTTGTCATAGAAGAGAAATTTGGTTTCAACAAAACCACTCTACAAACCTTTTTTATAGATCTTTTTAAATCTCTCTTATTGGGTACGATTATTGGATTACCCATTCTGGCACTCTTACTGCTGTTTTTTGATAGTTTTGGTGAGCTGGCATGGCTTTATGCCTGGATCGCGGTTACAGTTATTTCATTAATTCTGCAGTTTGTAGCACCAACATGGATTATGCCATTATTTAATAAGTTTGAGCCACTTGAAGAAGGAGAGTTAAAATCGTCAATAGATGCTTATTCAGAGAAAGTAAATTTCCCCATGAAGGGCGTTTTTGTGATGGATGGTTCAAAGCGTTCAAGTAAATCAAATGCTTTCTTTACCGGTTTCGGTAAGAATAAAAGAATTGCTCTATTCGATACACTGATCGAAAATCATACCGCTTCAGAATTAGTAGCTGTATTAGCTCATGAAGTCGGCCATTATAAGAAGAAACACATCATTCAAAACATGATAATAAGCATACTGCATACAGGTTTATTATTCTTTGTTTTATCTCTATTCCTGGATTCTGATATGCTTTTCGATGCTTTTTATATGTCTGAAAAATCAGTTTATGCAGCGTTAATCTTTTTTGGTTTACTCTATACACCTGTAGAAATGATTCTATCCCTGATTATGCAAATTTCATCCAGAAAGCATGAATTTGAGGCTGATGCATTCGCTGCAGATACTATTGAAAATCCAGAAGACATGGTGAATGTATTGAAAGGTCTTTCTAAAGATAATTTGTCAAATCTGACGCCTCATCCATTTTATGTTTTCTTGCACTACTCACATCCACCAGTTATAAAAAGAATTCAAGCTATTCGAGCTCATGTCTGATAAAATTTTTGAACACATCGAAACTCGTGCCATCCATAGCGGCATGAATAGTACATCGAGAGTAAAATCAATTGTACCTCCTGTTGAAGTCAGTACCATTTTTGAACACGATGAAAAAGGTCACCTCGACGGTGATTATATGTACACTAGGCACAATAATCCCAATAGAGTTGCGCTGGAACATACCATTGCAAGTCTAGAAAAAGGAAAAGTTGCAGCTGCTTTTTCTTCAGGTGTAGCGGCTTTAAGTGCAGTGTTTCAGAGTGCTGGAAAGGGTTCGCATATTCTTATTCCTTCAGATGTTTATCATGGAAGCAGAGTCATTCTAATGGAATTTGCTGACGAATGGTCGATAGAATACGATCATGTGGATTCATCAGATTTAGATGCAATGGAGTCAGCTATTAAACCTAATACAAAGTTGATTTTAATTGAGACTCCATCCAATCCAAAACTTATTGTAACAGATGTTGAGAAGGCAGTTCTTGTTGCCAAAAAACACAATATCACAACCTGTGTAGACAACACTTGGCCTACTCCTTTAAACCTAAACCCAATTCGATTTGGGGCAGATCTTGTTGTTCATTCAACCACTAAATATTTGGGTGGTCACAGTGATTTGTTAGGTGGTGTGGTTGTTGCAGCCGAAGAAACTGAACAATTTGATCGCATAAAGAAAATTCAGGTAGTGCAGGGTGGTGTTCCATCACCAAGAGATTGTTGGTTACTCAGCAGAAGTATTCGCTCTTTCCCTTATCGTATGAGAGGTCATAATGAAAATGCTATGGAAATTGCTAAGGTTCTGGATAATCATCCGAATGTTGAAACTACTTTTTTCCCGGGCCTTGAGAGTCACCCAAATCATGAAATAGCAGTTTCACAAATGAAGGGTTTTGGTGGAATGATTTCATTTCTTGTAAAAGGAGATGCGATAGATGCTTTAAAAGTTGTGTCATCATCTCAACTCATAAGTAGGGCTACTAGCCTTGGTGGTGTCGAAAGTACCTGGGAACACAGAGCAAGCAGTGAAGGAGAGGGTTCTCCAACTCCTCCAAATCTGATAAGATTAAGTGTTGGTTTAGAGCATATTGATGATCTGAAAAATGACATTATCCATGCTTTGGACTCTATGAACTAAAAAAGCGCTTCCAAGGTTAATTTGCGTGCAGTCACATTTTGATCTGAACGGATATATTCTGATCTTTAATGCTCTCATGAAATGCGTTTTAGAGCATCCTGTAACCATATTATAAGCACAAAAAAGAGATTATCTCATGGCTAAAGTAGAAGTAGTAATGCCCCAAATGGGTGAGTCGGTAATGGAAGGCACCGTTATCGAGTGGAGTAAAAATGTTGGTGATACCATCGAAGTAGACGAAACACTCCTTGAAATTGCTACAGATAAAGTGGATACCGAGGTTCCTTCTCCGGAAGCAGGTGTTATTGTAGAAATTAAATATGAAGAAGGTGACACCATTGAAGTGGGACAGGTTATTGCTGTGATTGAAACAGATGCTTCTGCAGCCGGCGACGTGAGTGCCCCTGCGCCTGTAGCAGAACCAGAACCAGAACCTGCTGCCGTAAGTGAACCTACTCCAGTTGCTGCCCCAGAACCAGCACCAGCTCCAGCTCCAGCAGCCTCAGCTGGTGGAGAAACTATTGAAGTGGTGATGCCTCAGATGGGTGAATCAGTAGTTGAAGCAACTGTTATTGGTTGGATGAAAGAAGTAGGTGAATCCGTTGAGGAAGATGAGACCTTATTGGAAATTTCAACAGACAAGGTTGATTCAGAGGTGCCATCACCTGCAACAGGTACATTAGTAGAAATTAGAGCTCAAATCGATGATACCATTGAGGTAGGTCAGGTAATTGCCGTAATAGCGGTAGGCGAGGGTGCCGCAGTTTCAACACCTTCTTCACCAGCAGCTCCAACTGCACCAGCACCTACTCCAGAACCAGCTCCTCAAGCTGCGCCAACATCGGCACCAGCAGCAACAAATGGAGTTTCAAATGGTTCTGAACCACAACGAATTGGAAATGACGGTAGATTCTATTCACCTCTTGTAAGATCTATTGCTCAGAAAGAAGGAATTAGCCAGGTAGAACTTGAAACTATTCAGGGATCAGGTCAGGGCGGACGAGTTTCCAAGAAAGATATTTTATCATTTGTAGAAAACAGAGGATCAGCACCAGCTGCACAGCCAGCTCCTGCTGCAGCCGGAGGATTAAGTAAACCGGTTAGCTCCGCTGCTGCTACAAAATCCAGCATAATTTCTTCAGGTCAGCTTAATATTCAAACTCATGCTACCGGTGAGGTTGAGATTATTAAGATGGATAGAATGCGTAAGATTATAGCAGAGCATATGGTGGAGTCAAAACAGACCTCTGCTCATGTTACTACTTTCGCTGATGTAGATGTTTCTCGGCTTGTTAAATGGAGAAATGAGAATAAAGAGAAGTTCTTCCAGCAAACCGGAAATAAACTAACTTTTACTCCTCTGTTTATTGAAGCCATCATTCAGGCAATGCGTGAATTCCCTCTGATTAACAGTTCGGTTGTTGGTGATGAGATTCATGTTAAAAGAGATATCAATTTTGGTCTCGCTGTGGCTCTTGGTCAGGGCGGTGAAGGTGGTCTGATTGTTCCTGTAATCAAAAAAGCTCAGGATAAAAACCTCTCAAAACTAGCTCAGGATGTTTCCGAGCTGGCTATCAAAGCAAGAAATAAAAAACTATCTCCGGATGACCTTGTTGGCGGAACTATCACACTCACTAATTATGGATCGGTTGGTAACCTGATGGGGACACCTATAATCAATCAGCCACAGGTAGCAATTCTTGGAACGGGTGTCATTGAAAAACGTCCGGTTGTTATAGAGACCGAGACAGGTGACATGATAGGTATTCGTCATATGATGTATTTATCAATGAGTTATGACCACAGAATTATTGATGGTGCACACGGTGGTGCTTTCCTAAATAGAATTAAGCAACTGCTTGAGAACTTCGATACTAATCGAGTACCATAGTTCAATACACTTTAACGATTTAAAGAGACGCTGTTTTTAGTGTCTCTTTTTTTATGTCATTGACAAATGAAAATAGTCGATTCAATAGGGGAAATTAGAGAAGCTGTTAAAGAAGAGAAAATGAAAGGCAAGAGAGTTGCCTTCGTTCCAACTATGGGCGCCATTCATGATGGGCACCTTTCTTTAATGAAAGTAGCTCGCAAACACGCAGATATCGTGGTTGTTTCTATTTATGTAAATCCGGAGCAATTCGGTCCAAATGAAGACTTTTCATTATATCCACGCCCACTCGAAAAAGATCTTGAATTCTGCAAAGAAGAAGGTATCGATATCGTCTTTACCCCTGATGACAGGATTATGTACGGAGATGAAAAATTCCTCAGCATAGATATTAAACAACTTAATGATCATTTGGACGGGGGGAGTCGGCCAGGTTATTTCCAGGGAATTGTTCTTGTAGTAAATAAACTATTCAATATTGTACAACCTGATCTCGCTGTATTTGGTCAAAAGGATATTCAACAATTCCAGATAATACAGCAGATGGTTTATGAATTTAATCATGATGTTGAATTATTAATGGCTCCCATAGCAAGGGCAGAGGATGGATTAGCTCTAAGTAGTCGAAATGCATACCTCACTGAAGAACAACGTGCAATAGCACCAAGTCTTTATCGTTCATTACGTTATGTTGAAAAACAAATTTTGGATGGAGTGATGGAGCCAAAACTTTTGTTAAGCCATCAACAGCGTGAACTGGAGGAAAAAGGTTTGATATTTGATTATCTTGACGTGTACTCCATGAAAGAGATGGCACCTGTACTGAAACTTGAAAAAGGAAAGCAGTATATCATTGCAGGAGCTGTATATGCAGGTAAAACTCGACTAATTGATAATTTATTGATTACTCTGGATTAGCAACACTACACAAGCACTATGAAATTACAGATGTTTAAATCTAAGCTTCATCAGATGAGAGTGACTGAAGCGAATCTTAATTATGAAGGATCTATTACCATTGATTTAGACCTACTTGAGAAGTCTAATATCCTTCCATACGAAAAAGTACAGGTCGTGAATATTACCAATGGAGAGAGACTGGAAACCTATACTATTCCAGGCGAGAGAGGAAGTCGTGATTGTTGCTTAAATGGTGCTGCAGCACGACGTGTTCAAGTTGATGATCGGGTGATTATCATAGCATATGCGGATATGACTCCAGAAGAAGCGAGAGCACATAAACCACGCATCGTAATAGTGGATGAAAACAACGATCCAAAAACTATTATGGACTACACACCTCCTTTCACTGAATACGATCTCGAGACTGGGTTAATTTCAGACTAAACGAAATCGTAAAAAGTTTCATTACTTGTAAAACTATTCTAAACATACTTTCGTCCTATAAAGTATAGGTCGATCTTTGTGCTCCATCCATAATCATTAAGGGAAATGAACAGAAGAAACATTGTTATTGCATCCATTGCAGTCTTATCCATAGTTGTTTTATACACTTTCACAACTTCATCTGATGTCACTACGAGTATTACAGTTAGTCCTATTAAAGGTGAATTCATTGTGGATGTTGCAACCACTGGTGAGTTAAGGGCAAAAAATTCTACAGAAATTAAGGCACCAGCCGAACTGAGACAGTTCAGGTTATACAACCTCACGATTCAAAAACTAATCCCTGAAGGAACTCTGGTTAAGAAAGGTGATTTCGTTGCCTCAATTGACCAGTCAGAAATATTGACGAGAATGCAGGATCAGGAGCTCGAGGTACAATCAGAACAATCTGAGTATACACAGTTGGTTTTGGACAGTACACTAACGCTCTCTCAAGCCAGAGATGCTCTGGTGAATCTTGAATACACTCTAGAAGAAAGAGAAATAACTTTAGAACAGTCAAAATACGAATCACCTTCAGTTCAAAGACAGGCTCAAATAGAGCTTGATAAAGCAAAGCGTCAGTTAGTTCAGGAAAGAAAAAATTATCAAACCAAAGTAAAGCAAGCTGAAGCCAGAATTAGTGAGAGAGAAGCAGAATTAATCAAGGAAGAAAGAAGGCTTGAGCGAATACGAGAATTGATGGGGCAATTTACTATTTATGCTCCCGAAAATGGCATGGTTATATACCGACGTACATTTGATGGAGGAAAGATACAGGAAGGTTCACAAATTTCTGCATGGAGTCCGGTTGTTGCTGAATTACCTGATTTTAGCGTAATGGAATCGGTAACCTATGTTAATGAAGTCGACATCAAGAAAATTAAAGTTGGGCAGACAGTGAAAGTAGGCCTGGATTCAGATAACAATAAGAACCTTACCGGAGTGATTACTGATGTTGCTAATGTTGGTGAGCAAAGGCCCAACTCTGATTCAAAAGTATTTCAGGTTATAATTCAGATTAATGAGGCAGATAGTACGCTTCGTCCATCAATGACCACCAGTAATCGAATTATGGTTAATGAGGTTGATGATGCAATCTTTGTTCCGCTAGAGAGTATTCATGCTGTTGATTCATTGAATTTCGTATTCAAGAAAGATGGTTTTAATACCATCATGCAGGAAGTTGAAATTGGTCTTATCAACGATAATGCAGCCATTATTAACAGAGGCATCGATATAGCAGATGAGTTATTTCTATCTCTCCCTGAAGACACGAGCGGCATAAGTCGAGTTCTGCTTCAGGAAATTCTCACATCCAATCAATAAGCCTCTTGTTTCAAAAAGTATTATACAACTTTGACATCGCTATAGAGGCGATTAAAAGAAACAAGCTGCGCGGTTTCCTCACCTCATTAGGCATCATCTTCGGTGTAGCCAGTGTAATTGCAATGCTGGCTATTGGAAGAGGAGCTCAGCAGGAAGTTCTTGAACAGATGTCACTTCTTGGAACCAATAATGTGATCATTCAAACTGTAGTTGATCAGGAGGAAGGTGATGTTGGTTCAGATGGAGCTGGTTCGGAAAAGGAAAGTAAAAGGTACTCTCCGGGCCTGACTCTTGATGATTTAAACAGTATAAAAAAATTAATCCCTGTTGTTGAAAAGATTAGCCCTGAGATTATTTATGAAAGTACATTCATTAGAGAAGGGCGTCTGAGAACAGGAAAAATTATTGGTGTAAGCACTGATTATTTTGATATCAATAATTTTGATGTAGCAGAAGGAAGAGCTTTTTCTGATATGCAGTTTAATCAATCAAGCACGGTCTGCGTGATTGGTTATGATGTTAAAACGAAGTTTTTTGCCGGAGAGGATCCGATCGGCAAAAAGATAAAGGTTGGGAAAGTATGGCTAACAGTAATTGGCGTACTTGGTAAAAGAGAGTTAACAACTGAAAGCATAGAAAGTCTCGGTATTCGAAATTACAACCTGGATATTTATGCACCTGCAACAACCGTTTTACTAAGATTTAGAAACAGAGCCCTTATTACTGAACAGTCTATTAAACAAGCTGCTGCTGCCAATGGTGGAGATGGTGTGGTTGTTGTGAATGGTCAGGTAATTGGTGGAGGAAGTTCAAACAACACCAATACAAATGTTAACTACAATCAGTTGGATAAAGTAGTAGCAAGGGTATCTGACACAAGATATTCGACCATGGTTGCAGAGGTAATGTCTCGTATGCTTGAGCGCAGGCATAATGAAGTCGTTGATTTTGAAATTATCGTACCGGAGCTTCTACTTGCTCAGGAACAGCGCACAAAACAGATATTCAATATTGTTTTATCATCTATTGCCTCCATTTCTCTGATTGTTGGCGGTATCGGTATCATGAACATTATGTTGGCTTCAGTAGTTGAGCGATACAGAGAGATAGGTGTAAGAATGGCTGTAGGTGCTCAGAAAAAAGATATAGAACTTCAATTCTTAACCGAAGCTCTCACTCTAAGTGTTACAGGTGGGGTCATCGGTATTATACTCGGAATGGTTTTCAGTACTCTCATTGAAGTAGCTGCTGATATTCAAACCATAGTTTCATTTACATCAATTTTTATCTCATTCGGAGTAGCTCTACTTGTAGGAGTAATATTTGGATACTTCCCTGCAAAGAAAGCTGCTCAACACGATCCGGTTCACGCTTTAAGACATGAATAAGACATTTATAAGGTTTTTTACAGTATTCATTTTGGCTCTTCTTACACCATGGATGAGCCAGGCACAAAACAAACAAGTTCTAACCTTAGAGCAGTGTATACAGATTGCTCAGGGAAACAGTCCACTGGCCAGAACCGCTAAATTTAATCTGATTGCGGCCAAATGGAATTATCGTTCATTTCGTGCTGACTTGTTACCATCACTTAGTCTTGAAGGAGATGCTCCGAACTTCAATAAGTCGATCTTCTCAAATACCCTTGATGATGGAACTATCACATTTTCGCAGAGAACACAATCTGAGGCAAGTGTTGGATTATCCATTAATCAACAGTTTTACCCAACTGGCGGGCGACTTTCACTTTCCACTGGTTTAACTCGTTTAGGAATATTCAATAACGAACAAACCTATTTGTGGCAAAGTACACCACTAGTCGTTGGGATTAACCAGCCAATATTTCAGTTCAATTCGTTAAAGTGGAGAAATCGTACTGAACCTCTTCGTTTCAAAATATCGAAGAAGCGATTCGTCGAGGATATGGAAAACCTGGCCTTTAATACGGCTCAGAGATTCTTTGACGTGCTACTTGCTCAAATTAATATTGAGGTTGCTGAATTTAACCTTGCGGTAAACGATTCAATCTATTCAATATCTCAGGGACGTTACAATACAGGAACCATTGCTGAAAACGAATTACTTCAAAGTGAACTGGCATTTCTGAATGCCGAATCAGCACTTGCTACTGCGAAAATCAATTATCTCAGAACGATTAATGATTTTAAACTTCTACTTGGTCTTCCATTAGATGCTGAACTGGAGGTACTTCCACCTGCTGAAACACCTGAAGTTTCCGTTTCAATTCAAAAGGGTCTGGAGTTGGCAAATGAGAATAACAGTACAGCTTTACAATTCAGATTGAATGAGATTGTCGCAAAAAGAGACCTTGAACAGGCAACCCGACAAAGTCTATTCTCAGCTAATGTTATCGCAAATTTTGGTTTGAATCAGACTTCAGCTGATTTTGAAGATCTCTATTCTGATCCTGAAAATCGTCAGTTCTTCACGGTTGGCTTTGAAGTACCTATCTTCAACTGGGGTAAGCAAAGAGCTCAAATTAATGCGGCAAGAAATCAGCAGAAAGCGGTAGCAAACGACATTGCTTATCAGCAGCAATTATTCGACCTGCAAGTACAAAATACAATCCGAGATTTTCTTCAATTGAGATCTCAGGTAGAGCTTGCTTCCAAATCTGATACCATTGCTATTAAAAGATACGACGTAACGAAAAACAGATATCTTATTGGAAGAGTAGATGTAACCAATTTGAACATTGCTCAAAACGAAAGAGACAGTGCCCGAAGGTCATACATTCAGGCACTGAGGAATTTCTGGTCGGGTTGGTACGACTTAAGAAGACTTACTTTATATGATTTTGTCTCTGATGAGCCCATCTTTTATCAGGGCATCGAATAGACTATAATCAGTTTATCTGAAATCGTTTAGCTTCTGGAAAAACGTAGCAGAAGTCTTAATACCTCTGTAAAAATCCTCAACAGAGAACTTTTCATTTGGTGAGTGAATAGCATCACTATTAAGACCAAATCCCATAAGAATGGACTCTACACCAAGAACGCGCTTAAAATCCGCTACAATTGGGATAGAGCCACCTTCACGTGTAAATAATGGTTCTTGACCATAAACTACTTCAAATGCCTTAGCAGCTGCCTTAAGCCCATAGAACGATAGATCTGTAATAATAGGGTGTCCACCATGATGTTCAGTAACACTTACTTTCACTGTTTTGGGAGAAATGGATTCAACAAAATCAGTAAATAATTTAGCTGCTTCTTTTGGATCCTGATCAGGAACCAACCTCATACTAATTTTAGCACCGGCTTTTGATGGGAGTACAGTTTTAGCACCTTCACCCTGATAACCTCCCCAAATTCCATTTACGTCGAGAGTGGGTCTAGCAGTAGCACGTTCAAGAGTGCCATATCCTTCTTCACCATGTAACTCTTCTTCATCTAAGGTAGCCTTATATTTTTCCTCATCGAAAGGAAGTTTTCTGAATGCTTCTCGTTCTTCCTCAGTAAGGTCAACTACTTTGTCATAAAATCCAGGGATCTGAATACGACCATTTTCATCCTTCATCTTGGCTATCATCTCCGCAAGTACATTTATCGGATTTTCAACAGCTCCACCATAAACACCTGAGTGCAGATCACGATTAGGTCCAGTTACATTCACTTCCATATAAGCCATGCCACGAAGTCCATAAGTTATGGAAGGAGTATCTTTGGCAAACATCGCAGTGTCTGAAATGAGAACCATATCACATGACAATAAATCTTTATGATTTTCAATGAAAGGGACGAGATTTGGTGATCCAATTTCTTCTTCACCTTCCAAAATGAATTTTACATTTACTTCCAGGGACTCATCAGAAGCAAGAATAGATTGAATGGCCTTTACATGAGTATATGACTGTCCTTTGTCATCACTGGCGCCACGAGCGTATATATTACCATCTCTAACCTCTGGCTCAAATGGATGCGTTGTCCAAAGCTCATCCGGTTCTGATGGTTGAACATCATAGTGGCCATAAACCAAAACAGTTGGCTTATCATCACCAGCATGGTAGTATCCGTAAACAATAGGATTACCCGGGGTTTCATAAGCTTTCACATCGCTCAATCCTATGCTTGTCAATTGATTAACAAGAAAGTCAGAAGCCTTCTTGATTTCACCTTTTTTAGTTGAGTCAGTACTTACACTTTGAATACGTAACAATTCAAAAAGTTCGTCCAAAAATTGTTGTTTATTCTCTTCAATGAATTCTAATGCCGTAGCCATCTATAATTATTAATTTTAAAGTGTTTTAATTGAATTTGATCTTACCCAACCATAGAGTCCGTTACTCATCCTTACATAGGTCCAATCCTCAGATTCAGCACTCTTTCTGGTATCAATAGTAAATTCGTAGCCTTCATAGGCCAGACTTACAAGATTAGACTCTTCGTTTGCTTGCTCAACAACATTTGATTGTTCAACAATCATAACGGCTTCTTTATATCTGTTCGAAAGGTAATCAACATAATAAGCCAATGAAACTATGAGTATTCCCAAAGGCAGTATGTAAAGCACCACCTTATTGAATAGTTCTTTCTTGTTTCTGAAAAACCAGGAGGCAACCAGAAAAGCAATGGATGTGTTAACTATTAAGATGCCAATATAAAAAAGACCCCAGAAGCCTATTGTTGCCTGAGCCCAATCTAGTCCTCTTTCCCATGGGAGTTTAGGAAGAACGGCTGATTGCCTACTGAATCTGGATTCCACAAACTGAAGACCTTCGTTTGCTTCTTCATATGTAGATGAAAATTCAGAAGCTTTTTTGAAATAATATTTTGCCAATCCAAGAGAATCTTCCTGAACAGCAATAATAGCGAGATTGATAAATACGCCACCACTTTCAGCTTGTCTTGTTAGGATAGTTCTATAAAGACCTTTCGCATCTTCATACTCCTGTCTGGCCAGATGTTCATTGGCTAAATCAAAAACATATTGGGGAGTCCCTTGAGCATGAGCATTTTCTGAATAGCTGTTAATAGAAATAGCTATCAGAGCAATGACAAAAAAGAAGCATCTTTTTTTATTAGTTAGTCTAATCAATTGCATCATAATTCTTTCTTCAATTGATTTATAATAGACTTAGCCATTTCCAGATCATCTTGTAATGTCTCAGAACTTGCATTTGGGATGTAGCTAATGGTGGAACAAGTGGTTAAGAGTTGTTTAATATTCTTTAGAAGCTCATTGTTTATGGATGCCTTTGATAGGTGATCAATGTATACCTTATCAGAAAGTGTACCTTCACCAAGTGCGAGCTTATCAGCAATAAACCCGGTCAAACTTTTATGGATGGAAGCATATCCGTCTTTGACCTTTGCAGTATTAAAATCAACTTCCTCAAGTATGGATATTGCTTTTTTAAAGGCATGTTGAGAACGCGCAAAATCAACATCATTCTCCATCTTGAACTTTCGATTACTTATTACATACCCAAGACCCATTACAATGATTGGTAAGGCGAGCAGAAACCAAGAGTAAAATGATTCAACTAATCTTTTTTCACTTCTAATTTCCCATGTTGTTAAACCTTTTACAGGCTTAACATCTAGTTGCATACTTTCTATCGAAACTACCAAAGCATCTGGATCACGTTTCGCATTGAGTATCAACTCCGGAAGTTCTTCAATCTCATATCTGTTTCGAACAGGATTATAATAAGCCACATTAATAGCAGGAATCACATATTCACCAGGATTTCGTGCAATAAGGATATCTGAAAATTTCTTTGATCCACTGATCTGATCACCTCTTCTTGTGATATTACTTGTTTCCTGTGGTTCATACTGTTCCAACCCACTTGGATATTCAAATTCAGGTTTAGGAATTAGAGGAACATTACCACTTCCTTCTATTTCGGTAACAACTTCTACACTTTCGCCAACAAGTGCCTCTGATGTAGTTATACTCCTGTTTACCTTAAAGTCACCAACAGCCCCCAGATAAATAGCATCATCTAAATTTGGCAATGCATCAACCGTCAATTTTAATGCCTCAGATTGCACCGCTATTCGACTCTGATTAGCTCCTAAATCAAAGAAACTAGTTCTCCTATTTCGATTTCTGATGGAAAGGGTTACTTCAAATGGTGAAAGTTCTAATTCACCAGATTTTGTAGGAAATAGTGCATATTGAAGGAGCTTCGCTTTTCTAAATCGAATACCACCTTTAATTACAGATGAAGCAATTGGACTTCTAACATCATCTAGTGCTTCCTTCCAAAAACCTTCAGCTTTCCAGCCAGGTGTAGGTTGATAGCTGGCCACTTCAATTCCATCTTTAAAATATAGAATGATTGAAGCGATCAACTGTTGTCCGGGCACCGGACTTTCATCATCCAATTCAACTTCAACAAAAACATCTGGGTAACGATTAGGATCATCTGAAGCCAATTGATCTCTGTCTATGATTTCAAATGCGATGGATTCTGTGGTATAAACTTTTTCGTTTATGTTGATGGTAAGGGAAGGAATCTCATAGCTACCAGGATCGCCTGCAACAAGTCTGTACCCAAAGGTATAGGTTACACTTGGCCTCCCGTTGATGATCGTATAATTAGTTGATCGCTCAGTGCTGTTTACAACCCAGGTTAGTCCGGGAATTTCAGGTAAATCAGGCTGACTTAAGTTTGATGATCCTGCACCTTTGATTTCAAGAGTGAGCTTTACTTGTTCACCAGGAAAAATCTTGTCGTTCGAAAGTGTGGCCGTAACCTGCGTATTCTGAGCTATTGCACTCAGATTCAGTAGCAGTAGAAAAAATGATAACAGGCTAAGGCGCTTACCAGTCTTTATCATTTTTTGTTTTAGCTGTTGGAGATTTTTGTTTCTTAAACTCTTTTAGAAGTTCTTTTTCCTTTTGCTCGAGGGCTTTTAGAATTTTCTCAGCTTCCTCCTTGCTCATCTGAGCCTGTAACTCCTGTTGCTTCCCATCTTCTTGTGGATCCTGTTCGTCAGCATTTTGTTGATCTTGTTGGTCCTGATTTTGTTCCTGCTCTTGCTGTTCTTGATCTTGTTGATCCTGATTCTGCTGGTTCTGTTGGTCCTGATTTTGTTGTTGTTGCTGCTGTTGTTGTTTTTCTTTCTCTTGTTCAAGCAATGTCTTTAAAGCTTGAAGTTTTTGATTGTCAGGATACTTTTGCAGGCCTTCATCAACAACTTGAGTGGCTGTTTCAAGCTCACCATAAATGTATTCCTTGGAGGTGTCGTGGAAGTATTCATTAGCTGATTGAGCGTATCCGGTATACCCAAATGCCATGAACATTAGAATAAATGCTGTTTTTCTGATCATATCAGTTTGAGTTTACTTTGGTTATATCTTCAATTCGTTTTATAAAGTCATTAAATGCAGCAACTGTCGCGTCAGCTTTCAATCCTTCTTGCATCAGGTTTAATGCTTCATTGTACCTTCGTTGTGCAACTAATGATTCAGCAAGTTCTTTAAGCCTTTTTGCTTCTTCAGATGGTTCCGGTGGTTTTTGCTGATCTTGATCTTGATTTTCCTGTTCTTCGAGCTTGCTCATTGCAAGTTCATAGTTATATCTGGCATCTGCGTCATCTGGATTAAGGATCAAAGCCTTTTTAAATCGATTAGCTGCTTGCTGCCATTGTTCCGCCATAGCATTATAATGGCCAATATTATATTCACTGAGAGATTTTTCTTCCGGAGTCTCAGCCAGAGCCATAAACTCTTCGTATGCAACTATCGCCTGTTCAGTTTCACCAAGCATCATTAGCGCATTAGCTAAATTGAAATGCAGTTTCGCATTTTCAGGATCTTTTTCGATAGCTTGGGAATATAACTCAACAGCTGTTTCATAGTCTCCATTATTATAAGCTTCGTTCGCTTTTTTTGGATTGCTTTGAGTCCAGCTACCAGCCGATTGAAAAAGTAATATAATTAGTATAAATAATTTCATTTAGGCGATTTAACGCATTCAAAATAAGATGATTGCACTATAACTGCTCGGCAACAGAAAGTGTTTCCTCATCCATCATCATATTTGTAAAGACATTAGTAACATCATCGTTTTCTTCAAATTTTTCCATCATTTTGAAGTTGGATAAAGCTGTTTGGTCGTCAACTTTTGTTTCAGTTAAAGCCACTCGAATCAGCTCAGCTGATTCAATGGTCAAACCATTTTCTTCCAGTCCGGTTCGCACAGTAAAAAGATCCTCTCGGGCAGTTGTTACCTCAAAAAAATCATCTTCATTAACGACATCTTCAGCTCCTGCATCTATAGCAATTAACATTAGCTCATCTTCATCCAGCCCTTCAGCTGGAATTCGTATTGATCCTTTTTGCTCGAAAAGGAATGATACAGAACCATTTGTACCCATATTACCACCATGCTTTGTAAAGATATGGCGGATTTCACTAACTGTACGGTTATTGTTATCAGAAGTAGCTTCTACAAAATATGCAATACCACCCGGTCCATATCCTTCAAAAGTAGTTTCTTCATAACTTGCACCATCTCCACCTTCACCAGAGCCTCTTTTTATAGCTCTTTCGATGTTATCTTTTGGCAGGTTAACCGCTTTGGCATTTTGAATAGCAAGAGCAAGACGCGGATTCCCTGAAGGATCTCCACCACCTTCTTTTGCAGAAATTGTTATTTCCCGAATGTGCTTGGTAAATACTTTTGCTCTTTTAGAGTCTTCTTTCGCTTTCTTGTGGCGAATATTCGCCCACTTGGAATGTCCTGCCATTGCTGTGTTAATTAATGGTTTTCAAAGTCTGCAAATTTAACATGATGCAGCCATAATCGCCACAAATGAGATAAATGAGATATTAATTAGAGAATAAAGACAAAGAGGAACCAAAGTTGTTAAAAGCTGTGTTGTTAATTCACTATTGAAATCAGTTTAGCTATCATTGCTAAACACATTATTACAGATTATGAATATTGGTATCGTTTGTTATCCGACCTTTGGAGGAAGCGGGGTTGTAGCCACGGAGTTGGCAAAAGTATTGGCTCAAAATGGTCATAACATCCATATGTTAAGTTATGCGCGGCCAGCCCGCCTGGATACTATCAATACCAATATTATGTACCATGAGGTTTCAGTAAACTCATATCCATTGTTTGAGTACCCACCCTATGCGCTAGCATTAGCCTCACAAATGGTAAACCTTATTGAATTTGAAAATCTGGATTTGTTGCATGTTCATTACGCTTTACCTCATGCTACCAGTGCTTATCTGGCAAAACAGATAATGGCTGAAAGAGGAATTCAGGTTCCTGTCATCACAACTTTACATGGAACGGATATCACTCTTATTGGTAATGATCCAAGCTATAAGCATGTGGTTGAATTCAGCATCGATAAGAGTGATGGTGTTACCGCAGTTTCGGAATATCTCAAAACGGTGACTTATGAGCATTTTGATATCAAGAAAGATATCAAGGTAATCCCAAACTCTCTGGATCTGGACAGATTCAAGAAAGTGAATAAGAGTCATTTCAAGAAAGCGATCTGCCCGAATGATGAGAAAGTAATCGTTCATATATCAAACTTCAGAAAAGTTAAACGTGTTCCTGAAGTGGTAACTGTTTTCGAGCAAATTTTAAAGCACGGAATCGAAGCTAAACTTCTTCTTGTTGGCGATGGTCCTGAGAGGCAACGTACTGAACAGCAATGTCGAGACCTTGGAATATGTGAACATGTTCGGTTTCTGGGGAAGCTGGAGAAAGTAGAAGAAGTATTATCAATCGCCGATCTATTTTTAATCCCATCTGGTTCTGAAACTTTTGGACTGGCTGCTTTGGAAGCTATGGGTTGTAGTGTGCCGGTTATCAGCTCAGATATTGGAGGCCTGCCCGAAGTAAACATTCATGGCGAAACAGGTTATCTGTGTGAATTAGATGATATTGAATGCATGGCAGAGAATGCAGTGAAAATCCTTACCGATGAAAAGCTACACGCTGAAATGTCAAGCAATGCCCGTAAACGAGCAGAGCGTTTCAATCAGGATGTAGTCGTTAAAGAGTATGAGAACTTTTACAAGGAAGTAAAAGAGGGAATGCTGGCTGCTAATTAAGCCAGCACTTCTGAAACTGCATCAGCTGCTTCTTTAAGTAGTACAGCTGAAATCACATTCAATCCGCTATTATCAATAATTTCTTTCGCTTCAACTGCATTCGTGCCTTGAAGACGGACGATAATTGGCACATTCTCAACTTTGGCTGCAATTTCAGGATCTTTAACAGCTTCTATTACACCATTAGCAACTCGGTCACAACGCACAATACCGCCAAAGATATTAATGAGTATAGCTTTCACATTTGGGTCATCAAGAATAATGCGGAATCCGTTTTTAACGGTTTCAACATTAGCTCCACCACCAACATCCAGGAAGTTAGCTGGCTCACCACCTGAAAGTTTAATGATATCCATGGTTGCCATTGCAAGTCCAGCGCCATTCACCATACAACCAACATTACCATCTAGCTTGATGTAATTTAAGTTGTATTTCTGAGCTTCAAGTTCTGCAGGATTTTCTTCAGCTTCGTCTTTTAGTTCGGCTATATCTGCATGGCGGTACATTGCATTTTCGTCGAAAGTTACTTTCGCATCTAATGCCATTACATCATTATCCTTAGTCAGGATTAATGGATTGATTTCAACCATGCTTGCATCAGTGTCTTCATAGGCTTTGTACAAAGCCATGATGAATTTCACGCCTTTTTTCAGTGCATCGCCTTCTAAACCTAAAGCAAAGGCTAAGTGACGAGCTTGATTTGCCAAAAGTGGCATTCCAGGCTCAACCCATTCTTTAATAATTTTTTCCGGGGTTTCTTCAGCGACTTGTTCAATTTCAACACCACCTTCTGTAGAAACCATTATAACATTCTTTGAAACTGCTCGGTCTAGCAAGATGCCTAAATAGAATTCTTTTTCAATGTCCACACCATCTGTGACATAGATTGTCTGAACAAGCTGACCTTCTTCACCTGTTTGAATGGTCACCAGTACATCACCAAGTAAAGACTCTGCGGCTTCTCTGACTTCATCAAGAGAACGACAAAGGATAACACCCTTCGCATTATTCTTTTTAGTTCGTCCTTTTCCTCGACCACCAGCGTGAATCTGAGCTTTAACCACAAAGAGTTCACCACCGTTATCCTGAATCTGCTTTGCAGCTGCTACAGCTTCATCTACTGATTTTACAGCAATTCCGTCTGGAACAGCAACGCCGTAATTTTTTAAAATTTCTTTGGCTTGATACTCGTGGATTTTCATGGATAATTCAGATTAATTAGCTTAAAAATTCAGGGGCGTAATAATACCGAGATTGCAATCGAAAAGAAAGGCTTTCAGGTATTAGAAATGTGCTTTTACAATTTCGAACAAGGAGTCATAAATCTGAATGTTATTCTGTTTCAACCAGTTCTTATCCTGACTTGCTTCAAAGCGAGAACGAACAAAATAAGGTTTGATCCCCAGTTCGACCGCTGGAATTAAGTCTGTGATCTTATCTCCGGCCATAAACGACTCTGAGAAATCAATATCGAAAGACTTTTTGGCTTTCATGAACATTCCCGTACCAGGTTTTCGATCAGCGGGATCATATTCATGTTTTTTGTCAAATTCTGGATGATGAGCAGCAATATACCAGCCATCAATCCATGCATTTTGCTTTTTTAATTCCTCATCTACCCATGAGTGAAGAGCATGAACTTGTTCTAAATCAAAGTGTCCACGACTAATTCCAGACTGATTTGTTATAACAATTGTCTTATAACCTGATTGGTTCAAAGTTCGAATAGCATCAACAGCTCCTCTGCAAAATGTCCATTCTGAAGGCTTGTGGACGAAATCATAGTCTACATTTATGGTTCCGTCACGATCGAGAAAGAATGCTTTATTCAAAAAACTACGCTTAATTTCAGTTCGCGCTTAAGATATTAATGTAGATTTCAAATCACCATTGAGATACTAATCAGCAAATCGTACCTTTTGATCCTAAAAAAGGGTAACTCTACTTGGAAAAAGCCAAAATATTAACGGCTGAACAATTAGATCGCGTTTACAAGCGATTAGCTCATCAGTTTATTGAGCCATTTGACAATCCGTCAAACATTGCCCTCGTTGGTATGCAAACCCGAGGTGTTTTCATGGCCAAGCGTATTCTGAAAGAAGTTGAAGATCTCTTTGACTTGAAACTGGACTTCGGTGTGCTCGATGTCACCTTCTATAGAGATGATTTTCGATCCAAAAATAACATGCCGGAAGTAAAGATCACTGAAATACCGTTCGACCTCGATGGCAGGGATATCATTCTCATTGATGATGTACTCTATACGGGAAGAACTATTCGCTCGGCTATGGATGCCATGATGGGATACGGAAGACCCAAATCTATTAAATGCTGCTGTATGGTGGATAGAGGTCATCGGGAATTACCAATTACTGCAGATTATGTAGGCATAGAAATCCCAACACATAGCAGTGAAGAAGTGCGAGTGAAAGTGGATGAGCTTGATGGTGAAGATGCCATCTATATTGTTGAAGGGAAGAAGGGGGATAAGTCATGATTACAATACCTGAGAACTATACCTTCGAACACAAGCATCTGCTGGGATTATATGATTACAGTGCAGAAGACATTCTATATGTTCTAGAGCAAGCCAAATCATTCAGAGAAATTCTGGATCGTCC
>CBFHVG010000070.1:0-1924 GCA_965659005.1 uncultured Balneolaceae bacterium
ATGCAAGCTGCATATTCAAAAGCATCATTAGCTTTGACCTGCTCAACAGGTATTGAGTTTGCTTCCTGTGCTGAACCTGTTTTAACAGATATATAACCACCAGCTTCAATAATTCTATCAAACGCTGATCGATCAACTACCATATCTTTAATGATAGGAAAGGCTTCAGCTCTTGGTGGCTCTATCGTAATTTTATCGCCACTCTTATAATTACGCATGTGTAACTGGCAAGCGGCAACTTTTGCTTTAGGACCATGTGCCTGACCATTAATTACCAGATTACATGAACCGCAAATACCTTCACGGCAATCATAATCGAATTCAACAGGCTCTTTACCTTCAAGCTGTAGCTCTTCATTGAGAACATCGAGCATTTCTAGAAAAGACATATGCTCATTCACATTGTCTAAGGTTCTCTCCTCAAAGTAGCCTTTGGCATTAGGTCCATCCTGCTTCCAGTACTTCAAATGAATTGTCATGTTATTGTGACTCATAATAAACCCTTACTTGTAACTACGTTGTTTAAGTTCAACAAATTCAAATTCTAAGTTCTCCTTGTGCAGCTCTGTTTCAAGCTTGCCATTAAGGTCTTTAAACTCCCATGCTGATACATAAGAGAAGTCTTTGTCATTTCTGAGAGCTTCGCCCTCTTCTGTCTGATACTCTTCTCTGAGGTGACATCCACAAGACTCTTTTCTATCTAGTGCATCATAAGCCATCAATTCAGCAAGTTCGAAGAAGTCAGCAACACGAGCTGCAAATTCCAAATACTTGTTGTAGTTGTTCTTATGACCAGGCACTTTAACATCTTTCCAGAATTCTTCACGAAGGTCCTGAATTTCTTTAATCGCTTTTTTCAGGTCTTCCTCGTTTCTGGTAATACCGATGTTATCCCAAACAATCTTACCAAGAGTTCTATGGAAATCGATGATGGTTCTCTTTCCATCAATACTCAATAACTTATCGATTTGGTCCTGAGCATCCTTTTCAGTACTGGCAAAAGCTTCATGATCGGTGCCATAGCGAGTGCCAGGCTTCACATCTGCCAAATAATTACCGATGGTGCTTGGTATGATGAAATATCCATCACTCAGGCCTTGCATTAATGCTGAGGCACCAAGTCTATTTGCACCATGATCAGAGAAGTTTGCTTCACCTGCAACAAATAAGCCAGGGATGTTACTCATTAGGTTGTAATCAACCCAAAGACCACCCATGGTATAATGGACAGCAGGATAAATACGCATTGGCCGCTCATACGGATTTTCACCTGCGATATTTTCATACATATCAAATAGGTTTCCATATTTAGCAGAAATGGTTTCTCTACCATCTCGTTTAATAGCATCTCTGAAATCCAGATATACAGCTAAGCCGGAATCGCCCACTCCTAGACCTTCATCACACACCTGCTTGGCATTTCTGGAAGCAACATCACGAGGAACAAGGTTACCAAAACTTGGATAACGCTCTTCCAAATAGTAATAACGTTCTTCTTCAGGAATATCATTTGGATGTCTATCATCACCTTTTTTACGGGGAACCCAAACACGACCATCGTTTCTCAAACTCTCACTCATTAGTGTAAGTTTGGATTGATAATCACCTGAAACTGGAATACAGGTTGGGTGAACCTGAACAAAACTTGGATTGGCCATTAAGGCACCTCGTTTATGACATCTCCAGGCTGCTGTTACATTTGAATTTTTTGCATTCGTTGACAGGTAGAATACATTACCATAACCACCAGTACATAGAACAACAGCATCAGCTTCCCAGCGCTCCAGTTCACCTGTGACAAGATTTCTGGTAATAATGCCTCTTGCAACACCATCAATTACTACCAGATCAAGCATTTCCTGACGTGGCTGGTAATTGATTTTACCCATATGAACCTGTCGCATCATAGCCTGGTAGGCACCCA
>CBFHVG010000071.1:0-34503 GCA_965659005.1 uncultured Balneolaceae bacterium
GGATACTCGTAGTTACCCGTTACTAACACTTCTTGAGCTTCGATACTGGTTAAATATTCAATCAAGGTAACAGCATTCATCTTGTTTGGGGCATACTTTACTAAACCAGCTGCTGAAACATTAGCGTGAGTTCCTCTATCATCCTGATTTGGGAAAAAGAAGCCCGTAGCTGCTGCAACTCTTTTATCGTCTTCATCATCTGAATTGAGTAATCTCATGTAGTAATAGTGATTCGCTATAGCAACATCACATTCTCCTGCAGCAATCGCTCTAATCTGATCAGTATCGCCGCCTTGTGGATCTCTCGCAAAATTATTTACAAGTCCATTCGCCCATTCTTCCGCTGCTTCTTCTCCAGCACTCTCAATAACTGATGCTAATAGTGATTGATTATAAATATTGTTTGATGACCTAACGCATACTCTATCTTCCCATTTAGGATTAGCAAGATCTTCATAGGTTGATAATTCATCTATTTGAACTCTCTCAGTACTATAAATAATACCTCTAACTCTTCTTGTTAAACTTACCCAGAGGTTATTTGGATGTCTTAAAGATTCAGGAATTCTTGCATCAATAGTGTCTGTTTTTAAAGCAGAAAAGATATCAGCTTCCTCAGCTCTCCACATTCGTCCTGCATCCACAGCTATGAACACATCAGCGGGGGAATTCTCCCCTTCACTTTTAATTCTTTCTGTGAGTTCGTCTGAACCACCTTCAATTAGATTTACCTTAATACCGTATTCTTTCTCAAAGTTTTCGTAGACAATTATGTCTGAATCATAATGACGTGCTGAGTAAACATTCACTTCAGGTTGAGGTGTTGAACAGGATATAATCAGTATGGCAAACAGGGATACAAATAGTGTGGATTTCAAGTACTTCATTTATTTATTTATTGATAATTGGAATTCGAAGAACCTGAAAATAAACATTATTTAGATTTATTCTACATAGTTATAAATGATTACTCAATTCTCTCAATGTCTCCCATCGATACATTCCACTATTATGTTTATCACCCCAGAATATCTGTAGAGCATGATTACCAATAGGCTTTAAATTTTCTATTTCGATATAAGGTGGTTTAACAATTTTGAAGGCTTCAGGTTCAAATTCATTCATCTTATCATGCCCCCCACGACATACAACGCATGGACAGTTTTTTCTTAAGCCGAATAGTGGAAAAATATTTTTTCCAATGTCATTCCATTCCACAGTTAATGTTTGATCATTCAAACTAACCTCAATACCAATTGGTATTAATTCCTCACCTTTTATCATAGTAGATTGTATTTTCTATTTCATTTAAAATATACACTGTTCAGAAAATAATAATGCCCTGGATTGTAATAACTTCCGCCTTGTCTGCCCTAGCCTCAATTTATTTCGGTTATCTGAAGATCATTCACTTTCAGAACCTAAATAGAAAATCCCTAACCTACTTCCTTCTTTTGGCTACTGTTATTATTACCATCCTCAGAGTTCTTCATTTGATTGGTTTATTCCCAGAAAATATTGCTGGAGCCACAATGACAGCATTTTATTCTTCAGTTGGTGGCTTCTTATTTGGAGGGGCAATTTCGAACTATATTAAAAAAAGAGAATTTGGTAAAACACTTTATCGGAACCGAAACTTCACGACGGATATACTACCTGTAATTTTAGGAATTAGCCTTCTTTTAATGGGTGTTTATCGAATGAGCATCTTTTCTGATGTAGCAGTGACACCTATACGCTTAAGCTCTGGTTTATCTATACTAATGTTAGGTATCTGGGTTTTAACCATTCAAGCTGTACCTGAATTCAGAGATAATGGGTTCATTTTAATTGATCGCTTCATTCCCTGGTCTGATTTGGTTTCATATGAATGGTATGATGAACAAACTATTAGGCTGGAATATAAATTGAATGAGGAAATTCAGCTCTTTGGAACCAAAATCCCTGCTGAAGATCAGCTCGAATTAGAAAAGTTACTAAATCAAAAGATCATCGAATTCTCTAACATTAATTCCGTTAGTTAAGACGCTGATGTTCAACCATAATACAACGATTGGTAACATAGGGAATTGACTCTTCTCTGGCGATTTCTTCTGCTTCATTTGATGATACATCAAGTTGCGTCCATATAAGGGGCTTATAAGCTCGTTCCGACACCCATTCCTTAACTTCATTCATGAAGTCAGCTGTATACCTATTATTTCTGAACACATTAATAATATGTATTTCTACATCATGGGGTATTTCTGCTATGCTTTTAAAAACTCTGAGCTCCATGATTTCTTTCTCGTTGGGATTCACTGGAATAATATTATAACCCTGCCCAATAAGATATTCAGCTATGTGATAACTCGTTCTATATTGCTTTGCTGATAAGCCCACAATGGCAATATTCTTCGCCGACTTTAATGATTCAAATACTTTATCCATGCTTTATGCGCCTCTTGAGATTTTAATTTAGTCTGTATTTAGCATAATAGTTTGCAAAGCATGCAATACTATATAAACCTATGGTTTTGGATATACTAATATCATTTATAAAAAATCAGTCTGGGAAGTGTTGTTATACTTAAAATCTTCATTTAGCTCCAATATATTTTTGCCAAGGAGGATAGTAATATGAAAACTCAAATTGGAATTTGGATCGATACTAAGAAGGCAATTATTGTAACTTTAACAGAAGCCAATCAAAATTTATATGTAGTTGAATCAGGTATAGAAAGCAGAGAACGTTTTGATGGTGAAGGAAAAGCATTTGGGCGATTTGGCGAACAATATCTTAATGATGAAAGAGCAAAGGATGAACGCTTTAATCACCAAACTTCGACTTATTTGAATTCAATTATTGAATACCTTAAACCAGCAAACGAATTCGTAATCTTCGGCCCTGCCGGCATGAAGGTAGAATTAAAAAAATTAGTCGAAAAAGACCATATACTGTCGAGTAGACTACAATCTGTTGAAAGTGCAGATAAACTGACAGACAATCAGATAGCTGCATGGGTTCGGGATTACTTTAACAACTAATTACCGACTTCAACCCTTTCTTTTAATACATTCTGAATTATAGTTTTGATTAAGAATTACGGAATAAATTACGGAGATACACTGTGAGAAAATTATGTTCAACATTATGCCTATTGGCATTGTTAGTCTTTTCAAATAACATTTTTGCCCAGTCTGTTGAAGACATGGTGAATAGTATTGTAGAAGAAGCAAGTGAAAATTCTCAGCTTAAACCCCTGGCACATGAATTAATGGATGTAGTTGGGCCTAGACTTGTTGGTACACCTCAAATGAAAAATGCACACGACTGGGCAGTTGAAAAATTCAACAACTGGGGAATAGAAGCCGAAAATGAACAATATGGTGAATGGCGAGGTTGGGAACGTGGAATAACCCATATTGATCTGATTCATCCTAGAGTTGTATCACTTGAGGGTATGCAACTGGCATTTAGCCCTTCCACTGGCAAGAAACCTAAAGAAGGTGAAGTTGTCATCATACCAGAAGTAGCAGATTCTGAGGCTTTTCAAGCTTGGTTACCTTCTGTGAAAGGAAAATTTGTGATGGTTTCAATGCCTCAACCTACCGGTCGCCCAAATTATAACTGGGAAAAATGGGCCACTGATGACAGCTATGAAGATATGCAGGAGGAAAGGACTGAATCTATTAAAGCATTTAATCAGAATATGATTAATACTGGTTTAGTTCAGCCCAGATCGAGAAACAGAATTTCTACCGGTGATCTTTTAGAGGCTTTAGAAAATGCCGGGGCTGCTGGTTTAATTCAATCAAACTGGTCATCAGGATTTGGAGTAAATAAAATATTCAGAGCTTCCACTAAAAAGATCCCTGTAATTGATGTAGCTTTGGAAGACTATGGTTTGCTATATCGATTAGCAGAATATGGTGATAAGCCAAAGATCAGAGTTACAGCACAATCGAAAGAACTTGGGAAAGTGCCAACTTTTAACACCATTGCCACTATTCCAGGTACCGAAAAACCAGACGAATACATTGTTCTTTCAGCTCACTTTGATTCATGGGATGGTGGTACCGGCGCAACTGATAATGGTACAGGAACCATTACAATGATGGAAACTGCAAGAATTCTGAAAAAGCTATACCCAAACCCTAAAAGAACAATAATCGTGGGTCTTTGGGGCTCTGAAGAACAGGGATTAAATGGTTCAAGTGCATTTGTTCAGGATAATCCTGAAATAGTAGAAGGAATTCAGGCTTCTTTTAACCAAGATAATGGAACAGGTCGAGTGGTAAGGCTTTCTGGTCAGGGTTTTCTGCATGCTTATGATTTCATTGGGTCTTGGTTAAGACCAGTGCCAAACCCTATAAGATCAAGAATACAAACTACTTTCCCGGGAACACCAGGTTCAGGTGGTTCTGATTATGCATCATTTGTAGCGGTTGGTGCACCGGCTTTTTCATTAAGTTCATTGAGTTGGGATTATGGAACATATACATGGCATACCAACAGGGATACCTATGATAAAATAGTTTTTGATGATGTAAGGGATAATGTCATCCTTACAGCAATCCTTACATATATGGCTAGTGAAGACCCAGAAAAGACAAGTCGCGAGCGAGCTATCCTTCCAATAGACCCACGAACTGGAGAGCCAAGAGCATGGCCAAATCAAAGAACTCCAAATAGAACAGGTGAAGGTTATTAAGATTTAAAGGCCGACTTCTCGGCCTTTTTATTTTTAATTGAAATCTTCTACTATTCTCACCTATCTAAAAACAAACAGACTTATCATGAAATCTCGTTTTCTCTCTTTACTCTTATTGATTCTCATCATCGGAGCTTGTGTTCCAAGTTCATCTAAATATGATCAGTTGAATCTGGAAGAAATTACCATAGATGAATTACGTGCCGGTTATGAAAACGGCGATTTTACTATTCAGGAAGTTACTGAAGCCTACCTTATGAGGATTGTAGACATTGATGTAAATGGTCCTGAATTAAATTCCATCATTATGGTTAACCCTGATGCTATGGAAATTGCAGCTGAGCTCGATAAAGAACTTCAGGAGGGCAAGATTCGAGGCCCTCTTCACGGTGTGCCTGTTATACTGAAAGATAACATTGACACCTTCGATAAGATGCCAAATACGGCTGGTGCTAATGCACTTAGAGGGTCAATGCCACTTCAAGATGCGTTTATCGTTGAAAAACTAAGAGAAAATGGAGCCATAATATTAGCCAAAGCTAATTTAAGTGAATGGGCCAACTTTCATAGTTCATTCTCCTCAAGTGGATGGAGTGCTGTAGGTGGACAAACAAAGAATCCTTATGACCTTAGCAGAAACCCATGTGGTTCAAGTGCTGGATCAGGTGCGTCGATCTCTGCTAATCTTGGAATGTTTGCAATAGGCACTGAAACTAATGGGTCTATTACCTGCCCTTCAAATGCAAATGGTCTTGTAGGAATTAAGCCAACAGTTGGCCTATTAAGCAGATCTGGTATCATTCCAATTTCATTTACCCAAGATACTCCAGGTCCTATGACAAGAACTGTAACCGACGCTGCAATTGCATTAGGAGCAATGGTTGGTGTAGATGATCGAGATTCAAAAACAGCTGAATCTGAAGGGAATTACTATTCTGATTATACTCAGTTTCTTGATGAAGGTGGTTTAGAAGGTAAAAAACTTGGGATCTATAAGAACCCACTTGGTCGTCATTTTAGAATTGATACTGTATTTAATCAAGCTGTCGCATATCTAAGATCACAAGGTGCTGAGGTTGTAGAAATTGACGACTTAATTACTGAAAGTATAGGAAGAGCTGGCTTCAGTGTGCTTATGTATGAATTCAAAGAAGGATTAGATGAATACTTTGCGTCTCTGGGTGAAAATGCAAAAGTAACCAATGTCGATGATTTAGTTGAGAAGACTTTCAATGATCCTGAGGAGATGAAATACTTTGATCATGCTTTGATAAAACAAGCCCAGGACTTCGATATGAGTGAGTCTGACTACAAAGAAGGTCTTAATAATATGCTCAAAGCTTATCGTGAAAATGGTATTGATAAAGTGATGGATGAAATGGGACTTGATGCAATTATCTCACCTACCGGATCCCCTGCCTGGAAAACAGATAATACACTAGGCGATAAAGGAAGCGGTGGAGTTTCATCAAGCACACCAGCTGCAAGAGCGGGTTACCCTCATATTACTGTTCCAATGGGTGAAATAGATGGTCAACCTCTAGGAATCTCTTTCTTTGGCAGAGCATATTCCGAGCCTTTATTATTGGAAATCGCTTATGCCTATGAACAAGGCACCAAGCATCGTATGATTCCAGAATTCAAAGGGTGGAAATGAATCACCCTTCCCTTGAATGGGATAGAGTTTACAAGCATTAACTCTATAAGGTTTACCTTTTTTTAATGACGAACGTATCAACCCGATTAAATTCAACTTCAAAGTCACATCTCAACTCAAGATGAAAATTTACTTAAGCACTATTCTCACTCTAATCGCATTCTCACTTTTGTTTGGATCATGCACAAACAACGGCGCAGATAATCTTAACATTGAATATGAGAAATTCACACTTGATAACGGTTTAGAAGTTGTATTCCATGTAGACAAATCTGATCCTGTAGTCGCAGTAACCCTTACTGCCCATGTTGGTTCCGCACGTGAAATAGAAAACAGAACCGGGTTTGCTCACCTTTTTGAACATTTATTATTTCTTGAATCGGAAAACCTGGGTAAAGGTGGCCTTGATGCCATGAGTGCCAGAATTGGTGGATCTGGAGCTAATGGTTCTACATCAAGAGATAGAACAAATTATTTCCAAACAGTTCCTAATGATGCTCTTGAGAAAATGATTTGGGCTGAAGCCGATAAATTAGGTTGGTTCATTAATACGGTTACAGAACCAGTGCTCGCTAAAGAGAAACAGGTTGTTAAGAACGAAAAAAGACAAAGCGTTGATAATCGTCCCTATGGACATACGCAGTATGTAATCGATAAGAACCTCTACCCTTCAAATCATCCTTATAACTGGCAGGTAATTGGCTCTCTAGCTGATCTGCAAGCAGCAACCGTTGATGATGTTGCTAATTTCTTTAAGCGCTGGTATGTCCCAAACAACGTTACTCTTGTAGTTGCAGGTGATTTCGATACAGCTCAGGCAAAAGAATGGGTGAAAAAATATTTCGATGAAATCCCAAAAGGTGAAGATATTAGTAAACTGGAAAAACGACCTGGTCGAGTTGAAGAAACGATCAAACTCTATCATGAGGATAACTATGCACGCTTAGCTCAGCTTAGCTATGCATGGCCTGCTGTTGAACAGTATCATTCAGACTCTTATGCTTTAAATGTACTTACTAGCTATCTGACTCAGGGAAAAACAGCACCATTTTATCAAGTATTAGTCGAAGACAAACAGCTTACCTCAGGTGTTGGGGCTTTTAATTATGCCTCTGAGCTTGCTGGTCAGATACAAATGTCAGTTACAGCTTACCCGAATGTTGACCTTGATGATGTTGCTGCTGCAATGGATGAAGCATTTGCAAAGTTTGAAGAAACAGGTATACCTCAAAAAGACTTAGACCGAATTAAGGCTGGACAAGAGACCCGCTTTTACAATGGGTTAAGTTCTGTATTGGGTAAGAGCTTTAATCTTGCTCAGTATAATATTTTTGCTAATGATCCTGGTTTTGTTCAATCGGACATCAATAATATCATGAGCGTATCTGCTGAAGACGTTATGCGTGTTTATGAGACCTATCTTAAGGACAAGAATTATATAGCAACAAGTTTTGTCCCAAAAGGTCAATTAGAGCTAGCCTTAGAAGGCTCTAGTGAGGCAGAAGTAGTCATTGAGCCAATTATTCAGGGAGCAGAAGAAGCATTTGACCCTAATACGACAGCTGAATATGAAAAAACCCCTTCTACATTCGACAGAAGTACTGAACCGCCATATGGTAAAGAACCAGAAACCACAATCCCGGCGATCTGGGAAGATGAATTAGGTAACGGTTTAGCGATTTATGGTGTAGAGAATGATGAAGTACCTTTGGTGAACTTCAATTTACTTATTGAAGGTGGACAACTATTAGATGACATAAGTAAAGTGGGTGTAGCTTATATGGTTGGTGAAATGATGACTCAGGGTACAGCAAATAAAACTCCTGCTGAACTTGAAGAAGCTATTCAAATGCTTGGGGCCAGAATTAGTGTTAACACAAGCCAGGATAAAATCAGAATTTCTGGGAATACACTATCAAAGAATTACAATGAGACTATATCATTGGTTAAAGAGATACTCTTAGAACCCAGATGGGATGAACAAGAGTTTGACTTGCTTAAGCAACGCATGATATCCAGTTTGAGACAGCAACAGGCCAATCCTAATGCTATTGCTAATAACGCCTTCCAGCTTCTGATTTATGGTAAAGATGATATTCGATCAAAAAATGTGATGGGAACCGAAGAAATGGTCAATCAAATCACTATTGATGATTTAAAAAACTTCTATGAGACTAACATCTCTCCTTCTGTTTCTACAATGCATATCGTTGGAGACATTTCAAAGTCACATGTAATGAGTTCTATTGCATCTCTTAGTAGTGACTGGAAATCAAAGGATGTTGAATTTCCAGATTTAGATCAGCCTGAAGCACCATCTGAATCAAAGGTATATTTTTATGATGTCCCAAATGCTAGCCAATCAGTGATTCGTTTTGGCTACCCGGCACTTAAATTCACTGATGAGGAATTTTATGAGGCAACTATCATGAATTATATCCTCGGAGGTGGTGGTTTTGCTTCGAGATTAACCCAGCAGCTAAGAGAAACTAAAGGTTATACCTATGGAATCAGATCCGGATTTAGAGGAACTAAAAGAGATGGCACTTTTGATATAAGTTCTGGTGTTCGGTCTAATGTAACTTACGAATCTGCTCAACTGGTTAAAGATATCATTGATGAATACCCTGTCACATTCACAGATACAGATCTTGAAACGACAAAGTCCTTTTTGATTAAATCAGGAGCTCGCTCTTTTGAAACAGCCGCCTCAAAGCTAAATATGCTGGAAAATATTTCCTCTTATGATCTCGATTATGATTACATGAAGGAAAGACAAAATCAGGTTAGAGCAATGTCAGTTGATAGGATCAAATCTCTGTCTGATAAGTATCTGGATACAGATAAAATGATTTGGTTGGTTGTAGGTGATGCCAGAACCCAGAAAAGTAGATTGAAGAAGCTAGGATTCGGTGATCCCATTCAAATCAATGATGAAGTAAATGCTGGGAATTAATTTTAAAGGGCTTCATTGAAGCCCTTTTCTATTTCTTTCGAATCACATTCACGCCATCCCTTATTGGGAGCAGTACTTGTTCAACTTCACTGTCTGCAGCTACAAGGCGATTAAACTCATCAATGGCTATTGATTTCTCATCTTCGGGATTGAGTACCATTCCATCCCATAGCACATTATCAGCAATAATGAGCCCACCACTTCTGAGCATTGGTTTAATTTTAGTATAGTAAAGTGGGTATCGAAGCTTATCACCATCCAGGTAAACCAGATCAAATGGTCCTTCAAGATCATTTAAGCTATCCAAAGCATTACCTTCTATAAGTTTGATCTTATTTTGATTATCAAACTTCTCAAAGAAGGATTTTGCTAATTCCATATACTTAAAGTTCATTTCGCAAGTCAAAATCTGACCATCATTTGGAATAACTTCACTCATCATGAGTGCTGAATAACCTGTAAAAGTCCCAATTTCCAGAATTCTTTTAGCCCCACTTATTTGAATAATTATTTGAAGAAGTTTGCCAACTATCCTTCCACTCAACATGTCAACAAATCTTAATTCAGCATCAGATTGATTGATGAGATATTGGACTGCTTCAGACTCTATGCTGGTCATTTCCTCTGCATAGGAGTCAATTACATCCGGTGTAATTTTATATATAGGTTTTCCTCTATGTTTCTTCATAGATTTGAAGATACAATTTATACCTAATTGAGATGGCATTTATACCGGCAAATGAATCACCGTTTATCATCAGCTTTTTTAAGATATATTCTAAATGGTTGATGAAATACAGCTTTCGTAAAGTTTGGCTGAAAGAAGACTATCACCCTAAGTCCGGATCAAAAACTATTTATTATCTAAATCACACTATGTGGTGGGATGGTTTGATTCCTCTTGTTTTAAATGAATATAAATTCAAACAAAAAGCGAGAGCCATCATGGAAGAGAAACAAATGAAGGATTATGCCTTCTTTAGTAAAATTGGAGCCTTTTCGATAAATCTGGACGATCAAAAAGACACTCTACGTTCACTAAGGTACGCCATTGATTCTATGAATAGATCGAATTCCAGTTTATTTATATACCCCGAAGGTGAACTAATACCGCTTGATAGCGATGAATCTAAATTTAAGAGTGGTCTTGCCTGGTTAGCTAAAAACCTTGATGAGGTCGATTTTGTGCCTATATGTATTTACCCCTCTTTTCACTTTGGATACAAGCCTGATCTAATAATCAATGTTGGTGAATCAGTATCCGTCAATAAAGAGCAAAATAAAGAAGAATTGACGCAGCTCTTTCAGGATAAAATGATGAAACTAAAAGATTTAACTATCGCGCAAAGCATTGAACCTGAAAAGCATTTAAAACCACTTTTCTGATTTACCAGGTCCAGCGATAAAGCCTTGATGACTTTTGAACCCAGTGAGGTTTTCCTAGTTCATAAATTCTCATTTTCACAAGTGGCCAGAATACTTTCTTTTTAATTCTCAGAGGGTAAATGTATTCAGACACCCCTTCTGCACTTGATACATTCCCATCATTTTGAAGCACCGCTTGTGATTTAAATCGTTGATAAAAAGGTCCGTTATCAAGCACTTTACTTAACTGTATTGTTGCTGAAGCCTCCTCTGACCTCAGTTCAATAACTCTAGCTGAGGATAAACCAAAGAAATTTCTTCTGAAGCCAGAATAATTGATATCTGTGAAATTATGGATTACCTCATGATTTTGATCAATTAACCAAGCTTTATAATCAGTTTCATCATTATGATTCATGATATAATAGAGCAGTGTTTTATCTCCGAAATGAAATCTCCCCCAATACCAATCCCTGAAACTCATATCCATTGGTTCATTGCCCATATTATGATCATGATAACCTTGACCATTTATGCTAAGGCGGTCCTTATTTACCTCTAAAAATCCTCTTATGGTCGCATTCGCTTGAATCAGATTCCATAAATGATCATCTCCCGTACCATAGTCAAATGAGCTTGAGTTAGGTTTATTACTCCGAAAAACTAATTCCGCATTGATTGAATCACCAGATGGTAATTCTTCTTCCAGCATGAGTATATATTCCAGTTTTTCATCAACGGTTTGTGCACTAAAATTATGTTTTAAAACAGATCCATTAACGGTTGTTTCTCCAAACAAAGCATCACCTCTTTTTACTTCAGTGAAACTGTAGTAAATAGGTTTACCATCCTTATAAATTGAGATACTTATTCCTGGATAATTTGTTGGATTCGAACTATTATTACTTAAATCTTTTATATAATTGGTACTGAATGGGTTACCATCATAAAAGATAATTACAAATCCAAGATCCTTTTCTTTATCCCAACCATCGAAATACCACCATTCATAACCCCCACTCTTTTTATGAGGATTCCGTACATCCAGATTATGATCCGAAATTATTTTCATCTATTCTTTGTAAGGATATATCCTGATTTAAATATTGTCTGCAGATAAATTAAATGTTTGAGCTGATATACATATCTCTGATTTGGCTGATTATTACGGGTATTATACTCATCCGAAATCAGTTTGAATTTAAAAAGCTAACGAAACTGAATCCAAGCTCTGATTCTAAGCTATTCTTTAGCATTTGCATTCCAGCCAGGAATGAAGAAAAAGTCATTGCTCGCTGTATTAACAGTATACAAAAACAAAGCTATGAAAATTTCGAGATACTGGTACTTAATGATGAATCTGAAGACAAAACTGGAGAAATTCTCGATAGGATTAGATTAGATGAACCGAAATTAACTGTTTTGGACGGGTCACCTAAACCAGACGACTGGCTGGGAAAACCCTACGCTTGCTACCAAATAGCTCAAAAAGCCAAAGGTGATTTTTTAATTTTCATCGATGCTGATACATGGTGGTCAGATGACGCCTTAGCAAAAATGGCTAAGGTGATAAGGAATAAGCGGCTGGATGCATTTACAGTTTGGCCAAATCAGCATTTTGGATCACGTTTGGAGCAAATTGTGCTTCCCCTCGTCTATTATGCGTTGAATTCACTTCTTGTAGCTTCTCATGTAACTGAAGCACCAAAATGGATTCCTTCCTTTATAAGAAAAAGAGTTGCTCCAAATTTTGCTGCAGCAAACGGACAGTGTATCGGTTTCAGTCGAGAATCTTATAAGATGATTAACGGACATGAATCCGTCAAAAATGAAGTGGTAGAAGACGTTGAATTAGCTAAGAATCTGATTCGATCAAACCAAAAACTTCAAATGTTTAATGGGATTAATGAGGTTCATTGTCGGATGTATGATGAACCTGCTAAAATTTGGAATGGATTTAGAAAAAACTTCCTGGCTGGATTTGGCAATAATTTGATTCTCTTTACCATCGCGTGGGCTCTTCACATCATTGTGTTTATTCTTCCCTATTTCATACTGGCATATGCTCTATATCATTCAATGTTAACCCTTTCCATCCTAAGCTTTACAGCTCTGTTTTTAATCTTTATGCACAGAGTTTTATTGTCAAGACAGTATGGATGGAAAGTATCATATGCTTTTACCCATTTACTTGGTGTTTTATGGTTTCAAGGACTTGCCCTGCAATGTGTTTTTGACCTTGTTTTTGGGTCAAAAGTAAAATGGAAAGAGCGTTCCGTCTAAGATTCATACGATCTTTAAAAACTAGTTTATTTTTTTGTTACAGATGATCATATTGAATTCAGATGAAATCATTGATCGAAACATATATTCGCTATCTGAAAATCGAGCGAAACGCCTCTTCTCATACGATCACGTCTTACAAAAATGACCTAAAAAGTTTTCTGGAATTTGTAGGCAGCGAATTAAAAAAAGATGCTGAAGAAATTGATATAAAAGATATTAATCGACTTTTGATCAGACTATGGTTGGGTGAGCTAACAGAGAAAGGATATTCTAAAAGTTCATTGGCCAGGAAAGTGGCCGCCATTCGCTCCTTCTTCAAGTACTGTTTTAAGCGTGGTCATATTGACAAAAACCCTGCTCATTTGTTAGTAATCCCAAAGAAAGAGAAGTCGCTGCCTAAGACAGTTAATGTAGAAGATCTGAGTCGATTAATGGATATAGTAGATGATTCAAATCCTAATGGCATTCAAGATAAAGCTATTTTGGAACTCTTTTATAGCACTGGGATAAGGTTAAGTGAACTGGTATCATTGAATCTGGAAAGCATAAATCTGGAGCAGCAGCAGATCAGAGTGCTCGGTAAAGGGAATAAGCAGCGAATTGTGCCTCTTGGGAATGAAGCTATGGATGCAATTAAGATGCATCTTTCGACACGAGTTCAACTATTTGGTAAAAGAACTGATAATGACGCAAAGAAGGCTGTTTTTCTAGCCGCAAGTGGGCAGAGAATTTATGACAAAGCTGTTCAGCGGTTAGTTGAAGATTATTTAAAACGTACTAGTGAAGTTACCCAGAAAAGCCCTCATGTTCTTCGACATAGCTTTGCAACTCATATGTTAGATCGTGGGGCTGATATTCGTGTGATAAAAGAATTTCTAGGCCATGCAAACTTAGCTGCAACACAAATTTATACTCATACAAGTGTAGAACGACTCAAAAATGTTTATGAAACTGCTCATCCAAGAGCAAAAAATTAGGAGGTCAAAATGAAAGTTACATTTACAGCACGACATTTCTCAGCAAGCGATGATCTAAAGGAATACGCTCATACTTCAGTTGAAAAATTGAATAAGTATTTTGATCACATAAGTTCAGTTGAAATTATTCTTGAACCAACACAAGATGTAACCAAACCTCAAGGTGCTGAACTAAAAGTTGGAGTTCCGGGATCACTTTTAACGACTTCACAAGAAGCTAAGACCTATGAACAGGCGGTTCATGATGCTGTTGATAATCTAAGTCGACAATTAAGACGTTATAAAGAAAAAAGATTCAGTAATCACTAATCAATAAAATGCCCTTTAGTACCCAATCCCCCATTCCGAGAACTGAAAAGGTTTCAGTCGAATTTATTGTACAACGCCTGCTAACTCAGGTAAATGTCAATGTCGTGAATTGCTGCAGTGGTGACTTTGCACAGGATAAATATGTAAACGAAGCAGATTTACACCGTCCCGGACTTGCTTTAGCCGGATACACTGAACTATATACACATCATAGAGTTCAGATTTTTGGGAATACCGAAACCCGGTTCCTATCTAATTTGAGTGAAGATGAACAGAAGAATGCCTTTAAAAATGTTTTAGCTTTTGACGTACCTGTCATTTTTCTCACTGATGGCAATGATTTACCAGATTACTTACTCGACATGGCTCGAAATGCTAACCTTCCGGTTTACAAGAGTCCAGTTGAAACCACTAAGTTTATGTCGCTCTTACGCGATTTCCTTGATGACCAGTTTGCATTGCAGACTATGGTTCATGGCTCTATGGTTGATGTATATGGTATTGGGATTTTAATTGCAGGTAGATCGGGTATTGGGAAAAGTGAAGTAGCACTTGACCTGATAGAAAGAGGCCATCGTTTAGTGGCTGATGATGTTGTTATGCTTACTCAGAAGAACAATATCCTCATGGCTGCTGCTACCGATATGAGTAAACATTTCATGGAGATTCGAGGTTTAGGTATCATCGATGTTATGTCTATGTTCGGAATTCGCTCTATTCGATATCAAAAACGACTAGAGGTTGTACTAGAACTAACACTTTGGGATGATAGTAAGGATGTAGAGCGCACGGG
Organism: uncultured Balneolaceae bacterium; assembly: GCA_965659005.1. Lineage (GTDB taxonomy): Bacteria > Bacteroidota > Rhodothermia > Balneolales > Balneolaceae > CAYPTY01. Next base: position 15,038 of record CBFHVG010000071.1, read on the forward strand.
TCTATCAGAAGATTATGTTAATGTGATGGGCGTTGATATCCCTCTTATTCACCTACCTATTACGCCCGGAAAAAATATTACAGTAATAGCCGAAGTAATTGCGATGAATTATTTATTGAAACATTATGGCTATGATGCCGCAAAAGCATTTCAAGATAAGATTAAGAAGAGGATCGCTGATAAATCTAAAGGAGTGGGTGGAAGCCCAACCAGGGCGATTGAATATTTCGAAGGAGATCTTGAGTAACATTAGAATTTGAGATGTCTCTTGTATAGACACATATATGGAATTAAATTTGTCTGATTATTAAAAACTGTACTTATGGCCTTACATAACCATTACTTTTACGATGAAGTAAACTGCGATTTCGTACCCGTTAAGTACGATCCTGTGGAACAGTTTTTCTATAATGCTGCAGTTTGGATACTTACTGGCGTGGTTGTAGCCGGTATTGGTATCATATTCCTCTCATCTTACATAGGAACACCTTCAGAGATTGCTTTAAAAGCAGAAAATGAAGTACTCATTGAACAGTTAGAGCAAAATAAGGAAGCTATAACTCAGCTCGATGAAAAAATCTCGTCTCTTTCAGAACAGGATAACGAAATATACAGATCAGTTCTCGGTATGGAGGAAATATCCTATGATGAGCGCCTTGCAGGTATTGGTGGTTCTGAGGAATATCCTGAATTAGATGTTTATAACTCGAGCACGTCTGACTTATTAAAATGGACTGCTTCTAAAATTGATAATCTAGAAAGACGAATAAGTATTCAGAAGCTGAGCTTTGAGGAAATCAAAGTTCACTACAACGAAAACAAAGAGAAAATGAAAAATATACCGGCTATCAAACCGGTAAACGGCATACTTCTAAGTGGTTTTGGAATTAGAGAACACCCAATACTTAAGTACAGAAGAATGCATCATGGCCTTGACTTCAGAGCTAGTGTAGGGACGCCTGTTCATGCAACTGGTGATGGCAAAGTTGAATTTTATGGTCGCCAGGGTAATCTTGGTCTTATTCTAATTATCGATCACGGACATGGATATGAAACCATGTTTGCACATCTCTCTTCTGTTCCAGATGATATAAAGATTGGAAAAGAGGTTAAACGCGGTGAGACAGTTGCATTCTCGGGTGATACCGGGCTATCTGAAGGTCCTCACCTCCATTACGAAATTCGAGTTAATGGTAGACGGATCGATCCAATTAATTATTTGTTTGCAGATACCTCTCCTGAAGAGTATCAGTTATTCAAAAAAATTGCTGCAGAAAACACTAAATCCTTGGATTGATCTTCAACTATAGATCACCTTACTCTAATACCAATAAACACCTGTTGTAAGGCTTTAGATATGCCAAAGTAATAATTAATGCTTTATCTATAGCATTTAAGATTACCATTCTTTTTCTTTTCAGGTGCTTTAACTTTATTAAATACCCTGATATGAAAAGACTAGCTAACTCGATATTCTTCCCTCTCATTCTCCTAATTCTGTTTGGCAATCCTACTTTTGCTCAGTCTATAGCTGAACAATACAAAGATGATGCTGAGAGTATCATTAAAATGGCAATTAATAGTGATGATGCTTTTGAATATCTAACTGAATTCGTGGATACTTTTGGGCATAGGTTTACAGGTTCAGAGTCTCTTGAAAACTCTATTGATTGGATCATTGAGGATTTAAAGAGTGAAGGCATTAAAGTATGGACTCACCCAGTAAAAGTACCAAAGTGGGTTCGTGGTGAGGAATCTGCTACCTTAATTAGCCCACGGGAAATGGATTTACCAATGCTGGGTTTGGGTGGTAGTATTAGCACACCTTCTGAGGGCATAGAAGCCGAAGTAATGGTTGTTAATAGTTATGATGATCTTAGAGCAAGATCTAGTGAAGCTAAAGGGAAAATTGTTCTATATAACGTTCCATTCACTACTTATGGTCAAACTGTACAATATAGAGGAACCGGCGCTATAGAAGCAGCTAAACACGGCGCATTGGCTAGTTTAGTAAGATCAGTTGGCCCCTATTCAATGAATACTCCTCATACAGGTAATTCACGTTATGAAGATGGGGTTAAGAAGATACCACACGCTGCAATAACTGTTGAGCATGCGATGTTGATTCAACGCATGATTGATCGTGGTGAAACAGTACGAATAAATATTAAGATGAATGCCCAGACCTTTCCAGATGTAATTTCCAGAAACCTGATTGCTGAAATACCAGGTTCAGAAAACCCTGATGAAATTATTGTGATGGGTGGACATATAGATTCATGGGATGTTGGACAAGGCGCAATGGATGATGCAGGCGGTTGTTTTGCTGCATTACAAGCGCTCAAATTCATTAAAAAATTGGGATTAAAGCCTAAACGCACTATACGTGTGGTGCTTTGGACCAATGAGGAAAATGGCCTGAGAGGCGGAAATGCATACAGAGACTATGTAATTGAAGATGGAACATTATCTGATCATGTTTTAGCAATGGAATCAGATAGTGGGGTTTTTGATCCTCTTGGGTTTGGCTTTACAGGTTCAGATGAAGCTTTTAAAATACTACAGGATATAGGCACACTATTAACAGGTATAGAATCTGGTGAAGTAACTCGCGGCGGTGGTGGCGCTGATATTGGACCTATAATGAGAGAAGGTGTTCCAGGTATGGGATTAAGAGTAAATGGTGAAAAGTACTTCTGGTATCACCATACTGCCGCTGACACCATTGATAAGCTGGATAAAGATGATTACAACGAGTGTGTAGCTACAATGGCTGTTTTTGCTTATGTAGTTGCAGATATGAATGATCGTCTACCTAACTAATTAGCTTAAGCCGGATTCCTTCAGGAATCTGGCTTCTAATTCTTTGCCTGCTTTAATACTTTGTTTAATCCACTCATAGCGAAGTTTTGTCTTCAATTCACTATCAAGCTTCCATTCTAAGTCACTGCCTCTCAATCGTTTTGTTACTTCGTACAAACATAATGCAGCGCTTACAGAGATATTAAAACTCTCACTGAATCCAAACATCGGTATCTTTACATATTCATCAGCCTCATCTAAAGCCAACTTGCTTAAACCTTCTAATTCTGCACCAAATACCAGTGCAGTTTTTTGAGTGATATCCAGTTCATCAATGGTTTTATCATTTTCATGAGGAGTTGTAGCTACAATCTTATATCCCTGGCCTCTGAGTTTATCAAAACATGCTTTTGTATTATTCTCCCCTTCTTTTGAATACTTACTAAGGCTTAGCCATTGATCGGCTCCAATAGTCACTCCTTTTGTTGCATCAAATTGATTTCTGTTTTCAATGATATGAACATCCTGAACTCCAAATCCATCGCAACTCCGAAGTACAGCGCTAGCATTGTGAGGTTGATACAGGTCTTCAAGAACGACGGTTATATGCTGGGTTCGTGCCGATAGAACTTCGTCAATTCTAGACAATCTCTCTTCTGAGATAAATTCAATCAGATAATCTGTGATTTGCTGTTTAGTCTGGATGTCCATGAAACAAAAAAGGCCCGATTGGTCGGGCCTTAATTCCTTAATCTTCGCAGCGGAAGACAAATCCCTTCTTCCTTACTGTCTCAATGTAATCGTTCTCAGAATACTCTCTTATTTTCTTTCTTAAATAAGAGATATAGACATTGATATAGTTTGTTTGGGTATCGAAATGAATATCCCAAACCTTCTCAGCAAGTTCTTCCTGCGTAATTATTCTATTTTTATTCTTTAGAAAGTAAATAAGAAGATTAAACTCATTATTTGTGAGCTGAACTTTATTACTACCAACAAAGAACTCTCTATTTAACAGATCAACTTTAAGATCACCACATCCTAGAGTTTGTTCACCACCCTTAGATTCGGATCTGCGTGTTATAGCTTCAATTCTGGCTACGAGTTCATCTGTATTAAAAGGTTTAGTCAAATAATCATCAGCGCCCACTTTAAGGCACTTAATTTTGACATTCGTTTCCTGTTCTGCAGATAAGATTAATACAGGTGTCACAATATTGTTATCACGAATGGATTGACAAATCTCATAACCATCACCATCTGGTAATCCTAAATCAAGAATGATCATCTCGAACTTGTGTTCAAGAGCATAGAATTCACCATCTTTTGCTGTTTCAGCAGTGGTTACCTCATTTCCATTGTGCTCTAGAACTGCTTTAACTAATGTCCTTACTGACGGATCGCCTTCTACGACCAGTATTTTCATGTAATCCCTGTTTGAGTATGCGTCGTTCTTATGAATTAGAAAAATTTAACAAACATTAAAATTAAATTTCAAATAGCAATATATGCTAATCATAGTCAAGTTTTAAAGATATTTATTCTGATAAGTTAATTGATAATCGAGCTTATACTCTTATGTATTCAATTTCAGTTCTTGCATATCAAAATCAGATTTGATGTTGGTTTTACCTGATCAGGGTCTTACTTTCTTATCAATTTATCATCCTAAGACATAGAAATGACTGAGATTAGAAATAATTGGACCGTTGAAGAAATTACACAGATTTATAATACTCCATTAATGGAGCTTATTTATCAGGGGGCAACGGTTCACCGTGAATACCATGCCACAGGTGAGGTACAAGTATGTACCCTATTATCAATAAAGACAGGTGGTTGCTCAGAAGATTGTGCTTACTGCCCTCAGTCAGCACGCTATGATACTGGCATAAAATCAGAGAAACTGATGCCAAAAGAGATGATACTTGCAGCTGCTCAACGTGCTAAGGATGCTGGCTCTACCCGCTTCTGTATGGGAGCAGCATGGAGAGATGCACGAAAGAATAAAGACTTTGATCAGGTGCTAGATGTTGTTTCTGAGGTTGCTGACCTTGGACTTGAAGTTTGTGCAACATTAGGCATGTTGAATGATGACCAAGCTGAGAAATTGAAGGAAGCAGGATTATATGCCTATAACCATAATCTTGATTCGAGTGAAGACTTCTACAAAAAAATAATTACGACACGTACCTATCAAGAGAGACTAGATACGATTGGGCGGGTTCAAAAAAATAACATGAGTGTTTGTTCCGGTGGTATTATTGGAATGGGTGAAACACATGAAGATAGAATCGGTTTACTTCATTCACTTGCAACTCTAGAAGTTCATCCTGAATCTGTTCCTGTAAATGCCTTGATTCCTGTTGCAGGTACTCCAATGGAAGATCAACCTAAAGTTCCAAGCTGGGATATGGCAAGAATGATTGCGACAGCACGTATTCTGATGCCGCAAGCTATGGTAAGACTATCTGCAGGTCGTGTGCGCATGACATTCGAGGAACAAGCACTTTGTTTCATGGCTGGTGCCAATTCTATATTTACCGGAGAAAAACTACTTACAACCGGTAACAATGAGCTTGATGAAGACATGCACATGTTTGAACTATTTGGCTTAAAACCACGCCCAGCTTATAAAGATGCTAAACCTGAGCATGTTCCTCAGCTTCAGTAGCTCATGAAAATCTTCCTGTTAAGTGCACTTCTTTGCTTGTTATCGTGTATAAAAGCTGAAGAAGAATCTGTCAAAGAACCCACAATTATCGGTAAATGGGAAATGCATAAAGTGTTTGATGGCGATAGCGATGTTACACGTGATGCAAATTTCAATCCAGAAGGTAACCGTTGGGCTCAGTTTAACTCAGACTCAACGTTTATAACCGATGGCGACCCTTATGGTAGAAATACGGGTCGTTGGTCACTCAATGACAGTACAAAGGTCTTATTCCTAGATAGTGATGCTGATGAAGGAGATGAAAGCTATTGGATAGTTGATATAAAGTCAGATACTATGCATTGGCAAGGTACGAATTCTGCATTTACTGAACTGCTTAGGGTAATTCACCTTAGATCTACAATTGAATAGTATTTACTAAGTACTACTTCACTACCCAAGTATCAGCCCCACCGAGAAGAGAATCTAAACTCGGGTTTGGATCAATTTCCTTCGCTGCTGCATTCTGAAGTTGTACCATATCATCATAAATAGGACGTTCAACGTCATAGAATACGCCGAATGGTCTTGGGAATCGTAGGCGCCCTTCCCCATCCACTTGATGGAAAAACCGAGATAAAATTTGAGCTTTTACCAAATCATTCTCATCGTGTATCCAAAGATCTTCAGCGTTAAAATCTGAACCAATGTTAACTACTTCTGGAATAAATCCATCTAATCTAATTCCTTTATCTTTTTCCTCTCCAAAAATCAAAGGCTGATCCTGCTCCAGATATATAGTTTGATCAGCTCTTGTCTGCTTATCTGTAAAACTACTGAAAGCTGCATCATTGAAAACGATACAATTCTGATATATTTCAAGGAGTGAAGTTCCTGGATGCCGATGTGATCTGAGAATCATGTCTTTTAAATGCTTTGGATCACGATCCATAGCACGAGCTATAAAACCACCATCTGCACCTAAAGCCAGAGCAAGAGGATTAAACGGATTGTCCAGAGAACCGAGTGGTGTTGACTTAGTAGTCGTTCCAAGTGGTGATGTTGGGGAATATTGACCTTTAGTCAGTCCATATATCTGATTATTAAATAATAGAACATTTACATTCACATTCCTTCGGAGCAAATGAATAAAATGATTCCCACCAATGGATAGAGAGTCTCCATCACCGGTAATTACCCAAACACTTAAATCAGGCCTGGATACTTTAAGTCCGGTGGCTATAGCCGGTGCCCTCCCGTGTATGGAATGCATACCAAATGTATCCATGTAATATGGAAACCTTGCTGCACAACCGATTCCACTTATAAAGACAATTTTTTCCTTTGAAATTCCAAGGTCAGGCATTGAGTTTTGAACCTGTTTAAGAATGGTATAATCGCCACAGCCTGGACACCATCTTACATCCTGATCGCTTGAAAATTCTTTAGAATTATATTTGACAGACTCATCCACTAATTTAGATGAATCATTAAGTAGTTCTTGAACTCTCGTAGTCATAAGTATTTTATTTATTTTGACTTAACTTCTGATTCAATACTTAGTCTTATTTCGGATTTTAGTTCTTCTACACCAAAAGGAAGACCTTTTACCTTTTTAATTCCAAGTGCATCTATCCCAAACTGATCTCTGATCAGGCGTACTAATTGGCCATCATTAATTTCCGGCACAATTACCTTCTTGAATGATGCTAATATGTGTTCAATATTCCTTGGGAATGGTGCTATGTAATTAAGGTGTGCTTGAGAGATATCCAGGCCTTCTTCTCTTAAATCCTCAACAGCAGACCGGATAGAACCATATGTTGAACCCCAGCCAAGAATAAGGACTTCACCCTGGTTATTTCCCTGATCAATGTCTAATTCAGGTATGAAATCAGCAATTTTTTCACGCTTATCTCTCCTGAGTTCAGTCATCTTCTGATGATTATCAGGATCATAAGATACATTACCTGTCTCATCTTCCTTTTCCAGACCACCAACTCGGTGTTCAATACCTGGCGTACCAGGAATGGCCCAAGATCTGACATGACGTTCATCTCTTGCATAAGGAAGGTAAGGTTCAGTTAAATCTTTTCGGCCTTGTTCAAAAGTCACGTTAATTTCACTAAGGTCTTTTGAAACTGGAAACCTCCATGGCTCTGATCCATTCGCCAGATATCCATCTGACAAAATGAACACGGGGATCATATGTTCAAGCGCGATTCTGCAAGCTTCGAAAGCCATATTGAAGCAGTCTGCAGGGGAACGGGGTGCAATTACAACAGCTGGACTTTCACCATTCCTACCATAAATGGCCTGCATCAAATCAGATTGTTCCGTTTTGGTAGGCATACCCGTTGACGGCCCTGCTCTTTGTACATTCAGAATCACAAGAGGTAATTCCAGCATAACTGCCAAACCAATAGCTTCACCTTTTAGAGCGATACCCGGACCAGATGAAGATGTTACCGCTAATGCACCACCAAAGGCGGCACCTATACATGAAGACACTGCAGCAATTTCATCTTCTGCCTGGAAAGTAGTTATACCATATTGTTTATTCCTTGAGAGACCATGAAGAACCTCTGATGCCGGTGTAATTGGGTATGAACCAAAAAACAATGGAAGTTTAGATTTACTGGCAGCTGCAGTAAGGCCTAAAACGGTTGCATCATTACCAGTGATGTTTCTGTACTCGCCAGGATCAAGTTCGGCTTCTTTAACCGTGTATCGAGTAGTGAATATTTCAGCTGTTTCACCATAGTGGTATCCAGCTTTAAGAACATTGATATTTGCTTCAGCAATCTCAGGTTTTTTTCCGAATTTTCTGTTCAGAAAGTCGATGGTAGATTGCATTGGGCGATTATACATCCAGAAGAGTAAACCAAGAACAAACATATTCTTAGAACGCTCCTGTTCTTTGTATCCTAAGCCACTGTCTTTATGAGCCTCTTTATTTAGTTTGGAGACATCAACTTCAATTATGTTGTAATCATACAGACTTCCGTCTTCCAATGGATTAGCATCTTCCGGGTATTTAGCGAGGTTTAAATTCTTTTTATCAAATCCTGCAGTATTAGCAATGATAGTCCCTCCTTTTCTCAGGAGTTTCAAATTTGCTTTTAGGGCAGCTGAATTCATCGCGACCAGAACATCACAAGTATCTCCAGGGGTCATGATCTTCTTGGAACCAAATTGTAACTGGAATGATGAAACACCGGGTACTGTGCCGGCTGGTGCGCGAATTTCAGCAGGAAATTCTGGAAGTGTGCGAAGGTCATTGCCTTCTAATGCTGTTACATTTGTGAATAGTGAACCGGTTAACTGCATCCCATCACCGGAATCACCAGCAAAACGAATGGTTACCTCTTCTCTTACAATCTCATTTTGAGCCATAGCAAAGGAATTGAGTGGTTTGTGCTGACTCAGGAATGTCTATTTTTTTCTATTGAAAAGAAACAGTTATTACTACTCATTCACGGTTAATTAAATCTTCATGCTTTAACCGTACATTATATGTGATTAAAAAGGGAGGTAATTATGACTTACGAAATGCTACACGACTTTTTTGGATGGGGAGCTTTACTAAGCTATGGACTCCTTTTAGTATGGTTCATCTTTTTTAGCTTAGCACCTAATTTTATAGTTAAAGTGCATGGTAAATGGTTTGATATTACAAAAGAGGATTTTCATAGAATCCACTATTTCACCATGGCACTTTACAAAATTCTGATATTTGTATTCTTCCTTGTCCCCTATGTCGTAATGTATATCATTTAATCACTTAGCTTTGATCAATTTGTATTTAGCTATGTGTCGGTCAATTCTATGCCTTAATTCAACCGGATTAAATGGTTTTACCACGTAATCATCAGCTTTCATTTTAAAGCTTTTGATCCTTTCTTCAGATTTATTTGGACCTGACAGAACGATTAAGGGTATCCATTCTAGGTTAGATGCAACTCTTGTGTATTTGATTAAATCATATCCACTTTCATTACCTAATCTTAAATCCAATATGACGAAAGCCTATATTTGACCGATGAATGAAGAAATGTATCGATAAACTAATCTATCAGTCCTTTCTTCCTCTCTAATTTTATATTTTATGTAGATGAAGACCGTCGCTTTTGAAACCCTTGGCTGCAGGCTTAACTTTTCAGAAACCTCATCTATGCGCAGAGATTTCCTCAATAAAGGATTCTCAGTCGCTGATTTTTCTGAAAAAGCGGATATGTATGTTATTAATACCTGTTCGGTGACACTTGATGCAAATGCAGCTTGTCGTAAAACGGTTCGAAAGGCTCTCAAAAACAATCCAGAAGCCTTTGTAGCTGTTGTCGGATGCTACGCCCAGCTGGAACCGGAAGAAATTGCTGAAATTGATGGTGTTGATGTTGTTCTGGATGCAAAGCACAAATTTCATTTACTCGATTTGTTTGATGATTTCATTAAACAGGAGAAAACTATTGTGTATTCATCGGATGTGAATGAAGCTGTTGATTTCCATAACGCCTTTTCATCAGATGATCGCACTCGGGCATTTCTGAAAATTCAAGATGGTTGTAATTACAAATGTTCTTTTTGCACTATACCATTGGCTAGGGGTAAAAGTCGATCACCTAGAATTGAAACGGTAGTTAGAAATGCCCATCTACTTGTTGAGGAAGGTTTTAAAGAGATTATCATTACTGGTGTAAATGCTGGTGATTTTGGACATGGAACAGATGAAGACTTCTTTAAACTTCTACAGGCACTTGATGATGTAGATGGATTAGAGCGCCTTAGAGTCTCCTCTATTGAACCAAATTTATTACATGAAGAAATCATAGCTTTTGCTGCTGATTCAAGAACAATTCAACCTCATTTTCATATCCCCTTGCAAAGTGGTTCAGATGAAATTCTGAAAATAATGAAGCGTAGATACCGGTCAGATCTTTATCAGAAGCGTGTTGAACTCATTCGTAAGTTAATGCCACATGCTGCCATTGGTGTAGATGTTATTACAGGGCATCCAGGGGAATCGGAGGCTTTGTTTCAGGATTCATTCGATTTCATTAACTCTTTAGATGTAAGTTATCTGCATGTATTTACCTATTCAGAACGACCAAACACTCATGCCCTAAGTATTAAGCCAATCGTCCCAAATCGAGATCGAAAAGAACGTACTCATAAGCTTCGAAAATTATCAGCAAAGAAGAGATACGATTTCAATAATAGCTTCATTGGTGACAGCAGAACTATCCTATTTGAAGAGGAAGAAAAGAATGGTTTAATCCACGGCTGGTCAGATAATTACATCCGAGTTGCTACTCCCTATTCTCCCCGACTTTCAAATCAGTTAATTGAGGTTACACTAACACAGCAAGATTCGAAAAGTGTTTTTGAATGTGAGCTACCTGAACATTTCCTGATTCAAGAAGAAACAATCTCATCACTAATTGGTTGATATGAAGAAACCCGAAAACATTTTTGATAAGGCTCTAAATTATCTGGAATACCAGAAGGACATATTTGGAGATTTCAGTGCAGATCTTTCTAAAACTGAAACAGAATCAGAATCAAATGGAGTGGTTGTTGAACCTAATGTAGCCGTTCAGGAACCTGAATCTGAAGTTGAATCTAATCAAAGTACTAAGGTTGAAGAAGAAGCATTGAGTTCTGAACTTAGTTTAGAAAATTGCACTTCACTTGAGGAGCTAAAGCTGATTTGTCTTGAGTCTGATGACCTAAAAACAGATCTGGAAAATACCAATCTGGTTTTTGGAGTAGGAAATGCCTCAGCTGATTTAATGATCATTGGTGAAGCCCCAGGTGAAAATGAAGACCTGCAAGGAGAACCGTTTGTTGGTAAAGCTGGTCAGTTGCTAACAAAAATAATTGGGGCAATTGGCTTTTCAAGAGATGATGTTTACATCGCTAATATTCTTAAACATAGACCGCCGGATAACAGAGATCCGAAAGCTGAAGAAAGACAACAAAGTCTACCCTATCTCTATAAACAAATTGAACTTGTTGATCCAAAATTAATCTTATGTGTAGGTAAAGTAGCCGCAACAACTTTATTGGATAAGGATGATACACTTGGAAATATGAGACAAAAATTTCACCCCTTTATGGGGAATCGGGAATTAATGGTCACTTATCATCCAGCTGCCTTACTCAGGAATTCAAATTGGAAGCGCCCTTGCTGGGAAGATGTTCAATTACTCAGAAAACGTTATGATGAATTGGAAGGAAAACCATAAATTTATTGCATAAAAGTTGAATCGGTATTACACTTATTAATGACAGTTATTAGTCATCCCGAAGCCCGCTTGAAGGATGACTTTTTTATTTTTAGAAGGTGAATAGTGGCTAAGAAGAACGGCTCAGGATATAACGATAAGAATCAGCAAAACGCGTCTCAACATGAAGGCAGAGTACCCCCACAGGCTGTAGAAGTCGAACAATCTATATTAGGTGCTATGTTGATTGAGCATGAAGCAGCAACAATAGCACTTCAACTTTTGAAGTCTGATGATTTTTATAAACCTGCACACAGACATATTTACGATACTCTGTATGATCTCTTCGAGAGAGATAATCCTCTCGATCTACTCTCAGTTGAAAATGAATTAAGAGATAAAAATCTCCTCGATGCGGTTGGCGGTACAAGTTATTTGTCTGAATTGACAAGATCTGTTAGCTCAGCAGCTAATATTGAATACCATGCTCAGATTATTACTGAAAAGGCCATAAAAAGAAACTTGATCCTGAATTGTACAGATGTAATCAAGAACGCTTATGATACCACAAGCGATGCTTATGATCTGTTGGATTCAACTGAACAACGTATTTTTGATCTGGCCAATCAAAAGAATAAGTCCGCAATTGTACCTGTTGGAGAAGTTCTAAAAGATACACTTGCTCACCTTGAAGAAATGAGAGGTAAACCTTCAGGAATAACAGGTGTACCAACTGGCCTGGATATAGACAAAATGACTGCAGGCTGGCAAAAAGGTGATCTCGTAATTATTGCCGCTAGACCCTCTATGGGTAAAACAGCTTTTGTATTGACTACTGCCCGTAACGCTGCTCTTCACCTTGAAGAGAAAATGAAGACGAAAGTAGCCATCTTTTCACTTGAGATGTCTAATCAGTCACTCGTTCAACGTTTCCTTACCATGGAAGCCCGTGTTAATGCTCAAACGGCAAGATCTGGTCGACTCCAGGATGCAGAATTCAAACACCTTATTGATGCCGCATCTCGATTATTCAATGCTGACATCTTTATTGATGATACTCCAGGTCTATCCTTGATGGAATTGAGAACAAAGTGTAGACGATTAAAATCTGAAAATGATATCGGTTTAATCATCATTGATTATCTACAGCTCATGACTGCAGGTGGTAAAGATTTTGGAAGTCGTGAACAGGAAATTGCCTCTATATCCCGAGGTCTAAAAGCACTGGCAAAAGAACTCGATGTGCCGGTAATTGCTCTATCACAGCTTTCAAGAGCCGTGGAGCAAAGATCAGGTGATAAACGACCACAATTAAGTGATTTGAGAGAATCAGGTTCTATTGAACAGGATGCGGATATTGTGATGTTCCTATATAGACCTGAGTACTACGGCATAACAACAACACCTGAAGGGCAATCTACTGCAGGACTTGCTGAAGTGATTGTTGGAAAGCAAAGAAATGGTCCAACCGGAGCAGTTCCTCTTTATTTTGTTAAGGATTATGCGCGGTTTGAGAATCTAACTACTAATCAGGTATCAGATCCATTCCATCAGGGCTTTGTTGAAGAAAGTTCTTCTGCAGGAAGTATAGAGGATACATCAACAACTGCAGCGGCACCACCCCTGCCACACAATCCAGCCGGTGACGAAAAAGCGCCCTTCTAAGTGATGGATACTACTTCTTAAAGGATGAGAAAAATTGGTCGTATTCATTAATCTTAATTGACCAATCGAACTTTTCATTTATGCTTTGAAGAGATGATTTAGGGAGTGGTTTTGTAGTTCCGGTAAGCAGGTCTTTAAGAGCCTTGAATAGATCATCCTCTGATTCATATAGTGTTGATGAATGTAAAAGTGGGTTATGAAGATGATCAGGGATTAATTCAGGGTAATGAAGTTTATTTGGCGTAAGTGGATGACATCCACAATAAATGGCTTCCATAATTGGTGTACAAAAGAACTCATAAGTAGCTGTTGATACTACGATGTCCCCTTTATGCAATAGCTTTGAATAATTGGCTTTGTCTTCCACATAACCAAAATGAGTGATTTGTTTCCCGAAACGCTCCCATGCTTTTTCAAATTCGGGTGGTTTTTCATGTCGGGTATCTCCTGCCAAAATTAACTCGAATTCTAAATCGATATCATTTAACCGGTTGAGTACCCTAAAGAACATGGCCGGATTCCTGTCAAACTGCCAACGCTGATTCCATACAATGACAGGTATCTTATTCTTATGTCTAATATCCGGTTGTTCATCAAATACTGATAGGCCAAGTCCAGGATACATTACTACACTCTTATCCTTGATCTCATCAATTAAATCAAGATGCTTTTCATCTGGGAAGTTATCCAGGAATGAAGGTAATGCCTGAATAAGGTCTTTTAAATGAAACTCAGAAGGAAATATCAATTTATCCGCAACTAACATACTTAGATAGTTGATGTAGCAGTAAGTAAGGTCGCGTGTTTCTCCTTCGGGAATCGGTCTGGTAAACTGATTATCATGCATAAGCATGATCTTAGGAGTATATGCAAATCTAGGGTTGGTCAGACTTAGAAATGCAGGGAGATTGGTCATGCTACTGATCAATAACAAATCAATATCCTCTTCAACTTGATCTGCCATCTTAGCGAGAGTGATAGAATCCCCGTGCATGCGCCATTTCCATCCCTTGTAGTTCAATTTAAGAGGAATGATCGTATGCTGTGAATGACCCTCAAGTCCTTTTAAAAAGGCTTTATGGGATCCGCTGTAAAATGGTTCGACCGCAAGTATATTCATGCTTATCTGAAGCGATATTGAATTTCATCAAGCGGAATATAAACGATTGTAGGCTTTTGCAAAGGGTCTTTATAGGGTTCTTTACAAGCAAATAACTGATCAAATATAGCTTCCATTTCTTCGTCGGATAGTTTCTTACCCCTTGGTATAGCTGCTCTGTTAGCAAAAGCAATAGCTATACGCTCTCTCGGTTCTAATTTGAGAGAAGAACCCAACTCTTGATATTGATGAAGCATAGGTATCAGAATTCTTTGTTCATCCCCTATATCCAGATCTGAAGGTACGCCCGAAACCAAAGCGGTATTCCCACTTAGTAGCTGAATAGAAAAACCCATTCTCTGAAGTATTGGATGTAACTCCTTCAATAATTCAAAATCGCTTGCACCTAATTCCACTGTTTGAGCAAATAAGAGTTGCTGTGTGCTTGGTAGAGATTCGTCAGTTGCACTGAGAGCTCTTTCGAATAAGATCCTTCTGTGAGCATAATACTGATCAATCATACACAAACCACTTCGCGTTTGTGTCACTATATACATGTTATGTAATTGCCAGAATCTTCGATCTGATGGAGCTTCTGGTTTATCCTGACTTTGAAATAAACCACCATCTTCATCTTTCCTATTATAAATGAGTGAAGACCAATCCCCTTCCGGTATATTGGAGGATCTAGTGTTAATCCTAGATGAGAATTCCACATTATCTCCATCTGTACTTCTTCCCTGTGGTGCCTTAAACGTAAAATCATCAAATGACTTTCTTGTATCAGCAATAAGGAAA
The DNA here is from genome assembly GCA_965659005.1 of uncultured Balneolaceae bacterium. Taxonomy (GTDB): domain Bacteria; phylum Bacteroidota; class Rhodothermia; order Balneolales; family Balneolaceae; genus CAYPTY01. The sequence goes on from CBFHVG010000071.1 coordinate 30,282, forward strand.
TTATCCTGATCAGGACTGATTTCAGGAATATTAAAATGATCATTCAATGCTCTGTTGACTACCGATCTAGCCAATTGAATCAAGGATCGTTCATCTTCAAACTTTACTTCCATTTTAGATGGATGCACATTCACATCAACTTCAGTCGGATCAATTTCGAAGAAAAGAGAAAAGAATGGATATTCCCCATGACGAGTCCATGCGTCATATAAACTCAGAATTACATGAGTTAGGTATCTATGTTGAAATGGTCGTCCATTTATGAACAGGAATTGTTCACCTCTGCTCTTTTTTGCCAACTTAGGATCAGACACAAAACCATAGATGCGAACCATGCTGGTCTGTTCGTCAAAAGGCACCAAAGAGGCTCTATATGGGGATCCAAAAAGCATAGAAATACGTTCAACCATGGTTTGTTTGGGAAGATTATACACTTCTTCTCCGTCAGCATGTAGTTCAAAGGTTACATCCGTGTTTGCAAGTGCGGCATACTGAAAGGTCCGCATGATGTGTCGGAACTCAGTGGAATTCGTTTTCAAAAATGATCTTCGCGCAGGTACATTGTAAAATAAATTACTTACCGATATGGATGTTCCATTTTCAGTAGCAATTGGTTTAGTACCCTTTTCTTCTCCACCCCAAATTTCTAATTCCGTGCCATGATCATCTTCAATTCTCTTTGTTTTTACTTGAACCTGAGATATGGATGCAATCGAGGCCATCGCTTCCCCTCTAAAGCCTAAAGTCTGAATTCTGAATAAATCATCGATTTGATGAATTTTTGATGTAGCATGCCTTTCAAAACATAGCTTAACATCCTCTTCAGACATCCCAGATCCATTATCGATCACCTGTATAGTGGTAGAACCTGCTTTTTCAATGATCACCTTAATATGATCTGCTCCCGAATCAATAGAATTATCCAGTAATTCTTTGACAACCGAAGCCGGTCGTTGTATGACTTCTCCGGCTGCAATTTTATTGGAAATCTCCGGTGGAAGTACTCTGATTATTGAATGCGTAGTGTCTGTGTTTTTGATATCTGTCTTTTTCAACGATGAATCTTAAAGCTTAGAAATGATCCAAACGACCATGAATAATAGAGCTGCCAGCCCAAATACTTTTTGTAACTGTTTTGGTTTCCTTCTACTGTGAGTCTGTATACGAATACGACGTTTTCTTTTTTCTTCCTCTTTAGGGTCATGGTATCTAAACTGATACTCAAAACGCTTTGCTTTCGGCCTATAGCCAAACATTGGTCTAAGCATAATAACTCACTGTTTTGTTGATCATTTAAAATACAAATATAAGTAAAAGATGTTCTTTTGGATTCCTATTTATTAACCTTTAAATCTTCGACTTTATTTTGAGAAATATTAACACCTTTTAGGTTTACTGATTGTTATTCAAACCGTATTTTGCTTTCCCTAATCACACCTGACAAATCTATTCAAATGAGTTCTTCTAAAGCTAAGATTATATATACAAAAACTGATGAGGCTCCTGCTCTCGCAACTTATTCACTCCTACCGATTGTAAAGGCTTTTACTTCAGCTGCAGGAGTATCTGTTGAAACCAGAGATATCTCACTCGCAGGAAGAATTATCTCGTACTTCCCAGATTATCTTACTGAAGAACAAAAAATTGGTGATCACCTGGCTGAACTGGGTGAATTGGCTAAGACACAAGATGCCAATATCATCAAACTGCCAAATATTTCTGCTTCTGTACCACAGATGAAGGCAGCAATTAAGGAATTACAGGATAAAGGCTACGCTCTTCCTGATTACCCTGAAGAACCAAAGACAGACAAAGAAAAAGAAATTAAAGCCAGATTCGATAAGGCTAAGGGTTCTGCAGTAAATCCTGTACTTCGTGAAGGAAACTCGGATCGAAGAGCAGCTAATGCTGTTAAAGAATATGCTAAGAAACATCCACATTCAATGGGTGAATGGTCTTCGGCTTCGAAAACCCACGTTTCCCACATGGAGGAAGGTGATTTTAGAAATAATGAATTGTCGGTTACAGTCGGAAACGCAACAACCGTTGACATTATCTTTGAAGATAATGATGGAAAACAGACTCAACTTAAATCAGGTTTAGCTCTTCAGGAAGGTGAAGTTATTGATGCTACCTTCATGAGTAAAAATGCACTTCTGGGCTTTCTGGCTGAACAAGTTGAAGAAGCCAAAGAACAAGACGTTCTCTTCTCATTGCACATGAAAGCTACGATGATGAAGGTTTCAGATCCCATCATTTTCGGCCATGCTGTCAAAGTGTATTATAAGGATGTATTCGAAAAACACGCTGATGTAATTGAGGAGTTAAGTGTGGACACCAATAATGGTTTAGGTGACCTATTATCCAAAATCCAAAACTTACCAGCCGAGAAAAAAGCTGAAATCGAATATGATCTGAGTGAAGTTTATGCCAGCAGACCAGATATGGCAATGGTAAACTCTGACAAAGGCATTACCAACCTACATGTTCCAAGTGATATTATCATCGATGCTTCCATGCCAGCTATGATTCGTACCTCAGGTAAAATGTGGAATAAGGATGGAGATACTCAGGATTGTAAAGCGGTAATCCCGGATAGTAGCTATGCAGGCTTATACCAGGTGGTAATTGATTTTTGTAAAGAGCACGGTGCCTTTGATCCTGCAACTATGGGTTCCGTACCTAATGTTGGCCTAATGGCACAAAAAGCCGAAGAATATGGATCTCATGATAAAACATTCGAAATGGATGCGGATGGTTTTGTGAAAGTAGTTGATGATGCCGGCAATGTACTTACAGAGCATGTTGTTGAAGATGGTGATATCTGGAGAATGTGTCAGGTTAAAGACGCACCTATTCAGGATTGGGTAAAACTGGCTGTTACAAGAGCAAAAGCAACGGGAGCACCTATTGTCTTTTGGTTGGATGAAAGTCGTGCACATGATCATGAACTCATTAAAAAAGTGAATCTCTACCTTGAAGACCATGATACTTCCGATATCGATATTCATATCATGGCTCCTACAGTTGCTACTTTATACTCACTAGAGAGAATCATTCAGGGTAAAGACACCATTTCAGTTACAGGGAATGTACTCCGTGATTATCTGACTGATCTCTTCCCTATTCTGGAATTGGGTACTTCAGCAAAAATGCTTTCCATCGTTCCACTAATGCAAGGTGGCGGTTTGTTTGAAACCGGAGCCGGAGGATCAGCTCCTAAGCATGTTCAGCAATTTGAAAAAGAAAATTACTTACGATGGGATTCATTGGGTGAGTTTCTGGCTCTTGCTGAATCACTAAAGCATCTGGCTGATGTATATGATAATCCTAAAGCAAAAGTTTTAGCAGATGCTCTTGATGTAGCGAATGCTAAACATTTGGATAATAACCGAGGTCCAGCACGTCGATTGGGACAAATTGATAACCGTGGGTCTCATTTCTACCTTGCACTCTACTGGGCAGAAGCGTTAGCGAATCAAAATGATGATGCTGAATTGAAAGCCAGATTTGAACCTGTTGCCAGGGCATTGGCTGATAATGAAGATAGTATCACTGATGAGATGATCTCGGTACAAAATCAACCAACTGATGTTGGTGGATACTATATGCCAGATGATGTATTAGCATCTAAAGCTATGCGCCCAAGTGCCACACTAAATAGTATTATCGATTCTATTTGATTAAAGTATTACGCTGCCGAAAAGTGCTGTAATTACTATAAAGTTAATCCAGATAATCATTCTACATTTAGGAAAGAAATCGTAGGATGTGTCAATATGCGAGGGTCTATTGTAAGAGTCTGAAATTCTCATGGTTTATCTCAGTTGGTTTGATTTAACATCATTACACACAACATGTGATAAACCCCTAATTCATCTTAATTGAATATTATTCAGACTCCTTTTTTTCTTTGAATGTATAGACTACCAAACCAATAGCAGCTCCTAATACCATACCGCCTGCTACAGACCTTAAAGCATATCCAAATATCATACCTAATGCTGCCCCAGTAGCTATATACCTATTCTTTTCCTTAAACATACCTTCGCTTTTACTCATAGGATTTGATTACGTTACGAATCAATATTAGTTGTCTTCAAACTCAATAAACTCTGACTGGAAAAATATCTCATCGTCGAGTCTGCTTTCCATATCAAAATAGAGTTGAAGTAGCTGATCGAATTCATCTCGCTCCCCCTTTACAATAAGATAGTTCTTC
>CBFHVG010000072.1:0-4395 GCA_965659005.1 uncultured Balneolaceae bacterium
AGAACTTATTTTCAGTATATCGAATCCTTATATTTTCGCATCTAAATACTATTACCATCATTCAGCAATATGAGCAATAAAATTACAGGCGCAGAGGACATTCATTGGGATTTGTCCGATCTCTATTCATCTACAACAGATGCATCTCTTAAAGCAGATAAAGAAAATATTCTGAAACTGGCCGAAGATTTTGCCTCTAAATACCGGACAAAAATTGCAGAATTGGATGCTCAGGGGTTTCGTAAAATGCTGGAAGAGTATGAGAAATTGCAAGATATGGCTGGTAAAATTGGATCATTTGCCTATTTGCAGTGGTCAACTGTTACTGCCAATTCTGATTATGGTAAGCTGGTTCAGGAAGCAAATGAGCTCTCATCAGAAGTACATCAAAAGCTGGTATTTTTAGATGTAGAATGGTTAGCAGTTGATGATGAGCAAGCTTCTTATCTGATTCAATCTGAAGAGCTAGCTTTTTATAAGCATTATCTGGAGTCATCACGCAGATATAAAGATCATGTACTTGAAGAGAAGCAAGAACAGGTATTATCAGCAAAATCGGTAACTGGTCGATCAGCATGGAATCGATTTTTCGACGAAACTCTGGGACAGGCTAAATTTGAACTGGATGGCGAGGAACTCACTGAACAGGAAGTACTCAGTAAACTCCATGAGAGTGACCGAGATTTAAGACAAAGAGCACATGCATCTTTAACGGAAAAATTCAGGGACCTCAGTCATACACTTACATTTATATTCAATACCCTGATTGCAGACAAGCACACTACGGATAAACTAAGGAATTATCCTAGCTGGATAACCTCTAGAAACCTATCTAATGAAACCGATGATGAAACGGTTGATGCTCTTGTAAATTCAGTAACAAGCAAATATGATCTTGTTCAACGATACTATAAGCTGAAAGGTAGGTTGCTTGGTCTTGATCAAATGTTCGACTATGACCGTTATGCGCCAATGCTAAAAAGTGAGGCCACCATTAGCTGGGATGAGGCAAAAGGAATGGTTCTCGATGCATATTCGGAGTTTCATCCACAAATGGGTGAGATTACAGCTGAATTTTTTGATAATAACTGGATAGATGCAGCTATTAAGCCTGGAAAAAGAGGAGGAGCCTACTCAGCCAGTACAGTTCCTTCAGCTCATCCTTATGTATTTATGAATTTTGATGGAAAGATCCGTGATGTTCAAACGCTGGCTCATGAACTTGGACACGGAGTACATCAATACCTATCAAGACAGCAAGGAGTGCTTCAAGCAGGAACTCCTCTAACTACCGCTGAAACAGCTTCAGTGTTTGGTGAAATGCTGGTATTCCAGAAATTGATGAAACAAATCACCGACCCGAAAGAAAGGCTGGCTCTGCTAATTGGGAAAATTGATGATACCATCGCAACCGTTTTCCGACAGGTATCTATGAATAGATTCGAGAATGCCATTCATAATAGAAGAAGAAAAGAGGGCGAGTTAACCACAGATCAGTTTGCTGAAGAATGGCTCAAGACCCAGAAAGCACTTTATGGTGATGCAGTTACATTAACGCCGGAGTACGGTATCTGGTGGTCTTATATACCTCATTTTCTTCATACACCAGGATATGTTTATGCCTACGCTTTTGGAGAATTACTTGTGTTAGCTCTTTATGAGGAGTACACTGAAAGACCTGATGGTTTTGCAGATCGTTATCTTGGTTTACTCAGCGCTGGTGGTTCAGAATGGCCGCATGATCTTGTAGCTAGAATGGGATTGGATATAAGAGATTCGGATTTTTGGAAAAAAGGATTATCATCATTCGAGAAAATGATCGAAGAAGCAGAAGAACTGGCAGACTCTATTAACGCATAATTCATGGGATCAGAAAGACACGATAAAGCTTTACGGGAATTTAAACACATCTTACAGGATCTGGTTTTTTTGATCCGGACTTCAACAGGTGCAGACACAACCTATTTAGTATGGGTAAATAAACAAAGGCAACAATTCGTATGGGAAGCCGATTCTACGGTAGCTCCGAATGTGATGTTTGCAGACCGTATTCAGTTCGATCAGTTTTATTTAGATGAATACAAAGACATTGAAAACCCAGTTATCCTGAAGATTGGTGCAGATGTTAGCAAAGAAGAACTGCGCCACTACTTCGATTTCATTCCGGTAAAACAGTCAATTGTTATTCCATTTATAAATAAAGGTGAAACTGTTGCACTGACAGTTATTGAGACTGAAAAACCTCTTGAAATGGAGGTTATTCTGGAAAGCATACTAGCTTATAATAACGCCATTTCGAATGTCTTGAATACCTATTTAGAGCTTGTTGACCTAGACGAAGTTCAGAAAGAATGGGAATCCTATGAAGAATCCCTCCAGAAATTCAACTTTAAAATGCATAAGGTTGAATTGGTTCAGATGGCCATGAAGGGAATTAAAGATATTCTACCTGGATCGGGTGTTAGTTTTATGGCTAAAGGTTTGGATACCTGGAATACAACTTTAACATCTTCAGGATTTAACGCTTCATTGCCATTTGGGCTAAAACTGGATGAGAAAAGTGTTTCTTATCAGGCCCTGGAAAAGGGTGATTCACTGTTTGCTATGCATTTCAATCAAACTCCAAAAAGAGTTTCATCTGCTGAAAGTATGACTGAGGGAGCTTCATTAGCTGTTCCTATTCTAATAAACTCAAGCAGACAAGGACTGGTTTTAGTTCATGATAATGACCCTCTGGTTTTCAATGAAGCTGTTAAACACAAGGTCTCGAACCTGGTAAGAATTGCGGCATTAAATATTCAATCAGGGTTAAGAAACGGCGATCAAGATATTTTCACGAATGAATATGGTGCCTTTATTCCAGATCTATGGGAAAAAGCTGTTGAAAACGAATTGGCTTTAAACAGAAGTGATATACACACATGGTTTGGATTAATTACGCCTGGAAATCTGTCTGAGCTGAGGACAAAGTTCAGGCTTGAAGAACTTCAAATGATACAAAAGGACATTGTATCGCTCATTAATCCGTCGGCCCATGATACTAATGGAATTATAGGTTTCCATTCTGATTACATATACGCCTATATCATTCAGCACAAAGAGCAAGATGCTATTGAGCGCTGGTTGAATCAAATAGACGCATATGTGGCAAATGGATTTGAGTTATCAGATGGTAATCAGATAAGCATTTCATTCAAGACTGGGTATACAGAATTAAATCCGGCAACATACTCAGATAGTCATAGTGTACTCACAGCTGCTAAATCTGGACTAAATGAAGCAGTAAAAAGTGATGCTGACAAACACATCCTTGTTTAAAACATGCCAAATTGTTTTCTGATTGTTATTGATGGGCTCGGAGTTGGGGCTCAGGAAGACAGCCATCTCTATGGAGATGAGAACATGAATACGCTTGGTCATGTTTCAGAAACAACCCTTTGTCATTTGCCAAATTTTCAAAAACTTGGTCTTGGAAATATCATTCCATTGGCATCGGTTAAACCAAATGATCAACCACTGGCTGCAACCGGTAAAATGAGAGAAGTTTCTGCTGGTAAAGATTCAACAACGGGTCACTGGGAGATTGCGGGTATTCATCTGGATAAACCATTCCCGACTTACCCAGAAGGCTTCCCGGATGAAGTTGTTCAGAAATTTAATGATCTGGTTGGTGTTGAATCCAGCTTATGTAATAGACCTTATTCTGGAACAGATGTGATTCGAGAATTTGGCGAAGAGCATCTTAAAACAGGCAACCCCATCATTTACACTTCATCAGATAGTGTATTTCAGATTGCTTGCCATGATGATGTGCTTCCGGTAACTAAACTCTATGAATGGTGCAAAATAGCCAGAGAACAAGTTTTAGTTCAAGAACATCTTGTCGGCAGAGTAATTGCAAGGCCTTTTACCGGTAAAGCTGGTGCTTTTACCCGTTTAAATGATGAAAGGCTGGATTTTTCAGCAATACCACCAGAACATAATCTGCTGCAAGTTCTGCAGAATTCAAGGATAAAAACATATTCAATCGGCAAAGTTATTGACCTGTTTGCGGGAATAGGATTCACTCAGTATCGAAAAACAAAAAGTAATGCTGAAGGAATAGCACAGCTGTTAAATACAATGAGTGCAGTAGAAAACAGCCTTGTTTTTGTTAACCTTATTGATACAGATCAACTTTACGGGCATCGCTTAGATCCTCAAGGCTATGCACTTTCCTTAGAAGAATTTGATCGTTGTATACCTGCACTTGTGAGTAAAATGAAAGAGGAAGATGTTCTTATAATTACCGGAGATCATGGAAATGATCCAGTTTCAGAAAGCACGGATCATTCAAGAGAATATGTTCCACTTATTGTATTTCCTGCATTTAAAGCTGAAAATAATGATTTAGGC
>CBFHVG010000073.1:0-17403 GCA_965659005.1 uncultured Balneolaceae bacterium
GATGAACGACCACATTTTGAAGTACTGGGATCAAAGTATAAAAACAATGATCCTGAATCCGAGGAAGAGATCTGGATTCCTATTAGAAAAACAGACCAATAGAATTCAAACCCAAGCCACTGTCACCTCGACCCACACCCCTCTGTCACATCGATCGAAGCGAAGATGTATCAAATAGAGTACAAGCTGCTGGCGTTTGATACTTCTCGATTTCGGCTGATAAATCAGCCTGCACTCGAAGTGACTGAGTATAGAGAATTGTCACTTCGACCCACCCAACAGTCACGTCGACCCACCCACGGTCACATCGACCGAAGCGGAGACGTATCAAATAGAGTACAAGCTGCTGGCGTTTGATACTTAGACTTTCCATACACAATTACTAATCAAGCCTCGTTACTTTCAAACCAAGCCCTAAACTAAGCTATCAACTCCAGCTCTTTATTATCAGAGCTTTGGTCCTTAACCCCTCTTTGATAGGCTCTCTCCTGTCGGCTTATAGTAAATGACCATCCAAAACCAGCAATGGCCATGGCTGCGCCGAACGCAATTATTAACTGCTTAATCTCGAGTAATTCAAATTCAAGAATCAAAGAAGCAGTAATAGTTGAAACACTGTTTCCAACCGTAAAAAGAAGCCATTCTGTACTAAAAATTCGGCCTCTGAAAGTATCTACGGTTCTTTTTTGCAGAAGTACTGTACTCATCACCCAATTAGCACCTGATGCTGTATGAGCCGCCATCACAAAAAGGGTCATAACCCAAATGGTGTCAGATGCCCCGACAATCATATACATACATCCCGTAATAAGTATGGCTCCACCCATCACAGAAACCCAGTCTTTTTCTTCTTTGAACAATCTTCTGCCTAAAATTGGACCTAAGCCGGTTCCTACTCCTCGAGCAGCATACAACAAACCAATACCTATGGATCCCAAAGCAAGAACTTCTTCACTCAATACGATTAACATATATACCAATCCGCCCAGGAATATCGTCGATGCTCCTTTCGCCATGCTTGGTCTCAGAATCTGCTTATTTGTAAAGAGATGAATCATCCCTTCTTTAATGCCTGTTAATGGATTCTTTGTTCTTTCTCTTTCCTCCACACTTAATGCTGTTTGAGGAATCACAGCACGATAGATAAACCATGCTGATACGAAATAACTAAGTGCGTCAAGTATTAATACGGTATCAGTTCCATACCATTCAGTAACAAACCCACCAATTGCCATGGATGAGGTAAATATTATGGACCAGGTTGCTGTACTTAAAATATTGGCATTAACAAGTTCATCTTCGGAAGTAATATTGGGTATTGATGAGGTTTTTGCCGGTTCGAATACAGCGGATAACATCATCTGAATGGATGTAAAGAAATAAGCCAGCCACAGGGTCTCAGGTGATCTTACAAAGAGTATACCTATCAAGGTACCGGCTCTGAGCACATCACATAGAATCATCAGTTTTCGTCTGTTGAATCGGTCAGTGATATAACCAGCAAAGGGTGAAAAAACCGCCAGACTCATCATTTTCACTACAATGATAAGCCCTAATAGAAATTCAGAATCTGAATACTTAGATATGAGAGCATAAACAGCAAGTAGACCAAACCAGTCGCCGAAGTTGGAAATTGACTGAGCAAGCCAAAGCCTTCGATAATTGGGATTCTTTGTTAGTAATTCTAGGTAAGGTCTGAGTTTATTCAAGGATGTTTCTAATCAGGCTTTTCTCTTGTTATTTTTAATGATCTACTTTACGCCTGTACTACCAAATCCGCCTGCTCCCCGTTCAGTTTCATCAAGATTTTCTGATTCTTTTACATCTAACTGTACAACTGGTGCGATGACCATTTGCGCAATTCTATCTCCGTGCTGCACAATAAAATCTTCCTGCCCATGATTAATCACTATCACCTTTACTTCACCTCTGTAATCAGCATCAATGGTACCGGGGGTATTTAGCATGGTAATTCCATTTCGTATAGCCAAACCACTTCGTGGGCGTATTTGTGCTTCATAACCATGTGGTAATGCCATTTGCAGACCGGTAGGAACAAGTGTCCGCTCACCCGGCTTTATGACCATTTCTTCATCTAGCGCTGCCCTGATATCCATTCCGGCTGCTGAGGAGCTTTCATAAGATGGTAGTGGAAGATCCTTTGCATGTTCCAGTTTTTTGAAATGAACCGTTGTCATCTTTCCTCTCGTATATAGCTTGTTAGTCTCACTCTTACATTCCCAATAAATACTTTAAAGTGTGCTTCCAGTGGTGTTCTTAGTGCATCATCCAGGTACCAGGCCTTAAACTTGCCGCTAAAACCAAAGGGGCCGTCAAGATCTGCTTTTCCCTCACTGTAGAATGCCATGACATCTTTATCAAATGCCGGTGAACCCCTTTTTTTCTTCTGAGGTGAATTGTTTGCAGTGATATAACCCAGCTCCTTAGTTATATAAACAGGAAATGTGTAGGATGAATCGCTACCGGCATGCATTCTACTAATAAGTAGAACTAACTGTCCTGCAGTTGCAGGCTCAACAAGATCCAACGTATCCCGGCTCATATCCTCTTCCAGATAACGAACCTCATTCAGTTCACGATCAAAGTCATAAATAATTTCTTTTGGAATCTCTTCATCCAGATTGTCTTTCCAGTAGTAGTCAGTAACCGGAAACCCAGTACTATCCGGATAAATAATACTGGTAAAACGATCAATTTCTCTACCAACAAAAGGTAATTTCGAGTTAGAGCGAACTGTAGTCTGAAGCACATATCGCCTTTTACCATCAAAAGTTGTGTCCCGAACAGCATGCACTTTTACCCAGGCTGCCTTGAAAACTCCATACTTTACTTCATAATTAAACTCTTCCTCATAATTCATCAGCTGCTCAAAGGTAGGCGGGCCCTTATATCCTTGTTTTATTACCGCCTGTGAATACACATTTGTCGAGCTAAGAACAGTGATTAATATGAGAATAGCAGCTCGGATCATTTTACGAAAGCTTCGAATGATTCTTCATCGTATCCTACAAGAACAGCATCATCTTTAATAAGAACCGGACGCTTAATCATCGTTTGGTTTTCCAGAAGTACATCAAATAATTCGTCCTCGCTCAGATTCTGATCTTTCAAACCAAGCTGACGCCATTTCATGCCTTTTCTGTTAATTAGTGTATCTAAACCCACTTTAACCCTTAGTTCGTCTAATTCGTCACTATTCAATGGGTCTTTCTTTACATCAACGAAGGCATAATCTACTTTATGGTCTTCAAGCCACTTTTTGGTGTCTCTGATTTTATTACAATTTTTGATCCCTAAAAGATGAAGCATATAATTTCTGTGTTTGAAGATTCGTATCTTAATAAGATAAAACAATTACCTATCTCATTCTATAATATGAAGTCCGGTCAACTACCTTATTTGTTCTTAGTTTTAAGCTTTCTGGCCTTAACAGGCTGTACTCAAAGTGAAGAACAACGCGATTTTGAGCGTGAAGCTTTTCGTACTCCTGAGAGTTACACAGAAACAGATGATCAGGGCCGAATAATTAACAGAGATGAGGATGACTGGAGAATATCACCTCTATATCAGGCTTTAGTTGAAGTTCGCCCTCCATTCCCAAACCCTGTAGCACTTGGAAATGTAATAACATTTGAAATTACAGTAACCGGTGTTCAATCACTTGATGGTATTCAGGTATATGAATTACGGGATGATGGTGCTTTACTTGAGCTTTTTAATACTGTTGACATAACCGGTCAGGCGTCATTCATTGTATTCGAACTAAATCCACAGCAATTCCAGAGTTTTGGTGGGAATACAGGGCCTCGAGGTCTGCATCGAATCATTATTTATGATTTTAATAATCAGATTATCACCTATGGTGATATTCAGGTAGATTAAGCTTGTGATAAAATACCCCTCCTGCTATCTTCGATTTCATCATGAGAAAAATTGATTCTTCCGAGCGAACTGTTATTGAACGACTCATATTTCCGGAGCCATTTGATGTGCTGCAGGAGGAAACTGGATTACAATACGGGGAATTGAGAGATAATCTGATCAATTTGATAAACGCGGGCTTCATTTACGCCTTCGAAAGCCAGGCAAAAGATTCTGATGCATCACCATTTGTTGACATCGATAATCTTGAAGACTTTTCTTTCAGAGCTACCAATCAGGGATTAAGAGCAATTAAATAGATATGAACTATCAATGTACCATAGGTGATAAATCCTACGATCTTAACATTAATACTGAATCCGGTGAATTTGAAGTGAATGGTAAAACCGATCATTTCGAGTTTTTGGAAGCAAATAACCGCCATTTACTTCGTGTTGGAACAAAACTTTATAAATTGGATAATGTAAGTTTTGAAGGATCTGATATTACCTTCACACTAAATGGAGCATGGGCAACCATAACTGTTAAGGATGAACAACAATTACTGCTCGATAAACTTGGATTTAAATCGGGAGATGCAGCTGCTGAAGGTAGTCTAAAATCTCCAATGCCAGGTAAAATCCTTAGTATTATTGTAAGTGAAGGCGAGGAAGTGGAAAAAGGTCAACGTGTAGCTATCCTCGAAGCCATGAAAATGGAAAATGAATTAAAGGCACCGATTTCAGGTAAGGTAACATCCCTTCATGTTGAGGTCGGACAGTCTGTAGAAAAGAACACCCCATTATTAGGAATAGAAAACATTGGATAGTTTTATCATTGAGGGCGGAACTCCCCTAAAAGGTTCAATATCAGTTAGTGGTTCGAAAAATGCAGCACTACCGTTAATGGCAGGTGCCCTATTGGCTGATTCTAAGGTTGAAATAAATAACATCCCAAGACTTCAGGATATTTATACATTCAATAATGTATTGAGGGTTACTGGAGCTCAGGTTGAATTCCTTGATCAGGAAAATAAACTCATTATAGATCCTACTTATGTAAACTTTCCGGAAGCACCTTACGATTTGGTCCGAAAAATGCGTGCATCCTTTTACATGCTTGGTGCACTTGTAGGAAAACATCGCAGAGCTAAAGTATCACTTCCAGGTGGATGTGCCTGGGGGCCACGACCTGTAGACCTTCATATCAAGGGTATGGAAGCTATGGGAGTACATATTGAGCTCGACGAAGGTTATGTCATTGCAACCGCCGATGAAACACTCTTTGGAAAAGAATATACACTCAGCCCTAGTTCAGTTGGTGCTACCGTGAACCTGGTACTTGCGGCTGTGCTAAGAGCAGAAGAATTCACCATTCATAATGCTGCTATTGAACCGGATGTTGTTCAATTATGTAATGTTCTGGTTGAAATGGGTGCAAACATCCAGGGAATTGGCACACATGATCTTACCATTCGTAAAGTTGATTCTCTCAAAGGAATCAATATCCATAATGACCCCGACAGAATTGAAACGGGCACTTATATGATTGCTGCAGCTATGAATCCTGGCTCAAAACTGGAGATCACAAATACTGACCCCGATCAACTTGGGATATTTCTGGAAGAATTCAGAAAAACAGGAACCCCCGTTGAAGTTGAAGGAACAACTATCACAGTAACGGCCCCTGAGGTTCTTAAACCGGTTTCAATTGAAACAGCCATTTATCCTGGATTTCCGACCGATTTGCAAGCACAATGGTCCACCATGATGACACAGGCTGATGGAAAAAGCTCAGTCACCGATACAGTTTATTTTGATCGCTTCTCCTATGTACCAGAATTAACAAGACTTGGTGCTGAAATGACACCTAAACAGAATTCGGTTTTCATCAGCGGCAAAAAAGACCTGAAAAGTGCCAGCATAATGAGTACAGACCTAAGAGCCAGTGTAAGTCTGGTGATGGCAGGCATGATCGCAAAAGGTACAACTCAGGTTCTCAGAGTCTACCATTTAGACCGAGGTTATGAAGAACTTGAGAACAAATTGAATGATGTTGGTGCAAATATTAAGCGAGTTAAGGAATAAGCCAATTAACTTAGGTTTAATTCTTCCCTTCGTTGGTGTATATTACCAACCAATAAAAGACAATAAGACTTTTAACCCTTTTAGTTAAACTTTGCTAAGCGCAATAATAACATATATATACGCTTTTTTTACCGAAATCTTCGGTACATCAAATCTTCGCGCCGCAAAGGAACAAATATCCGCATCGCCTACTTATAGTAATATCAGCCACACCGGATATTCTTCTGATTCAAATTGTGAATCAGTGCAGCTAAAATTTTCCACAACAATTTTTAATAACGATTCCATCAATAAAGTATCTGAGATGCTTCAGAAAATGGGTATTTATACCCATTCCAGAGATCATCATATGAAAATGATTCCGGTTGCTGCTCAGAATGGTGGATATCCAAGAAATTATCTTAATGAAGAATCAAATTATCATTCACTGTGCCGGGGATCAGACCCGCATAGCCCTCCTGGAAAATGGAGAACTGGCTCAAATATTCATCGAGTCGGAAGCCAATCAACGCACTGTTGGTAACATTCATGTAGCCCGTGTTCATAAGGTGATGGGCGGTATTCGCGCTGCATTCATCGACATGGGAACACCTAAAGACGCGTTCCTTCACTTCTCTGATGCTGGCGATCATCTGATCAGCTACATCAAAATGCTCAATGGCGAAAGTTCGATAAGTAAACATGCGCTGGATATTGCAGAGAAGCAGGATGATCTGACTAACGTAGATAAACAAAGACTAGCTGGTAAAGCGCTTAAGCATGGTCAGAAATTACTCGTTCAGATCGTAAAAGAACCAATCGGTTCAAAAGGCCCAAGAGTATCAACAGATATTACTATTGCTGGACGTTTCCTCGTACTGATTCCAATGGGTGAATACATTGCTGTATCTCGTAAAATCAGTAATTACAAAGAAAGAAGACGCCTCAAAGGTATCGTAAGTAAAATGCTTCCTGAAGGATTCGGTGTCATTGTTAGAACAGTAAGTTCAGGACAGGATACCAAAGCCATTGAAGATGATTTAAGATATATCCTTCAAAAGTGGGATAACCTTGTCGACAAACTTGAAAATGCAAAACCGCCGGAATTACTGTATCGCGATCTTGATATGACTGAAAGTCTGATCAGAGACCTTTTTGCAAAAAACTATGACAGAGTATTAATCGACGATCAGAAAATGTATCGTCAGATTAAGAACTATGTAAGTCAGATTGCACCTCAAATGCTTCCTAATGTTGAGTTATATAAAGGAAAGAAGCATATCTTTGATCACACCAATATTTCTGAAGATGTAAATTCCATCTTCAGCCCAAGAGTTCGCATGAAATCAGGTGGTTATTTGATCTTTGAACAAACTGAAGCCATGTATGTAGTGGATGTGAATTCAGGGCCATATGCCGCTAAAAAAGAGCAGGAAGCTAATTCCCTCAAGACTAATCTTGAAGCGGCCAGAGAAATTGCTAAACAATTACGCCTCCGAGATATCGGTGGTATTATCGTGGTCGATTTCATTGACCTTAGAGATGAAAAGAACCGCAAGAAGATTTACGACGAGCTGAAAAAGGAATTCAGAAAAGACAGGGCAAAAACAAATCTTCTAGGAATGTCCGACTTCGGGCTTGTACAGATTACAAGACAAAGAATACGTCCATCTGTTGTTAGCTCAGTTTCTAATGCCTGTCCTATGTGTGCCGGTAAAGGTACCGTGGTTTCAGAAGGTACCATTATGACTGACATCGAAAGTTGGTTGAATAAATTCAAACACAATACCGAGTACAGAGCCATTGACCTCTATGTCAATCCTTATCTCAGAAGTGCGCTTACCAAAGGAATGTTCTCCAGAAGATGGAAATGGATTACTAAGTACCATATCAAAATCGAAGTGATCTCAGACGAGACTATATCGCTCAGTGACTTCAAAGTAACTTTATCCGGTTCTGATATTGATATCACTGAGGCTGTAAGTCAGGGTGAATCCATTGAAAAGATGATTGAACTCGAAGATGCTATTGAAATCCAGAAAAAGGATTCCAGAAAAGAAGGTCTCGATATCTATGAGAAGGATTCAGATAAAAAGAAAACCGGTAGATCCGGTTCTGGAAACCGCGGTAATACTTCAAATCGTAATAATGGCAGTAAATCGTCTGGTCAGAGAAATCAGAAGACTCAAAAATACTACAAGTCTGACAAGTAAGCATTCGGCTTGATTATTGCATACTTGTACTAGTATAACTGAGTAAAAACAAGAAAGTTTATTAAAGCAGTATATCTATGAATCAACATAAAATACACGCTACAACCGTTTTAGGCCTTATTCATAATGGTGAAGTGGCTATTGGAAGTGACGGACAGGCTACCATGGATAAAACCATAATGAAAGCTACTGTTCGAAAAGTAAGACATTTATACAATGGTCAGATTCTCTCAGGCTTTGCAGGTTCTACTGCAGATGCCCTTAGTTTATTCGATCGTTACGAAGAGAAATTAAATGAATACAATGGTAATGTTCAGCGTGCAGCAGTAGAAATGGCAAAAGACTGGAGAAAAGATAAATACCTCCAGAAACTGGAAGCTTTGCTTGTTGTCATAAGCAAAGAACATATCTACGTTATTTCAGGTGCCGGTGATGTAATTGATCCGGATGACAAGATTGCAGCCATCGGTAGTGGCGGCTCTTATGCCTTAGCAGCAGCTAAAGCACTAAAAACGCATGCGCCGAATATGAGTGCAAAGGAAATCGTTGAAGAAGCGCTACATATTGCAGCAGACATTGATATCTATACAAACCACAACCTGACCGTTCTGGAAATCGAAGAGAATTTATAATGAAAGAGAATACAAACCTTACTCCACACCAGATTGTAGCCGAACTTGATCGCTACATCATCGGACAAAAAGAAGCAAAACGATCAGTTGCAATCGCGCTTAGAAACAGATGGAGAAGATTACATGCAGATGAGTCTATCCGTGATGAAATCATCCCAAACAACATTCTTATGATTGGCCCAACTGGGGTTGGTAAAACTGAAATTGCTCGCCGTTTGGCAAAACTTAGCGGTGCCCCTTTTCTGAAAGTTGAAGCCTCAAAATTTACAGAGGTTGGATACGTAGGTCGTGATGTCGAATCCATGATACGTGACCTTACCGACTATGGCCTAAATATGGTAAAACAGGAAATGCAGGATCGTGTAAAAGAAAAAGCCGCTGAAAATGTTGAGGACAAAATTCTTGATATCCTCATCCCTCCTGTTTCTAAAAAAGGTGTAGGTTTCAATTCAGGTGATGACTTTGACCCGGAAAAGGCTTCCGATAATGAGTTGAATGAACGTACGCGTGAACGCTTTCGCGAAAAACTTCGCAATGGTGAACTGGAAGAACGTGAAATTGAGATCGAAGTCAAATCATCCAAAGCCCCAATGATGCAAGTTTTTGGTCCTGGTGGAATGGAAGAAATGGGAATCAACCTGCAAGACATGATTGGTGGATTATCTGGCAAAGGAAAGAAATCCCAGAGAAAAGTTTCTATCAAAGAAGCTCGTGAATTACTACTGGATGAAGAAGCTGAGAAACTTATTGATCACGAATCAGCTGTTCAGGAAGCACTAGAGCGCGTGCAAAAGCAAGGCATTATCTTCATTGATGAAATTGATAAAATTGCTGAACCATCAACCGGTGCTGGAAAATCTGGTCCTGATGTTAGCCGCCAAGGTGTACAACGTGATCTACTTCCTATTGTTGAAGGATCAGCCGTGAATACAAAACATGGTATTATCAAAACAGACCATATTCTGTTTATTGGATCAGGAGCATTTCATGTTTCCAAACCATCTGATTTGATTCCTGAATTACAAGGTCGTTTCCCAATCCGTGTTGAGTTGAATTCACTTACTGAGGAAGATTTCTTCAAAATACTGAAACAACCTAAAAACGCTCTAACTAAGCAGTATGAAGCTATGATCGAAGCTGAAGGTGTTGAAGTTGAGTTTACAATTGATGCACTAAAAACTATTGCGAAAACTGCCGCTGAAGTGAATCAGGATGTTGAGAATATTGGTGCAAGGCGTCTCCATACAATTATGTCATCCCTCTTAGATGAGCTCCTTTTTGCCATCCCGGACGACATTAATTCAGGGAAAATCACAATTGATCCGGCTTATGTTGAGAAACAATTGGATAGCCTTGTCAAGGATAAAGATCTGAGTCATTACATTCTTTAACCTAAGAAAACACAACTAAATACATTAAAATCGTTATAGATCGAACAATATGTGTCTCGGATTAGTTATAATAATGCGGTCACAACAGCTTTAAGTAATCATAATGACGTTGAGAAAATTTCTAGCCCCTAACTTTGCGATTGCAGCAATACTGTCAATCTTCTATCTAATCGGAGCAGATCCGATCATTATCGATAATGATAATGATGATACCACCAATCTCAGAAAATATGTGCAGGTACAAAGATCTATTCTGTCTAATTACTTTGGCGATACCAGCGTCGACAAATTATACAGAAACAGTATAGTATCATTTGTTAAAGCTCTAGACGATTCAACCCTGCAAATCAAGAATACTCCAATTGACACCAGCTTTGCAGATCTGAATATTGGTTCACTTCGTGATTCATTTCAGAATTTCGAAAAGGCCTACCTTTATGTATCGAATAATCGTCCAGATGAAGATATGAGTGTGCTTACTGAAGCTGCTATCCGTGGGATGTTTGATACTCTTGATCCTCACTCAATTTACATTGAAGCTGAAGACAGCGAACAAATTCAGGAAGAATTTGCGGGGAAATTTCAGGGAATTGGTGTTCAGTTTAACATCATTCAAGATACCATAACTGTAATTACTGCCATTTCAGGTGGTCCAAGTGATCAACTGGGTATAATATCAGGTGATCGCATTATTGAAATTGAAGATTCATCTTCTGTAGGATATACAAACGAACAAGTACTTAGAAACCTTCGCGGACCAAAAGGTTCTGAAGTTGAAATTACGGTAAAACGTCCGGGTGAAAGAAACTTACTGACCTTTAACATCATACGCGATGATATCCCGCTCTACACAGTTGATTCGTCTTATTTACTTGATGACAATACCGGCTACATAAAGATCAACCGCTTTGCTGCAACTACTCATCAAGAGTTTATGCAGGCTATGAGAGAGCTTAAATCAGAAGGTATGGAAAAGCTTGTACTCGATTTAAGAGGTAATCCAGGAGGTTACTTAAGCCAGGCAATTGCTATTTCAGAGGAATTCTTTCCTGAAGGAACTAAGATTGTTTCTACTGAGAGTAAGCATCAACGATTTAATAGTGAATACTTTTCGAGAAGAAATGGTGTATTTAAAGATCAACCTGTAATTGTTCTGGTAAATGAAGGTGCAGCTTCAGCCAGTGAAATTGTAAGTGGAGCCCTTCAGGATCATGATAGAGCCCTTATACTTGGTCGCAGAACCTATGGAAAAGGATTAGTTCAGCAGCAGTACCCACTGGTTGACAATTCTAATATTCGCGTTACCATCTCAAGATATTTGACTCCTTCCGGCCGACTCATTCAGAAACCATTTACTGAAGGCGGCGGTGAAGAATATGCTTACGAAATATTACAACGCATTGATGATCCAATTGCTGATGTAGAGGCCTTTGCTAATAACATTGCCGACAGTCTTGTATTCTATACAGATGCTGGGAGAAAAGTGTATGGTGGTGGTGGAATCGTACCCGACTTTATAATTCAACCTGATACTACAATTTCAGCTTATGTCGTGAATTTCATGATTCGCAAGCGTGGTTCTTTTGATTTTGTCAGAAATTATTTGGATAAAAACGGTGATAGTTTCAGGGCTAATTGGGAAAGTGATTTTGATAAATTCAGGGATGAATTTGAATTCCGCCAGGAAGATGTTGATGAATTAAAATCTCTAATGGCAGAACGTAATATGATTGTTACAGATGAAGTAAAGTCTCCGGAATTCAGATCTGATTCACTTTTCATTCCTGAAGGACACTTTGAAGAAGTTTCATGGATGCCTTTGGGACGGGCTAAAGCAGAACTTGCTCGTCAGGTTTGGGGTTCGAAATACTTCTTCCCTGTTATTAACGATGTATTTGATACCACATTGGAGCAAGCTATGCAGATGTGGGAAGAGGTTGATAAACTGGTTGCATATGCCAGAGAGCAGAACGACAAGTCTAAAGGATAACATTTCTTATTTTGAAACCCCGAAAATTCGGGGTTTTTTTATGCTATGAAGTACAGGAATATATCAGGCACCGATCTTTCCATCAGCGAAGTGTCCTTCGGATGTATGTCTCTGCCTACAGGAAATGATAAAGCCAATAAATACCTCCTTCATCAGGCTATAGATTCCGGTATCAATCTCTTTGACACTGCCGACTTGTACGACCATGGTGATAATGAAGTCATTCTTGGTAAAGCCTTAAAATCACACCGGAATAAAGTTTATATAGCCACAAAAGTCGGGAATCGATGGAAAAAAGACTTATCAGGATGGGATTGGGTTCCAAAAAAGGATTATATCATTGAAGCGGTTGAAAAAAGTTTGAAACGCCTTAAAACAGATTACATTGATCTTTACCAGTTACATGGCGGTACTATCGAGGATAATTTTGAAGAAGTATTTGAAACCTTTGAACAATTAAAAGAACAAGGTAAGATTCGTTATTACGGTATTTCATCTATTCGACCAATTGTGGTCCGGAAAGTTATTCCCAAGTATGCTTTAACTTCTGTGATGGTTCAGTATTCCTTATTGGATCGTAGACCTGAGAAGTTCATTCTCCCCTATCTTCAAGAGCATAATAGAGGGATTTTAGTAAGGGGAAGCCTTGCAAAGGGTTTATTAATCAATAAAGAGCCAACAGAGTATTTGGATCACTCACCAGCCGATGTTCTAAAACTACAACAGCTCAATAATATTCTTGGTCACCCAATATCGAATGCATTAAACTTTGTATTAACAAACCAAGCCATATCATCAACTGTGGTTGGCATGAGCACACTGAAGCAATTAGAAGAAGTCATTTTTGCCTATCATAATATTGACTTTCAGCTGCCAGATGATTTTCTAAACGAACTTCCCGTTTATAATTATAAAAATCAGGCTTGATTCACGGACATAAAAAAACCCCTACCGGCGTATCAACCGATAAGGGTTTATCCTGTTCTCCATGAAAGAAGATCTTCTACCTGCTTATGAACAACCTGATGTTGATCCGCAAGTAATACATTTTTCACAGGTACCATTACGTACCATGGTCATCGAGCCACATTCCGGACAGGCATTACCTGTATACCCGAGTTGTTTGGCTTTCTCATATTCTGATTCATAGCCACCACTTACTTCTGTGGTCACCTTTGCTTCTACTGATTCTTTAACCTCTACAGTTTGAGTTACAACCGGAGTTTGAGATACAGCTGGTGCTGGAGCTGCCTGAGTAGTTGCCTGCTCAGTTGCTTCAGGTCGAAGTTTTCTGGTTAACAGTTCTTCTTCAGAAACATGAGCCAGATCACCTCTACCAAGGTAAGTAACGGCTAATTCTCTGAAGATGTAATCGATCACAGATGTTGTCATCTTTACGTGAGGATTACCATTAACCATACCACTTGGCTCGAATTTGGTGAATACAAATGCATCCACATATTCTTCAAGAGGCACACCATGCTGAAGACCTAGTGAAATCGCAATAGCGAAACAGTTCAGTAAGCTTCTGAATGCAGCACCTTCGCGATGCATATCAATAAATATCTCACCTAACTGACCGTTATCGTATTCACCAGTTCTGAGGTAAACACTCTGGCCACCGATCTTGGATTTCTGAGTGTAACCGCCTCTTCTGAATGGAAGACGCTTTCTTGCTGCCACATACTTCGTGATAATGCGTTCCGCCACTTCAAGAACTTCATCCTGAGCTTTAAGGATTTCAGGCTCCAGGCTTACATCATCTTCATCTTCCAGCTCATCGAATACATCTGCCATAGCATTTAAAGGCTGAGATAGTTTTGAACCATCTCTGTACAATGCATTCGCTTTTAGCATCAGATTCCAAGAAAGCATGTATGCTTCTTTAATATCTTCAACCGTTGCTTCATTAGGAAGATTGATAGTTTTTGATATCGCACCTGAGAGGAATGGCTGTGCCGCCGCCATCATTTTGATATGTCCTTCAGCTGAGATGTAACGTGTTCCTAATCGACCGCACTTGTTCGCACAATCAAAGATTGGCAAGTGCTCTTCTTTTAGATGCGGAGCACCCTCAACGGTCATAGTACCACAAACATAATCATTTGCTGCTGTAACTTGTTCTCTGCTAAAGCCAAGGAAGCTCAGCATATCGAATGTGAAATCTGATAATTGCTCATCAGTCATTCCCAGAACATCTTTACAGAAGTCTTCGCCCAGTGTAAAGTGGTTGAATGCAAACTTGATATCGAAGGCACCTTTGAGCCCTGATTCAATAGCTTCAATCTTTTCAGCAGTGAAACCTTTAGCTGTTAGACTTTCAGTATTGATATGAGGACATCCATCCAAAGTACCATGCCCTTTAGCATAATTCACAATAGCTTCGATTTCTTTGCTACTGTAGCCTTGTCGCTTTAGCGCATTTGGAACACTTTGGTTGATGATTTTGAAATAACCACCACCAGCTAGTTTCTTGAACTTAACAAGTGCGAAATCAGGTTCAATACCTGTGGTGTCGCAATCCATAACCAGACCAATAGTACCGGTTGGAGCTAGTACAGTCACCTGTGCATTTCTGTAGCCATGTTGTTCACCAAGTTCAACAGCTCTGTCGGCATCTTCCTTTGCTGCTTTCAGCAGGTAATCAGGACAGATTGAAGCATCAATACCTAGAGGTTTGATGGTCAGATCTTCATACTGATCAGGCTCAGCGTTATAAGCTGCTCTTTTGTGGTTACGAAGTACTTTGAGCATGTGCTCTTTGTTCTTTTCATAACCTTGGAATGGACCAAGTTCGGCTGCAAGTTCAGCACTAGCTGCATAGGCGCTCATGTGCATGATACATGTAATCGCACCAGTGAAAGCAACAGCTTCTGGGCTATCGTATGCAATACCCTGAACCATTAGAGCGGCGCCAATATTTGCATAACCAAGACCAAGTGTTCTATACACATAGGACAGATCAGCAATTTCCTTTGATGGGAATTGGGCCATCAGTACAGAAATTTCGAGTACAGTTGTCCATACTCTTGATGCGTGTCTTACAGAATCAACATTGATCGTAGTGTATTCTTCATCCTCGAAGTACTTCATCAAGTTTAGTGAAGCCAGATTACATGCTGTGTTATCTAAGAACATGTATTCTGAACAAGGATTGGAGGCATTTATCTGACCGTCTTCCGGACAAGTGTGCCATTCATTAATAGTGTCATGGTACTGAGTACCAGGATCAGCAGATGCCCATGCAGCGTAAGCAATTTGATCCCAAAGATCATTTGCCTCCATTGTTTTGCATGGTTCAGGCTCACGCCCTTCTTTAGCTGCTTTCGCTTTCTCAACCCTCCAGTAAAGGTTCCATTTATCGTCATCGATAACTGCCTTCATGAACGAGTTAGGCACACGAACTGAGTTGTTTGAATTCTGTCCTGATACAGTAGCATAAGCTTCTGAATTCCAGTCTGTATCATATGTATCGAACTCAATATCAGTGAAACCCTGAGCCGCAAGCTGAATAACACGCTCAACATAGTTCAATGGAACCTGTGATTTTCTTGCATCACGGATGGCTTTGCCTAAATCTTTGTTTTTCAGTGGATCACGGCTGTAAGCACCATTAAAAGTACGACCTTCAATCTCAATAGGTGTATGACAAAGCTTGATAATTTCTTTGAGGTGCTTCTCTACAATTTTAGAACCGGTAACGATTGCAGCGACCTTTTGCTCTTCGCGAGACTTCCAGTTGATGTACTCTTCAATATCCGGATGATCCAGATCTAGAGTTACCATCTTCGCAGCTCTTCTTGTGGTACCACCTGATTTGATAGCTCCAGCAGCTCTGTCACCAATTTTGAGGAAGCTCATTAAACCAGAAGACTTTCCACCACCGCTTAGAGGTTCATCAGCACCACGGATGTTAGAGAAGTTGGAACCAGTTCCAGATCCGTACTTAAAAAGTCGAGCTTCACGAACCCACAGATCCATGATACCACCTTCATTCACCAGATCATCATTAATACCTTGAATGAAGCAAGCATGTGGTTGTGGATGTGAATAGGAATCTTTTGATTTTGTGAGTTTGCCGGTTTTTCCATCTACATAGTAATGTCCCTGAGCTGGCCCGTTAATACCATAAGCCCAGTGCAGGCCTGTATTAAACCATTGAGGACTATTTGGTGCAGCCATTTGATTAGCTAGCATATAGGCTAGTTCATCATGAAATACCTTAGCGTCTTCTTCGGTGTCAAAATAATCGTGCTTCCAACCCCAATAAGTCCAGCAACCAGCTAGACGGTTAAATACCTGGCGACTATCAAGCTCATGAGTAAAGCGTTCTTTTTCATCAACTTTAGCAAGAGCCGTGGAGTCCGCTTCTGATCTTTGTAACCAGCTTGGTACTCCTTTTTCTTTTACTTTCTTTAGAGCAACAGGTACACCAGCTTTTCTGTAGTACTTCTGAGCAATAATATCTGTAGCGACTTGTGACCAGGATGAAGGTATAGATACACCTTCCATTTTAAATACGGTGGAACCATCAGGATTCTTTATTTCAGAAGTTCTCTCGACAAACTCCATTTCATCGTATGGTGTTTTCCACTCCGACTTTGTATAAAAGCGTTCAAATTTCATAGGCAAAACTAAAATTATGCTGTTCGTATTATGTAGATGATGGCACCGTTTGTTTCCCATAGCGAGCTTCTTGGTGCGTTGAGCAATATAGACGAGATAGTATATGTCAGCAAATTAAATCTGAATTATTTTTCCACAAATCACTAAAGTTATCCACACTGAATTTATTCATTATCAGTCAGTGATTAATTAACAATTAGTTAACTATATAAATATATCACATATTATTATTTATTTATTACAAACACCCTTAGCTTTATATCAATTTAATGCTCTTAATGTACAATTAAAGACTAATTTCCCGGTTTAAATAAATCTAAACTTTAAGCAAAGTTATCCACATTACTTTTTGAATAATCAATTCTTAATCATTTTTTAATTCATTTTGGTTTATAATTTTAAGCCATATTATTCTATTATTATGGACAACTTTTAGCCAAATTAAACATTAAGAATCTCACAATACAGTAAAATTTTATTATCAATAAATATATATCTTATTTAATATTAATTTATATACTTTAATTTGATCAATATCCTTTTCAAGTGCATAGAAGCAGTTTTTTCACCACTCTCTCAAAAACATTGAAATTTAGATTTAAC
>CBFHVG010000074.1:0-15330 GCA_965659005.1 uncultured Balneolaceae bacterium
ATAATGCCTAATGAATTAAAAATTGAAGGCACAAAATAGCAGAGCAAAAGAGCAGGTATATAGGTATAAAACTTTTTCCAGAAAGGACGCTGGCTTTTTGAAGTAATAAAAATAGCGGCTAGAATAGCGATCAGTATCCCGAATACTACGGCATCATTTGTTATAAGAGGCATAATTATATTTTATTTCCCAAAGAATTGAATTAAGACATCATCCAGCTGGTTTGTCCAGGCTCCCCACGAATGCCCTGAATTTACTTTTAAAAAGTTTATTTCGAAGCCTTTTGCTTCCATAAGATCTTTCATTTCAAGAGCATCTTCCAGTCCGTCATTAATAGTACCAATACTCATAAAAATCTGAATATTCTCAGGTTTTGCTTCGCTTTCTTCAACAACGGCATAAATAGCTCTTTTATACCAGTAAGCCGGTGATTGTATAGCTGATTTTGCAAAAACATCGGGTCTTTCAAATGTGAAATAGGTTGAGTTAATACCCCCAAGTGAGGTTCCTAAAATGGCTCTGTCAGAAGCCGTATTTCTAACCTTGTAATTAGCTTCAATTTCCGGAATCAACTCATCTGTGAAAAAACGCAGATATTCTTCGTTGATTGGTAAGTAAATTCCTCTTCTGTTAACACTACTATTTTCAGGAAGTCTGGGATCAACAAAAACTGCAATAACCGGTTCAATACTTCCATTGGCAATAAGGTTATCCAATACTGTTATCATGTTTCCCATGGCATTGTTGATATAATCATGACCATCAGTAACATATATTACGGGTAATGGCTCAAGATTCTCATAATTGAAAGGTGTATAAACGCGATAATTATGACGGGATGCCGTTGCTTTACTGGGGATCAGAGTATTTTCAGATAAATTACCCCGTTCTATTCCAAGTCTATATTGGGTTATTGGATCATCCGTATAATCAGGCATTCTTAATTCTGAATTGAAGCCACCTCCGCCAAATTGTCTATTGAGGTTATAAGGATCTTCCATCCAGCGATCACCATTCACAACAATTTTGTAATCAGAACGAGCATCTTTAGGAAAATTAGTCTTCCATGTCCAGATTTTAGAGTTGCCAATCTGTGTTCCAAAAGCATTAGGCGTGGTATCATTTCCCCAACTATTGAATGAACCTCTCCATTCTACGGTTTCTCCAGCTCCAAAATGCACGAAGAGTACAGAAGTATCTTCAGTTACAGGATGGAAACGAGCTCTCTTTAGAGAATCAAGATATTGATGAATTTCTTCAGCCTGATCATAATCATAATCCATTGAAGCAAGTTTGTTTAGTCTTGCTTCAACTTCGGATATGGTTACCTCAGGTTTTTGTATTTCCTGAGATTCTTCACTACAAGCTGTGATAAGTAATATTCCGAAGATTAATAAGAGCCTATAATACATTTGAATCCAATTAGAAGTGATTCAGGTATTTAAAATTATTTAAATCGTTAAGCAAGTCACCATTTAAGTTGAGTGATTCGTATTTTTAACCCTTATCAATATGAAATTGTAATGATCATAGTATCTAAGTTTGGTGGCACTAGCATGGCTGATTTTGAAAGCATGCAAAGATGTGCAGAAATTGTCGCTTCTAATCCTGATCGGAAAATTATTGTTGTTAGTGCTACTGCGGGTACCACTAATGATCTGGTTCTGCTTTCGGAAAACCCCTCTGACACAAAGATAGATGAAGCTTTAGAAAACATTAAAAATCGACATCTAAACATAATTTCAAAGTTACCTCTTGATTCCAGAACCAAATCTGAAGCTTTTTTTCTGGATCAATTAAATTCGTTAAAAACTCATCTAAAGAATTCAGAAAAAGATAAAAAGTGGATAGACACCTTACTCTCATTTGGGGAACTCATGTCTTCTCCAATTTTTACCGAGGTCGTAAAACTAAATAAGGTTGAAGCAAAACTTTTGGATGCAAGAGGGGTGATTACTACAGATGATCATTTTGGAAATGCTGAACCAAAAATTGAATCCATCTCTGAAAGAGCATCAGGTATTGATTTATCCAGAGTTAGTATTACACAGGGCTTTATAGGTTCCAATAATAAAGGTGAAACCACTACCCTGGGAAGAGGAGGGTCTGATTATTCAGCAGCTTTGTTTGCTGAAAGCGTAAAGGCAGATGTGCTTGAAATCTGGACTGATGTTTCAGGAGTCTATACGACAGATCCACGAATCGTTTCTGACGCCCGACCTATTCATGAACTTACTTTCGACGAAGCAGCGGAGCTCTCAACATTTGGGGGGAAAGTTTTGCATCCTGCTACTTTAAAACCGGCAATTCGAAGTGATATTAAAGTTTTTGTGGGTTCTAGTATTGATCCAGGCTCAAAAGGAACCTGGATTGTCACAAAATCTGAAAATAAACCGGCTATCAGAGCTATTTCATTGAGAAAAAACCAAACACTGGTTACAGTTCGCAGTTTAGATATGCTTCATCGTCATGGTTTTCTGGCATATTTATTCAAAGTACTGGCTGATCACAAAGTTTCGGTTGATCTGGTGACTACATCAGAAGTAAGTGTTTCCTTAACACTGGATACCAACCATTCAGCTGCTTCAAAAGTAGATTTAAGCCCTGAGATCATTGAAGAACTTGAATCTTTCAGTCAGGTAGAAATTGAAAAAGGATTATCGTTAATTGCACTCATCGGGAATCAATTGGAAGTCACTGCAGGCGTAAGTGGATCCATTTTTCATGAACTAAAAGATGTCAATATCAGATTGATTTGTCATGGTGCCAGTACTAATAACATTTGCTTTCTGGTTGAAGAAGAAAGCGCTGAGGGTGTGGTTAAAATGATCCATCAAAAATTCATTAAATGAGAATATCAGTAATAGGATCGGGTAAAACAGGTTCAAAAGTAGTTGAACTACTTGGCGCAGAATGTCATCATATTTTCAATGAAGAAAAGCCTGTAGACAGTGAGAAGTTAAAGGAATCAGATGCTGTAATTATATTTGTACCAGGTAATGCGGTTGCATCTATTCTTGATGATGTTATACAAGCTAATATTCCCGCAGTTTGGGGTAGTACAGGTTATGATTGGCCCGCTGACCTGAGTGAGAAAATAAAGTTGAATGGAAACCGATGGTTGATTGCATCCAATTTTAGCCTTGGCATGAATATCATTCGCAAAGCAATTCAGATCATTTCAAAAGGGGCAGATATCTTAAATGATGTTGATTTTAAGATGCATGAAATTCATCATTTACAGAAATTGGATGCCCCAAGTGGAACAGCTCTGTCATGGAAAGAGTGGCTGGGAAGAGATATTGATATAACTCATGAACGAGTAGGTGATGTGAAAGGGATTCATGAAATAGAATTAAGCACACCTTATGAGTCAATTAAATTAAAACACGAGGCCCTGGACAGGGCTGTGTTTGCATCTGGGGCAATTTGGGCGACTCACCAACTCATTGCTAGAGATGATTTATTTGGTATGTACCAATTTTCAGAAATTTTTGATCAGATATATAAGGAGCTAGATAATGAATAAAACTAGTTTATGGACTGCACTTGTAACCCCTTTTGAAGAACATGGAATTCTTGATTTTGAAAGCCTGGATGTTCTCCTCAAAAAACAGAATGAGGCAGGAAACGGAATTCTCATTCTTGGTAGCACTGGTGAGGGTTTAGCTTTAGATACAGAGGAAAAGAAACAGGTAGTTGTGTATACAGCTGGTGTTAAATTGGATGTGCCTGTGATGGTAGGAATAGGTGGATACAAACTTCACAAACAGATCGATTTTATAAAAGAATGTGACCGTTGTCAGGTTGATGCCTATTTACTTGTTACACCTCTCTATTCTAAACCAGGGAAGCAGGGTCAAATTGAATGGTTCTCCAGATTATTGGAAACAACAGACCGACCTTGTATGCTGTACAATGTACCATCACGAACTGGAGTGAAATTACATCCTGAAGTACCAGCAATTCTTGCTGAACGATTCGAGAATTTATTAGGGGTTAAAGAGGCCAGTGGTTCTATTGAAGAATTTAAAACATTCCGAGAAACAGCTCCGACAGTTGATTTCTATTCTGGAGATGATGGTCTAACACCAGATTTTGCTGATGCAGGTGCAGTCGGATTAGTTTCTGTTGCTTCAAATGTGTGGCCGGAAGCTACATCGAAATATGTTGAACTTTGTCTTGCTGGCAAACATGATGGTTTAAAAGAAGTTTGGCTGCCAGCAATCGATCAGTTATTCAATGGACCAAACCCGGTTCCAGCTAAAGCTTTACTTCACCGGAGAGGATGGATTGGAACGGATATGCTACGACCACCATTATCAATGGCTGATCTTGGAAATCTTGAAAAACTCTTGGAATCAGATAAAGCCATTCAAAACTGGTATTCATCTATTAAATAATCATATACATGGACTGGAAAGAAATTTTAGATAAACTGGAAACAGGTGAATTACGATCTGCAACTAAAACGGAGAATGGCTGGGAAGCTAATGTAGAAGTTAAAGAAGGAATTCTTGCTGCATTTAAAGCAGGTCAAAATGCATCATTTTCTGGAATCTATGATGGTTTTGTAGATAAAGATAATTTACCGCCAAGGTATTTCGATCCTGAAGATGGTGTTAGGCTAGTTCCTGGTGGGTCTTCTGTTAGAAGAGGAGCTTATGTTGCTCCTGGAGTAATAATAATGCCTCCGGCTTATATTAATGTAGGAGCATTTGTTGATGCTGGCTCAATGGTTGATAGTCATGCTCTGGTTGGGTCGTGTGCACAAATTGGAAAAAACGTGCACTTATCCGCAGGGGTACAGATAGGCGGGGTGCTTGAACCCGTTGGGATGAGTCCGGTTATTATTGAGGATAATTGTTTTATAGGTGCGGGAGCAGTAATAGTTGAAGGTCTTCAAGTTAAATCAGGTGCTGTGATAGCTCCTGGTGTTGTTCTATCGAAATCTATTCCAGTATATGATCTGGTAAATGAAACGGTTCTTGAACGAGGATCTGCAATACCTGAAAATGCGGTTGTCGTTCCAGGTACCAGACCAATTAATAAGCAGTGGGCGAAAGAGAACGATCTTAGCATGGCTTGCCCGATTATCGTTAAATACCGAGATGCAGGATCTAATGCATCTTTAGAACTTGAGGATGCGCTGAGGTAATAAAAAGCGATAGCCAACGGTGAGTTTTCCCCTCCGATGGAGGGGAAACAAAGGGGAGGGGCTACTGAGAGGTATAATCAATAATCCACTGCTCAATCATCCAAACAACGCCTTGAGTATCTCGCCTTGCTTCACCTTCCGTGAACCTGAGAAATTTCACACCTTTCAATTCAATTTTCTTTTGTCTTATCTGGTCATATTCCCACTTTCCATCATGACTACTGCCATCCACTTCAAGGGCTAATCTTAATTCTTTGCAGTAGAAATCAACAATAAACGGTCCGATAGGTCGCTGTCTTTGAAAACGATAACCCATGACTTGCTTTCTCCTAATTGCAGCCCAGAGTCTGCGTTCACCGGGTGTCATCCTCTTTCTGAGATCTCGAGCAAATGGTATAAGCCTTTTTTGATAATCTGGCCAGTTTCTCGGCATGTCTTCCCTCCAATTTGTTTCTCCTCCTAGGGAGGAGAATACTTTCTTTATGGAAGGTAAATAGTATTAGGAATGGATTCGTAAGAGGAGTTATCTCTATTTACTCTCTTAAACAGCCAGTGCTTTATTGGCTATCGCTATACCCTTAATAAATGCCTGAATGAGTGCCTCAAGCGTATCCGGAGAGGCGCCTTTTGAAGTAAAGGTATAATCTTCTTTCTGCAGTGTAAGCGTTACAACAACGAGTGAATCTGTATCAGGGCTTAAAATCTCAACCTGATGATTTTTCACTTCCAGATGAAGGAATGAATCAGTTTCCGCTTTGATAGCAGTAAGAATCGCATCCATTGGGCCAACTCCCTGATCCAGCGATATCACTTCATGTCCTTGTATATCCAGCTTTACAGCGGCACTAACCAGACCTTTTTTGCGCATGGTTAGTTTGTAATCGACAACTTCAACTGGGTAGTCAAGGTCAGCATCCTCACTGGATACAAGGGATTTCAGAACTTTGATTTCCTCTTCTTTAAGAGTTTTACCCTTCTTCTCAATGCCTGTAACATATTCATCATAAAGTCGCTGATGATCTTCACTCATGGTGACATTAGCTGGTACCAATTCACGTGATTGTCCCCAGCTTTCTTTTTGCATATCGATGAAGCCGGAGTCAATGTATTCATGAACCTGATCAAGATCGGGTTCAAGCACAGGTGATGATAAGGAGTACTTGCTAACTATATGGGCACTCTTCAAACCGGTTCCGGTTAAAACAAACAAGATCTTTTTACCTTTAAAAACTTCTACGTTGTTTTTAAAGGTTGCGAGTGGAATAGCACATGCTGGTTCGGTAAAGATCCCTTCTTCAATCGACATCTCTTTCATCGATTCAAGTAGTTCATTTTCAGTAGCAGTATAAGCTAAGCCATCTGTTTCTTCAATGATTTCAAGGACTTTGTAGAAATCAAATGGGTTAGCAACAGCAACAGCATCTGCCATTGTGTGCACCTGATCCTTGATGATTTTTTCTTTCTTAAAAATACCTTCAACAACAGGGGAACTGTGCTCTGGCTGCACAGCAACTAATGTTGGAATATGATCAACTAAACCGGCAGCTTTCATTTCCTTAAAGCCTTTATAGATCGCTGAGAAGTTTGTGCCGGCACCAACTGGTACAAAGATGTAATCGAAATCTGTCTGACCTTGTTCTAGTAACTCGTATGAGAATGTTTTTTGACCTTCTTCTCTAAAAACATAATCACCTGCCAGATAGTAATTACCTGATTCTGCAAATTTTCGGCATAGCCTTTCGCAGGTTGCAAAATCACCTTTAATTTTTATGATATTTGCATCATTGATAGTAGCCTGGGCTATTTTGACCTCTGGTGTACTTTCAGGGATGAACACATAACAAGGTATTTTGAAGTAACAAGCATATGCAGCAACAGATGCGGCCATATTTCCGGTAGATGCCATGCATATAGCATCTGCACCTAACTCCATAGCTTTCTGAACTTCTATGTATGATCCTCGGTCTTTAAAACAACCTGTTGGGCATTCGAGCTCAAGTTTACCCCATAACTCAGTACCGTATCTTTTTGATAGACGGTCTAATTTTTTAGTTGCTGTGTAATGATTTTTGAGGGGGTCTTCTAAAATCTTTTTAAGAGGAAATTGTATTTCCGGACGAACCTCATTGTAATTGATTCTCAATACACTTCCACAACTCGTACAGTAAGTCGTGGTTTCACGCTCATCGTTAATTGCGCCACATGTTATGCAGCTCATGGTGTAGCCGGAGTTAGAACTTTTCATCTTATCTGATTAATTCGGCAGAAATTACGAATAGAAATGATAACAAAGAATCAAAAAAGCGCTTTTCTGATGATGGAGAATTAGTTGAGAGGTAGTAGAATTATCTCTTCAAAGTCTAGATCCAGTTCTTCTAAAACAGGTTCGGCTATCTCCAGTATTTCATCATCCGGATATTCATCAAGACCTTCCAGTTCGATATAGAGGATATCATTCATCTCATCCTCATAAAATCGAGCATCTGTTGATTCAAAACTTTCTTTCAAAACTTCAACCAGGTATTTGATATCCTCCTGATAAGCACTAAAATCGGATTCGTTTAATTCAGACATAATTCTTTAGTTGTTTGAGCAAAAATAAGCTCATTTATACGATGAACAAACATTTCAGAAAAATAAAAGAGATAAGCGACAAAAATGAACGGCTAATCGTTGGTTTAATGTCTGGAACTTCACTTGATGGTCTAGATATCGTTTTATGTTCAATATCTAATTCTGAAGGGATCAAGCAGCTGCATTTTGAAACTTGTGAATTTGGAGATGAGCTCAAAAGTAAACTTCAGAGTATTGCATTTAGAGATCAAGTTGATCTCAAATTGTTAAATATTCTGAACTCCGAATTAGGTGATTTTTATGCAGAAGCTGTCTTAAAAACATTAAAAAAATGGAGTGTTTCGCCCTCAGATGTTGATCTGATTGGTAGTCATGGGCAGACCATTTATCACAGTCCTGATGCTTATCAATATTCTGATAAAAAAAGAACAGCTACACTACAAATCGGTGATGGTGATCATATTGCGAGGAAAACAGGAATCATTACAATCTCAGATTTTAGGCAAAAAGATACTGCATCGGGTGGGCAAGGGGCACCGCTTGCAAAGCATCTGGATAGCTATGTGTTTTCTGACCCTGATAAATCACGAATTTTGTTAAATCTGGGAGGTATAGCCAATTTCACTTTAATACCATCTGATAGTGATGATGTAGTCTGTTCCGATATTGGTCCGGCAAATACGTTAATTAATCAAGCCATGCGCATATTTTATTCAAAAGGCTTTGATAAAAATGGTGAAGTGGCAAGAAGCGGTAAAGTACATCAGGCCTTACTAAGTGAACTAATGAGACATGAGTTTATTCAGAGAAGTTTTCCTAAAACAACGGGCCCTGAAGAATTCAATATTACCTGGGTCCAAAAGGTAATAAAAGGGTTAAATGTTGATGACCTATTTTCTGAAGATATTGTTTGTACTCTCACGGAATTTACTGCAGAATCAATATCTATGGCTTTATCAAAACTTTCAGCAGATGAAATCTTTATAAGTGGGGGAGGAATTCATAATGATTTTCTTATGAATCAACTTAGAAAACTGCTACCAGAGTTGAGTTTCAGAGACATAGAAGAATTTGGAATATCTGCAGATGCAAAGGAAGCTGTTTTAATGGCCTATCTTGCAGATGATCTCGTAATGCATGGTGAAATAAATCTTGGAAAAATCTCTATTCCATAACTACTGTTGATCCCGTTTCAACATAGTCTTTTAATCCATTCAGAAGTGCCTTCATACCTTTTTGATAAGTTCTTCGAACAAAAAGGGCATTAAGTAGGTCGCCAAGAAATCCATATTTCAGCTCATATAGAGGCGATACAGTTACCTTAGTAAGTCCAGAATTATGAAAGAGAGTAAAACGAATGTGAGCTTGTTCAAAAGGTAGGTTAGATTCTTTTATGCTGAAAGTAATACTGTGTGGCGGATTGAAGTTGACTACTTCTTCTTTTAAATACTTTTTACCGGAAAGATCACAATGTCTGCTTGAGCCTTTTGTAATTGCACCCTCAGACGTTAGCTCAGATGCAACAACTCCAGGATTCCATTCAGCTATTGACCCGATATCAGTAAGTACATCCCACACCTGATCGATAGGACTTTCAATGATAATAGCTTCTTTAAACTCATGCATAGTCGACACTCTTGATTCGAGATTGAATCAAGTGTTCGTAAAACAATGCTAGTTTGTTTCTTAGGGGTTCAGCTTTTTTAAAAATGGCTTCCTGAGCGAGTTTATATTCAATACGTCCCAGCTCAGTTTCAATTTTGATCGGCTCTAAACCATAATCTTCTAAGTCATATGGACTAGCTTTCATATCAATAAACCTTGCTTCAACGGCTATTTCAAAGGCTTCTAAGATGATGTCACTACTAACCCATGGATATAGTTTAAAAGCCCATTTGTAAAGATCCATGTTAGAATGAATGCACCCAGGCTGTTCCATTTCGATGAAATTATCTCTCGATAATTCATGCTTATTTAGAGGGACAGCCTCATTTGTAAAGAAGCGAAATGCATCAAAATGTGTGCAAATCAAAGGCCTGGATTCCACAAACGATGCAAGATCAGCATCATCCATTCTCAATGGTAGTTGATTATGTCTGGGCTGATCGGTTTTATAGACCATGGCCCATTCATGCATACCAAAGCAACCAAAAGCTGGTTTTTTTTTAGCTGAAGTTTGTAATAATTCAAGTATCCACACCGCCGATTTCAAACGTTTTTCTCTCAAGAGATTTAAATCCAGATATGCTTTCTGATCATCCACTTTAAGTTCTTTCAAATTTGGTAGGTCAGCCTCATTTGAAAAATGGAGTTTAACATCATAACCGGGTGTCCATTTTCTTAATTGAGAAGGTCTGAAATGATAGTATTCGAAGAGAAAATCCATAACTGGATTTTTCTTTTGATGAGAACGATCATTTAAATAAACTCTTAGTAGATCATCTACTCTTTGTTCGTGATCATGCTTTAATTTGAGCCAGTCATTGGCCGATAGTTCTATATATGAATCTGATTTTTCCAATACGATATAAATTACGATGATTATTTGTTAATAGAAGTGACAAAAACTGAAAAGATGACTCGAATCCATGAGTGTTAGACTAAGAGAGCTTTTGCATTTTCTTATGCATTTAAGACTGCATTATCAGTTTTTTATTCTTTCGGGAGGGTTCCTGCTGGGAGGTTTTTTTGTTGATCAAATTGACTGGGAAGTTTACTTAAGCCAATTTTTGAATATTCATATTCTTCTATTTGGCGGCGCAACTGCTTATAACTCATATTGGGACAAAGATGATGGCCCTATTGGTGGTTTGAAAAATCCACCTAAAATGAAAAGATGGATGTGGGCTTTGTCCCTTATCATGCAATTCATTGGGGTAGTTTTTGCTTATAAATTGGGTTTGACCTACACACTAATTTACCTCTTAAGTCTTCTTCTCTTCTGGCTCTATTCTACTCCTCATGCAAGATGGAAAGGACATCCCATACTAAGTCTCTTGGCAATAGGAGTGAGCACAGGCACTAATTCTTTTTTATTAGGTTTTATTGCTGCTGGAGGAGAAATACTGTTACCACTTACAATATTTACTTCACTTGGAGTATGCTTAGTTCTCTTAAGTTTATACCCAGTTTCTCAGGTTTTTCAGATTGAGGAAGACACTAAACGAGGTGATCGCACTTTCGCATCGGTATATGGATTAGATGGTATTCGAAATTTCTTTATGATTTCTTTTTTGGCAGGATCAGCAATGATCACTTATTCCATTCTACGATATCATTTCTATCCTGGGATTATTTTCGGAATTCTTTCTTTAGTGTCATTCATCATCATTTTATCCATTATGAAGACTTTAAAAGGTCATGAAGACGAATATCCGGTGGTTATGAGAATTAAGTTTCTGGCCTCTTTTGGTTTTGTGTTTTTCATTATCAGTGCCATAGTTTTTAAAAATGAGTTATTTGGAATCCAAATAGCAGAGTGGGTGTTTTGATAGCAAATTATTAAAGATGAACATCCAATTATTATTAAAATGGATACACAAGAAATTGATTTAATTTCTCCCAAAATCATTGAAGAGGCATATTCATATGAACAATTTGTAACTCTGGTTGAGAAATTATTCGAGGTAGAAAAGACAACAAATGGTGATAATTCAGAATCCATGTTGAATTACACCAAAATTACACTTCAACGCCTAAATAGGATTTCAAGAACTTCAGTTCTGGAAGATGATTTGGTTAAAGAAATAACCGCCAACAGAAGGAGAATGATTTGGCTGGTATTGAATGAAGGATGGTGTGGTGATTCCGGTCAAAACCTTCCCTATATAAATATGATTGCTGAGTCTTCAGACTTAATAGACTTAAAAATCATTTTAAGAGATCAGAATCCACAACTTATGGATCAATTTCTTACCAATGGAACCCGTTCTATTCCCAAATTGATAGCTTTAGATACTGATACTCTTGAAGTAATGGGAACCTGGGGGCCGAGACCGGTTGAGGCACAGGAATTGTTTTATGAATTACGTGAGAACCCAGAACTATCAGGTAAAGAAAGAAGCAGATTACTTCACACATGGTATGCCAAAAATAAAGGCAAGGTTCTTCAGCAGGAATTCACACATTTAATCAAAGAATGGAATTCATAAAAAAAGCCCTGTTTACAGGGCTTTTTTGTTTAATCAAAATTAATAGGAAGTCTACTTAATCAGTGTCATTGTTCTTGATTGAGTAAAATTAATTCCACCAGCTGCAATTGCTCTGATATTGTAGATATAAACACCACTCGCGAGGTTAGTTGCATCAAAGCCTACAGTATGTGTTCCACTGGCATAACTTTCATTCTGAATAAGTTCTGCAACTTTTCTACCATTAATATCAAATACAGAAAGAGTTACTAAGCTATTCTGAGGAAGGTTAAACTGAATATTGGTAGATGGATTGAATGGATTTGGGTAATTCTGATTTAGACCAAAGCTTTCCGGAACATCAGCAATGTCTTCCTCCTCATTTGATACACCACCTTGTAGCTGACCAATGAAAATACCGCGACCGTGAGTACCAACAGCCAGGACATTATCGCCTGGTCTGTAATCAAGGCGCTCAACAATATTCAAGGCGATTTCATCAGGTGATTCTCTAACCCATGTAGTGTTA
Source organism: uncultured Balneolaceae bacterium (assembly GCA_965659005.1). Taxonomy (GTDB): domain Bacteria; phylum Bacteroidota; class Rhodothermia; order Balneolales; family Balneolaceae; genus CAYPTY01. The sequence continues at coordinate 12,392 of CBFHVG010000074.1, forward strand.
TTACCATCAAGTTGTTGAGTGGAAAAAAGACCTGCACTGGTTCCAACAAAGTATATAGTATTGCTTTCATCAATTTCAGCAATAACGGCAGCTCTAACAGATGGTCCTTCTAAACCACCTATGGCCGTGCCAAGGTTGCCCTCAACACCCGTCCATGTATTACCACCGTCAGTTGTATGATATACACTTTCAACGTTGTAGTTTGAAACTACTACTAATACCTCATTACCATCTACTGGATTAACATGTATATCATGAATATATGCACCAGCTGGTAAGTTTGGGATGGACACATCGACTGAGGCATCACTGATAGTAGCACTGGCAATCTTTTTTATAACAGGTGTGCCGGTAAAGGCGTTAATAAAGTTTCGATCAGATCCGGCAACGTATAATGTTCCCTGAGGGTTTGCTCTTGATATATCAAGAGCGGTAATGTCTCTATCATCAGTAGGTGTGTCATTTACCGTAAAACCAGGAATTAATGCCCAACCTGTTTCAGTAGCAGAGCCATTAAAATCAGGGATTGTATTCAGGCTAATATTTCTGAAAAGTTCATCTCCTGATGGATAAAACATCACATTCTCAAAAAGGTAATCTACCAGATAAGGGTGAATGAATAATTGATCAGCGGCACCTGAGGGCTGAACTACAGACCAAAATGACTGAAATGGAGCACCGCCGAATGGAGAGTATAAATCTCCGGTATTATCCTTTACACCTGTAACTGGGTTCTGATAAGATAATCTGAGAACTGATCCTCTTTGAGAAGAAACAAAAGCCTGCGAAGTTCTTAAAGCGGCATATGATCCGTCACCGGATGACACATCATAACTTGAAGATGTTCCTTGGTTAGTATCAAATCTGAAATATGGAGATCCGTTATCCTGCGTTCCACCAACGATTCTATCATCATTGGCCTGAGGTGAGATCGCAACTGTATAAAACTGAGTTACATTGTAACCATTATTTAAGCTGGTCCAGCTAACATTGCCACTAAATGCATCTTGTGTTACACTAATCCCCCCATCATGCCCTGAGTATAACCTACCCACATTAATAGGGTCGAAAAATAATACATGGTTATCAGGATGATGATTAGGATACAAGAAACTGTCTGGGCCATATCCACCAATCCAGCCATTTTCCTGTGCCGGAGAACTGGTAAAACCATCAGTTGAAGCGAATAGATTAGTTCCACCAATTATTATGTTTGAGGAATTAAATGGATCTACTCCTACCGTCATGTTGTATCCACCCTGGAGATTCATTTCACCAGGTCCCGAACCAACATAGTCAGGAATATTTGCGGTAAGTGACGCATTATTCGTTGAGTTATTTCTATCTATTACAACTAACTCTGGATCAGAACCATCACCCTCAATAAATACATATACAAGATCTGGATTTGAAGGAGCTACTGTAACTCTTGATCGATCATGAAATGCGGGCATTTGTGTTGGAGTAACATCAACCCAGCTAATTCCATCATTTGTTGACTCATAAACACCGGGTGAAAATGTTGTACTTGTCCCGTTGAAACCTGTCGACGATAGAACTGCATATAGAGTACCATCACTGGCAACTACAACATCAGAAAATGCGTGGTCATCGACACCACCAAGTACTGGTGAAAAATCGGTCCATGTTGTTCCATCAGAAGATCTGAATACACCACAAACCGCTGTTGCAACAAAAACTGACCCTGTGGTTGGGCTTACAACTACCTTTGAGCCAAAATCGAAACAGGAGTCAAATGTTGTCTGATCACCAGATGTTCCTGCAATTTGTTGCCAGGTGTCACCATTGTCGGTTGAGCGATACATCCCGTTTCCAAAATAAGTGGATCTGAATCCTCTGTCGCTTGCAGAATTACCACTTCGCTCACCAGTTACATAATACCATGTACTGGTGAAACCTGATCTAGGATCCTGAGCAATAAATGAAACTTGTGGTGTTTGATCTGGAGTAGTTCTTTGAGTCCAACTCTGCCCTCCATCTGTCGATTTCCAAACACCACCGGATACACCACCAGCAAGAATGATATTTGAATTATTGACATCAACAGCTAATGCTCTGGTTCTGCCTCCTACATTATTTGGACCCACTTCTGTAAAATCGTAGGTAACAGCACTACCTTTAAATGCAAAATCATTGGATGTAGGTAATTGTTTTGCTGCAGCTACTTCATTTTTTCTGACATTTACAGGGATAGAATTTGTAGCAGGATCTCTCATCAAATTAAAGAAATAGTCTTCACGTCCCTCATTTCTGGTCGCGCGATTTTCTTCTGAACTTTGTATGACAATAGTCTCTACATGTGGTTCGATGGCAGCAAGAAATGCGATGGCAAATACCGCAGGAATAATTAGCAGCCACTCTTTTTTGATTAATCTATTCATGATAGGTTGTTATTTATTGATGCTTATTAATTTCCACACACCGGATGGGGTTGACTGTCCCATACCCATCTGTGTCTCATACTCCATTAAGGCCTTAAGTTTATCCCCAGTATTTAAATCGGATAATTCCTCCTCAGACATCAAACTGCTGTCAACGGGAATCCATATTTCATCACCAGCACTTAGACTTGGGGCATTGCGACCTTGTTTAATTACTTCATCAAGAGTTACGCGGATTGAGGTTATGTCATTTTCAGTTTTTAATTCCTGAAAATTTAGCACGGCTTCGAAGGCTTCCGGACTGAAGTTATCATAATCAACACGATCTTCTATATTAGCATCGCTACCAGATTTAGAACTTTTACATGCCATGAGTCCGGCAACTAGAAGTAGGGAAATGAAGAGTCTTTTCATACGAATAATTTTTTTTGAGAGCTGTTAATATGAAAAAAAAATTTATCAATCATAGTGAGCTAAATTGATGATTGTTAATTTCTTGTAAGAAATTTCACAGGCTTATTTGTTATAAAATGTGGT
>CBFHVG010000075.1:0-4004 GCA_965659005.1 uncultured Balneolaceae bacterium
ACTGCCTTAACAAAATTAAAAAATGGTCAGAAAATTATTTTTGATGGGGTTGTGGATGAGCCCTTTTGGGATATGGCAGAGCCTTTACCCTTAGTTATGCACTGGCCGAATTACGACGGCGAACTGAGTGAACAAACTAAAATCTGGGTCTTTTATGATGATGAATATTTATATCTCGGGGCTATTTGTTATGATACCGAACCTGATAAAATGCAGCAGATTTCTTTTGCGCGTGATGATATTTCGGAAAAAGCTGATGGAATAAGCCTCATTCTGGATCCATATAATGACAATGAGAATTCTCTTCTGTTTGGAATCTCTTTAACCGGCGCGCGTGCAGATTTGTCCATTAAAAACGATGCTATTGGTTCAGATACATGGAATCTATCCTGGAATTCTTTTTGGGAAGGTAAAACTTCTGAAATGGATAACGGGTGGATGACCGAATTCCGCATTCCCTTAAGCTCACTTCGTTTTGAGGAAAAAGATGGTAAGGTGGAAATGGGTTTGGGAGCTTACCGATACATAGCAAGAAAGCGGGAAATGCAGATTTTCCCGGATATCCCACCTGATTGGGGATACTGGTCATTCGTTAAGCCGTCGCGATTGCAAACTGTGACACTGGAAGGTGTTAAGAATAAACGCCCCTGGTATACCTCACCATATCTACTGGGCGGAACAGGATTTCACTACGAGGATGATGAGAATGACTTACCCAAACGTTTTAATGATGATCAGGTACAGATTGGTTTAGATGTTCAGCATGCCTTTTCTGATAACATAAATGGCGACTTCACCATAAATACAGATTTTGCTCAGGTTGAAGCCGATGATCAGGCTGTTAACCTCTCTCGTTTCTCTTTATTCTTTCCTGAAAAGAGGCGCTTCTTCCTTGAAAGAGCCTCCACATTCTCCTATAGAATGGACGGGAATAATAACCTCTTTTATAGTAGAAGAATTGGTATTGATGGCGGTGAGCTTGTTCCCATTCTTGGCGGTGTTCGCATGACCGGCAGGGTTGACAAATGGGATTTCGGGTTAATCAATATGCAATCTCAATCTAATTCCATCCTTCCAACAGAGAATTACGGTGTATTTAGATTAAGGAGAAATACATTCAATCAAAGATCTTATGTAGGTGGGATGTTTACTTCCCGTTTAGATGCTGATGGCGGTGAAAACTATGTGTATGGAGTAGATGGAATCATCAATGTTTTTAAAGATGACTACCTGCAATTCAATTTCGCACAGTCTACCGATTCGGGAGATCCTACAGGTATCTCCGGCTTGGACAGAAGCAGAATGTATATATACTGGCAGAATCGTCAGGAAAATGGGTTTAGTTATGCTTTTACTTTTTCCAATGTTGGTGATGAATACAATCCCGGGCTGGGCTTTGAACGTCGCTTTAATTTCTCTCAGGTGATCAGTGATTTGAGGTACACAAAGTTTGCCCCAACGGGATCAAAACTCAGACAAACCGTCTTCAACCTAAATGCTGAAACTTCATTCAATAATGCTACTGGCAATAGAGAAACATGGACTCTTGGTGGTAGTGTAGTGTTGCGCTGGCTTCGGGATAACAATCTTACCGTAAGTATCGAACAGTTGAATGATCAGGTACCTGAAGATTTCGATCTTTCTGATGATATAACCATTGTAGTTGGTGAGTACAATAACCTTTCGTCGAGTCTTAGATATTCTACTGCAGAAGCCGGACTTGTTGCTTCGAATTTTTCTGCCCAACTGGGTACTTTTTATGGCGGAGACCTTTATTCGTTCTCTGTCGAGCCATCTATTGTTGTATCCAAAAACCTTCAGTTCTCAGCCCTCTACCAATATACTAATATTGATTTTGCTGATTTGAATCAGGTATTCGATTCACATTTGGCGCGTTTACGTATGGGTATTTCACTTAACGTAAAATGGTCGATGTCTACTTTTGCACAATTGAATACAATCAATGACATCACTGCCTTGAACTTCCGTTTAAGATATAATCCTGTTGATGGAAATGATCTATTCCTGGTGTTTAATGAAGTAATCAACAATGATCCCACTTCAATAACACCGGTGCTACCTAATCGGGATAACATGACCTTATTGATCAAGTACGTGTATACTTTTAAGCTTTAGGATAACTGGGTTACAGTTGAAAGGACATACGGGTCTGTTACTCTTCGATCGATAACCTTACAGATCCCGAATCTGCGTCACCTTCGGTTCCTTGTCCGGGATGACGAGAAAAAAATAACCGTCATCCTGAGGTTCTGCCGAAGGATCTTTGTTTTCTTTAACAGGTCATAGAATCACGGATTAGTGGGATTAAAGGATTACGCAGATTTAAACCCTCTTTTGTCATCCTGAGATGAGCGAAGGACCTTTGTTTATATGTCACCCCGCACAAGCAAAGCGCGATGCGGGGTCTTCCAATGTTGGAAAGATGATAAGCGCTGGAAGATGCCGTGTTCCCTGCCTTCGCAGGGACAGGCTAGTGCGGCATGACTTAATATTGGAAATGTCATCCAGAAGGAGCAAAGCGACTGAAGGATCTTTACTCATTCATTTCAAAACGAGTTAAAAAAGATTCATCGCTACGCTCTGAATGACTTAAAAAAGAAAAAAATAAACGTGATCTTGATCCGAGCGAAGGACCATGTCACATGCTGATGCAGGTCCCTCACCCCACAAGGGGGATTCAGGATGACCTGAAGATTGTCACTCCACTGTGTGGAGTCTTGGGGTTCTTTAATAGGTCATAGAATCACGGATTAGTGGGATTAAAGGATTCCACGGATTTAAACCCCCATTTGTCATCCTGAGGGAGCAAAGCGACTGAAGGATCTTTACTCATTCATTTCAAAACGAGTTAAGAAAGATTCATCGCTACGCTCTGAATGACTTAATTATTTCCCAATACAGAAACGACTGAATATCGAATCCAGCAAATCCTCATTCGTGATTTCGCCTGTAATGGTACCAAGTTCATTTAAAGCTGCTCTTAAATCGATGGATAAAAAATCACCTGTAATATTTTGATCAAGTCCTTTTAAAGCTTCGTCTACATGCTTTTTAGTTTTCTGAAGCGCATCCCTGTGTCGGCTTGAGGTAATCAGCAGAGAAGAAGCATCATAGTGAGCATTTTCAAGTGCACGGTCTTTTAGCAACTTCTTAAGGGCATCTACCTCTGCCCCATCCTTAGCAGAAATCTTTAAATCGAAATCCTTTCGCCAGTCAACCTCCACTTCGATATCTGATTTAGTACCAATAAGTATAAATGGGGTTTCTCCTGCCCTTTTCTGGTAATCATTAATATCATTTCTTTCGATGTCATCGAAATCATGGCTTAGATCCTTCAGATACACAACCAGATCAGCCTGATTAAAAGCCTTCTCAGATCGTTTTACTCCTTCTGCTTCAATAGCGTCCTTTGTTTCTCTCAAGCCTGCCGTATCAATGAGCTTAAAAAGTAAACCATCATAGTTCCAGTCTACATCGATGGTATCACGAGTAGTTCCAGCAATATCACTAACGATTGCACGCTCCTTGCCTAATAACGTATTCAATAAGGTCGACTTACCGGCATTAGGTCTACCAATCAGAACTGTATTAACACCATCTTTTACTAATCGTCCAGATTCGTAGGTATCCAGTAATCGATTGATCTCGACCACCAGGTCTTCGAGTAATTTCTGTAACTGAGCCTTATTGGCAAACTCTACATCTTCTTCAATGAAATCCAGTTCCAGCTCAATCATAGCCGTGGCATCAATAATCTGCTGTCTGAATTCCCGAATATGGTCTCCCAGCTTTCCTTCCAGTTGCTGCTGGGCCGCATCTACGGCTTTTAAGGATTTAGCATGAATGAGATCGGCAACGGCCTCAGCTTGAGATAATTCCAGCTTCCCATTTAAAAATGCACGTTGGGTGAATTCCCCAGGTTCTGCTGCTCTTGCGCCTGCTGAAAGTACAGTTTCCAGTACAGCTTGCGTGACCAAAACCCC
>CBFHVG010000076.1:0-21324 GCA_965659005.1 uncultured Balneolaceae bacterium
CTTGAAATGAGGAGAGTAGAAGGGGATGGGTTTGTCGATTTAATATTCATAAATAAGAATATTTATCCTGTCACAATTGAATTGAATCTTGAAACAAGTAACCTGAGTAGCGGCCGAAGATCCCCGGTAAGTGATGTAATAAAAGGACTCAGTCAAAAAAATGTTATTCGTCTAAATATTGAGGATTTACGAAAACCCTATAGTATAGAGACCAAATACATTTGGTATAAAGGGAATATTTTTGCTCAACATGATGATAAAGTTCTTTACAAATTCCCATACAGAAGGGGAACATCATATAGATTAGATCAGGGATATAACGGCAGTTTTTCGCACACAGGTGATAATAGCTATTCGCTTGACTTTTTTATGCCTGAAGGCTCACATATACATGCCGCTAGAGAAGGAATTGTAATTGATGTAATTCAGGATAACAGAGGCGGAGGAATTGAAGAAAGGTATAAACAACTGGCCAATAACATTACCATTCTTCATGAAGATGGGACAATGGCTGATTATTCCCATTTAAAATATATGGGTGCAAAAGTTCAGGTTGGTCAACGAATCAGAGCAGGTCAGTTCATTGGATATTCAGGATCAACTGGATTCGTAACTGGCCCTCATCTGCATTTTAAAGTAAAAAAGGCTAAAATTGGAGGTGGATTTACATCAATACCCATTCGGTTCACTTCTCAAAATGGCATTGTTGATATGCTGCAGGTTGGGCAAGAGTATCTTGCTTATTAATTCTACTCATCCAGTCTATTAAGTCCAAGTCCCTCAATCATAGCATCGTAATTGGTAATATCAGTTGGTATAATGATGCTATTCTCTTTTCTGCCGAGTCGAGAAAGAACACCAATATATTTCTCAGCCAACTGAAGTTGTAGTGCTTCTTTACCTTTTTCCGATGATACAGCATCAGCAATTTCTTCAATGGAAATGGCTGTAGCCTCAGCAAGAGCTTCAATTTTTTGAGCAACCCCCTCAGCTTGATTAATTCTGGACTGCATTTCACCCTCAGAAACATTAATGATTTCCTGCTTTAGACCTTCTGCATCATTAATGGCTGATTCTTTAAGACCTTCAGATTTGGCTACGATCGCACGCTTATCCCTTTCCGCTGTCATTTGGCGCTCCATAGCTTTCTGTACTGTGCGTGGAGTAACTATATTCTTTATCTCATAGCGGTGAACTTTAATACCCCATGCTTGCTCCATCTCAACAAGCACATCAACAACAGCCTTTGACATGTAAGCTCTTTCTTCAAACGTTTGATCCAAGTCCATTGTACCTATGATGGATCTGGTAGTAGTCTGTGCAAGCTGTACAGCTGCAAATCTATAATTTGTTATTCCATAGGCTGCATTCACCGGATCTAAAACGCTTAGATAGATAACGCCATCTACCTCTACCTTGACATTATCCTTAGTGAAGCATTCCTGTGGTTCTACTTCAATTGTTTCCTCTCTTAGATCAAGTCTATATGGGACGCGATCGACGAAAGGAATAAGGGCATGAAAACCTGGCCCAAGTGACTTATTGTAGTTCCCAAGACGTTCAACCACGAAGGAATACTGATTAGGGACAAGACGTAGTGATCGTATAAACTTATAGATCACAAACATTGCGAAACCGCTAAGTAAAAATTGACTAATAATCTCAATAACTGGCATTTCTCTATTCCTATTTAGCTGTTTTTGGTTCTGAATCTTTCATGTTACCGCTTACAACACTTGCACCTTCAAAGAATGTTTTAAGGTTGGCGGTTTCAACTGGTAAAACTGAAATTTCAGTGCTTTCAATAATTTTACCCAACTGATCAATGTATTGATCAATCAGTTTGGTTTTGACGGCTATATTTCCACCTGGTTTTTCAATGGCTTCAGATATTCTCCTAATACCTTTTGCTGTTGCACGTGCAATAATTTCAATCTCTTTAGCACGGCCTAATGATTCATTTATCGTCTTTTGCCTTTCAGCTTCAGATTTCAAGATTGTAGACCGACGTTCACCCTCTGATTCGTTAATTTTAGATTCTTTGTAACCTATGGAATGTGTGATATTTGCTCTTTTTTCACGCTCTGCTTCCATTTGCTGTTCCATCGTGTCGATAACTTCGTTTGATGGGCGAATATTCTTGATTTCGTATCGAAGCACTTTAATACCCCAAGGTTCAGAGGCTTCATCAATTTCACGAACGATATTCTCATTCATTTTTTCTCTCTCAGAAAAAGTATCATCCAGAGTGATCTGACCTATTTCACTTCTCATCGTTGTTTGAGCAAGGTTAACAGCCGCAGCACGGTAATTTGAAATCCCATAACTGGCTTTGTAAGCGTCCATTACCTTTAAATAAACAAGACCATCTACAGAAACTTCGATATTGTCTTTTGTAATACAGCTTTGGCTGGGAACATCAAGTACCTGTTCTCTCATTTCCTGTCTATAGGCGGGCCTATCAATAAAAGGTACCAGAAAGTGAAAACCTGGTTTTAGAGTTTTCTTGTACTTCCCAAGACGTTCTTGAATAACTTCTTCCCTCATTTCAACAATGAGAAAAAGCTTCATTAAAATAAAAACAGTAATAACTGTTAGAATTAGAGCAATTGTGAATGGGTACTCAAACATGATCCCTGTTTTTTGGATTTAGTGTTTTCTGATCATTGTTTTCCGGAAGATAGTCAACCGGTTCAACTATCCAGGTTACATTGTCCCTGTATTTAATTCTCACCTGTTCACCGGCAGGGATGTTACCTTCCAGTGTTCTGGCTTTCCAGGAAATCCCCTGAAATCTGATGCGTCCATTTCCTTCTTCATCAATATCTTCTACAGCTTCAACAATTTGATCCATAGCCTCATAATCCTCATCAGCATATTTGAATGACTCTTCACCTTTCCAGAAATTCTTAATTAAAGGTCGAATTGCCAGTGTTAGAAGTACTGATACGGTAACCCAGGCACCCATAGCTATCAGTGGATCTTCGAAAAGGCCAAGAAATCTCATAACTCCAACAATGAGACCACTCACTCCGAGCAGAAGCGTAAACCCACTAGGAATTAGCAACTCAAGTAGCATGAGAAGAAATCCGCCTATTATAAAAATCCAGGTTAATGTTTCGCCATCCATGGTATGAATCAATTTGAGATAAGCTACGTTGTAGTAGTGCTTAAATATGTCGATACTTGCACATAATTACTACCCAAAACCACTTTTATTAAACATTTTCATTAGCTAAATGGCAGAGCAGGATAAGTCAAAAAAATACGATGTTTCATCACTCTGGCATACGATTAAGAAGATATTTGCGCTATCAAAGCCATATAGGGTTCGCTTCTACTCTGCTACCATTGTGATTTTATTGGCATCCGGTGTTTGGCTTTCTGTACCAATGGGATTGAGAGAGTTACTTGATGCCGTATTTGAAAAAGCTGACAGCAACCTGTTGAACCTCTTAGCTATTGGGTTGTTTGTGCTCTTTATTCTTCAAGCTGGTCTCAATTTTGCAGGTAATTACTGGATGGAGTGGGTAGGTGAGAGGGTGGTTACAGATCTTCGAACCAAGGTCTATACTCACTTACATAGTCTTGGATTTCGTTTTTTTGCAGAAAGAAGACTCGGTGAAATTACATCCCGTTTAACTAATGATGTCGGTTCTATTCGAACAGCCCTTACCAGTTCACTACCACAGATATTTACCATTTCATTCTCATTAATTGGATCCATTACCTTAATGGTGATATTAAACTGGAGGCTGAGTGCAGTCATATTTGCAACAGTTCCAGTTGTGACTATTGCTACTCGTTACTTCGGGCAGAAAATCAGAAAGCTATCCAAGAACATTCAGGACGACCTAGCCGATTCTACTGCAGTTGCTGAAGATGCGCTTGGTGCCGTTCGACTTGTGAAGGCATTTGTTCGAGAAGAATTTGAAATACAGAGATACGTTGATGCCATTGAACGATTATTTGAAACAGCCAGATCGAAGGTTGTTCTTACTCAGATATTCTGGTCATCAGTGGGTATGATGTTTATGGGTACTCTTGTGATCATATTTTGGTTTGGTGGCAAGGAAGTTCTGGATGGCCGTTTAACAGCAGGAGACCTGGTCGCATTCATTTTCTATGCTCTAAATATTTCCAGGTCCATTAGTCTGAGTTCTAGACTTTACACAGCGATCAATTCAGCTGCTGGTGCCAGTGAACGTATCTTTGAATTACTGGATGAGGTGCCTGAGATTCAGAATAAGCCTGATGCCAAACCATTACAGGAAGTGAAAGGGAGTATTCGATTTGACCAATTGACTTTCGGATATGAAGATGGTCAGGATGTGATATGTGACATTTCTTTGGAAGTTGAGGCTGGACAAACAATTGCATTGGTTGGACCAAGCGGTGCCGGTAAAACAACTTTTCTGAATCTGATACCAAGATTTTATGATCCGCAGAAAGGAAGAATATGTGTAGATGGGAATGACATCAGAGATTTTCTGTATAAAAGCTTAAGGGAACATATATCTATAGTGCCCCAGGATGTTCATTTATTTGGAACTACGATAAAAGAGAATATCAAATATGGAAAATTAGATGCCACTGAAGATGAAATCATAAAGGCAGCAAAAGATGCAAATGCGCATGAATTCATAGATAAAATACCCGAAAAGTATGATGCCCATATTGGAGAAAAGGGAGTTAAACTTAGTGGTGGGCAGCGTCAGCGTATAGCGATCGCCAGAGCTATTCTTAAAAACCCGGAAATTTTGTTGCTGGATGAAGCTACCTCTTCACTGGATAATGAATCAGAAGCGCTGGTTCAGGAAGCTCTTTACAGGTTAATGAAAGATAGAACCACATTCGTTATTGCTCATAGATTGTCTACCGTACAGCACGCAGACAGAATCATTGTAATGGATGACGGAAAAATAGTTGAGAGTGGTAACCATCAGGAACTCATTGCTCATGATGGTTTATATAGTCACCTTTACAATTTGCAATTCAGAGACTTCGAGGAAGCTTAGCTATTGTAAGCAACAATAACATCAGAATAGCTCATGTCATTGAGAAGGCCTCTATTATCTAAATCCTGAAGGAAACTTACAGGTACACCACTGTTATACAATGCAATAATGCCGGAGTAGCTAAAAGTATCCAGGAATTCAGCATCATTTAATTGAGTCAAATAATCGCTCGTAACACCTCCATTATACATTCCAATGATAGCGGAATAACTGAATTCATCGAGCATGTCAATTTGGTTCAATGAATTAAGGTAATCCAGTGTAACACCTCCATTGTAAAGGCCTATGACCGCAGAGTAAGAATACTCGTCCAGGTAGCCAGCTTGTTGCATACTTTGGAGATAATCAGCAGTAACCCCACCATTATACAAGCCAATGATTCCGGAGTAGGAATATTCATCTAATAGTCCCATGCTTTGAAGACTAGTCATATAATCAACGGTTACACCACCATTATAAAGCCCAATAATTGCTGAATAAGAATACTCGGATAAATAACCAGCTTCTTCTAGTTGCTGAAGATAATCCATTGTTACTCCAGAATTATACATTGCAGCTAAACCCGAATTATTGAAAATGTCGTTATAACCACGTTCTCTGGCCTGTTCATAAAATGATAGTAAACCTCCATTTGCACCATCCAGCTCTCCTAGGACAGGTGCATTAGAAACTGATTCAATTTGATCGATATTAGTAACAGCATCAACAACTTCTTCTACAGGGTTAAAAGGTGATACATTAAAAATTAGCATCAGCGGTGTAACGATCATGAAGAATATTACCACACTACTCTTGAATGATCGGGTAGAAGTTTTTTTGTCCTCTTTATGAAAGATTTCACTATCAGAATGAATCTTTTCGTCCAGATAGGAATCAAGGTCGAATCTATCTCTTGACTGTTTTGATTTATATTTTGATCTGGATGGCATAACTAACTCAGTTTTGATTTTGAAATTCAGCTACAATCTCTGGAAATGACATTTCATCAAGTCTTCCTTGATCTACTAATGCTTCTAAAAACTCAATAGTAACACCATTTTCATAAAAGCTAACTACTGCAGGAAATGCTACTTCATCGAGGATGTTTGCATCATTAAGATCTTCCAGATAGTCTAAAGTCACATCATTTTGATAGAAGGAAACAACCCCTGGAAAAGCTACTTCATCAAGAATATCTATTTCTTGTAACTGATTTAAATAAGAAGTTGGAATGTTATTCTCATAGAATGAGGTAATTGCAGGGAAAGATAACTCATCCAAAATATCCACTTCTTGAAGTTCAGTTAAATACTCTAAAGGGATGTTACTTTGGAAGAATGAATTAATAGCAGGGAATGAAAGCTCATCTAGTATATCAGCAGCTTCAAGCTGTGATAAATATTCAACAGCTACATTATTCTGATAAAATGATGTGATTGCCGGGAATGACAACTCGTCAAGGATATTAGCATCATTTAATTGAGTCAAATACTCCACTGGTATGTTGTTGTCATAAAAGGATTGAGTAGCTGTTGATGAAATTTCGTCTTGAAGTCCAGCTTCTCTTATTCTCTCCAGATAATCGGCATAAGATAAATTTTGATAGCCTTGTACCGTTGGGACAGGTGGTAAAACTACTGGCGGTGCTGGAGGAGCTACAACAGTAACAGCATTATCATTATAGCCAAGCAGATCGCCAAAAACTCCACCAATATTATTTCTAAGTATGTTATCGGCACGCTGCAATGGGTTAAAAGCAAGTAATGCTATGATAACTACCCCTCCAATTAAAAGACGATTTCTTCCTTTGTTAGGATTATTTGGTCTTTGTTCATGACGTTCATCAGGAGGAATTTGCCCAACTCTTTCATTTAAGTAGGAATCAAGATCAAAGTCCGGATCATCAGGTGATGGACGGTTTTGTTGGTTTTTGTAACGATTATTCTCAGCCATAATATTTGATCATCTAAAGATTTAACTAAGACGACCACTAGAGAAAATAGTTGCAATACTTAGTTTACCAGGGAAGGTTATCGAGGTCTACATTACCACCCGTTATAATCACGCCTACTTTTTTATTCTGAACATCAATCTTCTTCTCAAAGAGTGCAGCAATAGGAACAGCGCATGATGCTTCGATGATAATATTCATACGCTCCCAGATAAATCTCATTGCATCAATGATCGATTCTTCACTCACAGTCACTATATCATCAACATTATCTTTGATGATTGTAAATGGAAGTTCTCCCAGTGATGTTCTTAGACCGTCAGCAATAGTTGCAGTGCTATAAACCGGTTGGAGTTCACCTTTTCTAAATGAGCGAAAGGCATCATCCGCCAGCTCCGGTTCAGTTCCGATAACCTGAATGGATGGATTTTTTAATTTGGCAGCCAGAGCCGTTCCACTTAGTAAACCACCTCCACCTACTGGTGTTAAGATGATATCCAAATCTGGATTAGTTTCAAGGAGTTCTAAAGCCGAAGTTGCCTGACCTGCAATTATTCTGGAATCATTGTAGGGATGAATAGGTATGGCACCAGTTTCCTTTATAATTTCCTGAAGAGTGCTTTCTCTTGATTCTATGGTTGATGCACAAAAGGTAATATCAGCACCATAGTCTCTAACAGCACTTACTTTTACCTTAGGAGCGTTCTCAGGCATTACAACATGGGCTTTTATTCCGCGATACTTTGCTGCTAATGCCAATGCTTGAGCATGATTCCCAGAAGAATGAGTTCCAACACCTTTTGATGCTTCTTCATCTGATAGTGAAAAAACAGCATTACATGCTCCTCTGAATTTGAATGCGCCTACTTTCTGAAAGTTTTCACATTTAAGGAAAACTTGAGTTCCTGCTCTTTCATTTACTTTTTCGCTACTTAGAACTGGTGTAATGTGACCATATTTAAGAATGCGATTATGTGCTTCTCTGATATCAGACTGAGTGGGGATAGATATAATGTTTGCCATAGGTGAATTTATTTTACTGATCAGAACTTAAGAATTCAGTGATTTACATATATGATTTTGTAAAAAATAGTTAGCTGATTTCATTCATTGATGAGATATGATTTATTTAATTGATAATAATATCTAGGGCATGTATTTCTTTCGAAAAATAGGGTAATTACTAGTTTTTATGCTCTTTTTACCCCTTTTTACTGAATATGTATGTATGCTTGTCTCCTAATATGATTGAAGCATAAATGATCAAGGTTTTCTATACCATTATTTTATCACTGATTTTAATGGAATCAGTTGAAGCGCAAATGTCGCAGGTGCGTCAATTTGTTCGTGAGGGAAATTCTCTTCTTGATGATGGAAAATTTGACTTAGCAATTGTAAAACTCCAGAACGCTGATTCACTTTTGCCAAATCATCCAATTATTCTTCAGTTACTTTCGGTGGCGGCAGCTCAGTCATCTAACCCGGGTCAAGCCTATAAATACTTAACATCTTTGGGATTAGTAAATGCCAGCATTGATGTATTAAAATTTGATGTGTTTGATTCACTTAGAAAGTCAGAACAATTCAACGAGATTGAAAAGCAATTTTCTGAGATCAATGAGATAATAAGTTTAAGTGATACTGCATTTACACTTGAAGATCGAATTCTTCACCCGGAAGGAATTGAGTTTGATCCTACTTCTAATACTTTTCTGATCAGCAGCATCCACAAAGGTAAAATTGTAAGGAAGAAAATTGGGGATAAGGAAGAAGATTTGATTACTGAAAACCTAATGGCTGCTAGTGGATTAAAAATTGATCAGAATAGAGGTTGGTTATGGGTTTCTACTGGAGCTATCGATGAATGGCAAGGATATACTGAAGAGGTGAGAGGCCAATCAAAAGTAGTGAAATTTGATCTTGAAAGCGGTGAGTTACTTGAGGAGTTTTATGCTATCGATGAAGAGAGGCATTATTTTGGTGATTTGGTGCTCCGTCCAGGTTCTGATCATGTTTATGTATCAGATAGTCGACAGGATGCTCTTTTTATGATTGATCCGGATAACGAGCGTTTGAATCTGGTCAAGGAATTTGATGATTTTGTAAGTTTTCAAGGCCTCAGTTTTTCTGATGATGGCAATACACTTTTCCTGGCAGACTACAGACAAGGACTTTTCAGTATGGATATGGAAACGTGGGATATCAAGCCGATTAAAGCATTGCCTGAAATGAGTTTAAAGGGAATTGATGGTTTATACTATTTCAATAATTCAATAATTGCTATTCAAAATGGCGTAAGCCCAAAAAGAATAACCCAGATTTATCTGAATGAAGATCAATCTAAGATTGAAAGATTTAGATATCTGGAAAAAGCCAATCCAGTTCTGGATGAACCTACTTTAGGTGTTTTAGTAGGTAGTCAATTTTATTATGTTGCCAATAGCTCATGGCCAAGATATGATCAGGATGGAAATATTGGACCTGCAAATCTGCACCCGATTCCTGTGATTATGAAAATCGATCTCCAAGAAAATTAAAGCTTAACTAACTCCGAATATGAGGTTAAAAAATAAACTGATAGCCCTTCTGCTGCTGGGCTTCTCACACACTCTATATGCCCAGAATGTAAACGACATCTTTCAGTTCGACCCTGAAATAACTTATAGCAATGTGCTGGAGTCGCCAGCTGAATTTCTGGGATACGAACTTGGTGATGAATACACACACCATTATCAGGTAGTCGCCTACTTTAAGTACTTGGCTGAAAATACTGATCGCATGATTGTCGAGACTTATGGTAAAACATATGAAGGTCGTGAACTTATTTACGCGACAATCACATCGTCTCAGAATCATAATAATTTGGAATCGATTAGAGAACATAATCTTGATTTAGCCAATCCCGAAAGTAGTACTGATATTGAAGATCACCCGATTGTGGTATGGCTGAGCTATAATGTACATGGAAATGAACCATCGAGTAGTGAATCAGCTATGCAAACAGCATATAGATTTGCAGCAGCTAATGATGAAGAGACTATAGACTTACTAAGAGAATCAGTCATCATCATTGATCCGATGATAAATCCTGATGGCAGAGATCGATATGTGACCTGGTATAAGAGTTCTCAAGCAAATATCCTCAATACCAATGCCGCAGACCTGGAACATGATGAGATCTGGCCAGGTGGCAGAACCAATCATTACTGGTTCGATCTGAATAGAGACTGGGTCTGGTTAGTTCATCCTGAATCTCAGGGTAGAATTAAAGCATATCAAAGATGGCTACCGCAAGTTCATCTCGATTTACATGAACAAGGATTCAATGCCAACTATTTCACAATGCCGGGTACAACCCCAAGAAATCTTGAATTACCTGATTCTTATGAAGCTTGGTCTGACAAATTTGGGCGGGGAGCAATAGAGGCATTTGATGAGGCAAAAGTAGACTACGCTACCAGAGAAGCCTTTGATTTCTTTTATCCTGGTTATGGGTCTTCTTACCCAAGTGTGATGGGAGCTATTGGTATGCTTGCCGAGCAAGGAGGTCATTCAAGAGGAGGTCGTGCAGTTGAAACTGAAGACGGATACATCCTTACTCTTCGTCAGCGTGTTTTCGATCATTACTCAAACTCTGTATCCATTGTTAAGACTGCAGTGACAAACAGAGAAGGCCTGCTAAACTATTATAAAGAGGCATTTGAGCCAAAATCTAAGAAAGGGGATGAGACCGCTTATTTCCTTCCAAATAATCCAAATGACTACACTTATGATGTAATCAATATGCTTATGAAGCATAACGTGGAAATTGAACAGCTGGAATCAGATGCCACACTAAGGGCTTATGATTACAAAACGGGCAATGTATCTCAGCGCAGATTTTCAGCAGGTGATTTCATGATCAGAGCTACCCAGCCAAAACATCTGTTCGTTAACACTTTATTTAAGAGAAATCTGGATATTGAAGATTCAGTAATGTACGATATGTCTACATGGTCAGTTCCACAGGCATTTAATCTTGATGCAGCCTGGACCAACAGTAAACTGAATGTCAAAAGCCGACTTGTTACGGATGATATGCTTGCTCCATCCGGTGTTAGCAATGCTGAAGCTGATTATGCTTTTGTAATAGACTGGACACAGAAAAATGCGCCCAAGGCTCTTTCTCACCTGTGGAATAAAGGATATAAAGTAAGAACAGCAGGTCGAACCTTCACAACAATGGGTAAAACCTATTCAGCAGGTACCTTGATTGTTCTTTTGGGTAGAAATCGTGATAAAATTGATCAGGCAACAAATGACATGAAAGAAGTTGCTCAGTCAGCAGGGGTTCTTATACAAGGGCTCGATACCGGGCGTATGGATGATGGAATGGATTTAGGATCCAGAAGCAGTAATGTCTTACAACAACCTAAAGTTGCAATGATGGTTGACAGACCATTCAATTCCTATACTGCAGGTCAACTGTGGTTTCTATTTGATCGCTGGACTGAATTTGGTATTTCCAGAATCAGAACCGGTTCTCTCTCATCCATAGATTTAAACGAATATGATGTTCTGTTAATGCCAGGTGCAAACGGATTAAACTCGGCTTTGAGTAAAAGTACTCAAGAAGAAATTGAAAATTGGGTAAGAGCAGGTGGTACATTAATAGCTACTGAAGGTGCCGCGGATTTCTTTACCAAAGATCGAAATGGGCTAACAGATATTGAACTCGTTGAAGATGAAGAAAATGAGGACTCAGAAGAATTAGATACTGATGCTTATACTCGTTTTGAAGCACTTGAAGACACTTCAGGACTCAGAAGAATACCAGGTTCATCATTTAATGCCATACTGGATAATTCACACCCACTCGCCTTTGGTATGCCTGATGAAATGTATTCACTGAAATTTAGAACAACAGCTTTTAAACCCAGCAGTGATTACAGAGTAGTTGGTTATTATCACAAAGATGCCTCAAAAGTTCTGGCATCCGGGTATGCTTCAGATGAAAACAAAACCAAAGCAGCAGGTAATGCTTTTATTGCGCATCAAAGTGTGGGATCGGGAAATGTTGTACTCATTCTAGATAATACACAGTACAGAATGTTTTGGGTCGGCCCGGCGAGATTAGTACAAAATGCTGTGATGCTGGTACCGAGTTTTTAACACCGGATTCAATTCTTTTTAAAGCCTTTTCTGTTTTCAGTAAAGGCTTTTTTAATTCTGAGTTTCTTTCTCAATTAATAGCTGTTCACGCCATTTTTTATTTCTGTATTTGTGAAGCTTAGGCAGGAAGTAAAGGTACATTCCGGATATCCACAATATGAGTACAATAATAGCTGAAGGAAGGAAAATCCAGTATTTGACTGGGTCTGCAAACCAGGATCCATCGTGAATACTTTCGATAATATCTGATCTTCTGTATTCAACTTGAATTATTGCACCACTCTCTGTGTCGATCTGTATTTCCCAGTGATTTGCAGCCCTAACTTTAGCGATGCCTTTATCAGGCCGAATATCAATTCGATCAATATCATCCCATGATTCAATTTCTGCTTCATCTACTGACTGTGAAATTGAAAGGAGACTGTCTAAGCTCAGAACAAGAGTAGAAGGAGTGCCTGTTCTGGTTTCAGGTTGTATCCAGGTTACATCCTTTTTAAGCTGAAGAACTATTCCAGATACAATGACTATCAGAAATGGTAAAGCAATAAGTACTGCTCCAATTCTGTGAACTTTACGGGAGCCTCTTTTCAGGTTCCATTTCATTCTATAATCTCTGAATATTTAATTCTGCTGATCCTTATCTGGAATTATTTGGATTGCTCATAAAACGAAACCTGAGTCAATCTTTAGTTTAATATCAATAATTAGTAATCAGAACCCGGTTGTTTGATTTCAAAGCCTTCAGCTTCTTTTGCTGCTTTAACCATTTCTTCAACATCCCTAAGAAGTTGTTGAGCATCGAAAACTATTCCATCCTTTATAGTGTATTTGATACCACCAACTCTTTGAGGAATATTATCCTCACTTACTCGAATTGCCCCGGTACCATATAGTACTTTCAAATTCTTTTGTGGGTTTTCATCAACGATTACCAGATCAGCAAGTTTTCCAATTTCAATAGTGCCCAGTTCATTATCAACGCCAAGTACTTTAGCTGCTTCCAGAGAAGCTGATCGGAATATTTCTAGAGGATGGAAGCCGGCTTCGCGTAAGAGCTCCATTTCCTGTATATAGGCAAATCCATAAAGCTTGTAGATGTAACCTGCATCAGATCCCAGAGTTACTAATCCGCCTTTGTTTTTGTATTCGTTCACAAATTGCATCCATAAGCGATAGTTGTTCTTCCATGCCACTTCCTGTTCTGTACCCCAGTCGAACCAGTAAGAGCCGTGAGAGATGCGATTTGGTGCATAAAATCGCCAAAGTGAAGGCAGGGTATATTGTTCGTGCCAGTCAGCACGACGTTGAGCCATCAGATCTCTGGATGCTTCATAAATTGTGAAGGTCGGATTTAATTCAAAATTAAGAGAGAGGAGCTCATCCATTACTGAGTTCCACTTTTCGGAGCCGGGTTTTGCTGCCATTTCCCAAAGGCGACCAGCTTCCTCAAATCGGTGTTGCTCATTGCTGTAATTGTAATCAAGTGGGTAATCCTGTATTACTTTGTCTGTGAAAAGGGCTTCAGGTAATCCATACCAATGAGTCATTCCTTTTAAACCTAACCTTGCTGATCCTAAAACATTGTTGTAAACAACTCTAGTCTGAGCATGATGCGCCATAGAACCCAGACCTTGCTTATTAGCTTCATCAAGTGCAGCTGAGTATACCTCAGGGTTAGCTCCAAAGAATTTGATACCGTCACCACCTTTTTTCTTCAGGTCCTGAACCCACTTTCTAGCTTGATCACCTGTTGTAATTGGGCCATTTGATCCATTGCCAAAGCCTACATAGGCAAAAACTCTAGGTGCAGTAATTTCATTTTTCTCTGAACGATCCTTGTGTCTTAATGTCCAGTCAATTCCATTAAAAGAACCTGGTTCGCGGATTGTTGTAATCCCATGGGCTAACCAAAGCTTATAAACATATTCAGGAGTTGTTCCTTGTGCGCCACCACCTGTATGAGCATGCATATCGATGAATCCAGGCAATACGTACATGCCTTCTGCCTCTATAACTTTATCATCTGGCCCGGCTTTAGGTCTTCTGTTTTCATTAATTGGTAATCCCGGATAACCAACATTAGCTATTCGAGCAATACGATTACCCTCAATCACAATATCTACAGGTCCCATAGAAGGGGAGCCAGAACCATCAATTAGGTTTACACCTCTGATGATAAGCCTGTCGTAAGGCCCTTCGCCTTCAGACCGGTCAGGAGCATTGGCCATTTGAGCAATTGCAGTTGAAAATAAGAGTAAAGTAAGAGCAAAAAGAGCAGTAAGACGTTTCATAAGTGTATGCCTATTCAAATTAAGTCTGAGAAAGTAGTAAAAGTCGACCATCAAAGCAGTAAAAAACTGTTATAGCAGGAGAGTGCCTTCATGTTTAAGTAACCATTTCTTTCTCTCAAGACCACCGGAGTAACCCGTAAGGTGATTGTTTGAAGCTATTACTCTATGACATGGAATAATGATTGGGATTGGATTTGAACCATTTGCTCTTCCCACAGCTCTCATAAGATTGGCATCACCAAGTTTTTTTGCTATAGCACCATAACTTGTAGTTGATCCGAATGGAATATGTATGACTTCATTCCAAACACTAAGCTCAAAGTCAGTTCCTTTTGGTTTAATTGGAAGGTCGAAGGATGAGAGCTGCCCGTTAAAGTAAGCTGAAAGTTGTTCCTTAATAGCACTTTCAAGTTGCGAACCTGATTCTGTTTCATTGACATGAGAATCAGAAAATGAAAGTCTATTAATATTCTCATCTGCAATTTCAATAATCAGCTTGCCTATTGGACTGTTGTAAATCATTTGATGAAAATAATTTGCGCACAAATTGACTAAAAGTGATGTGCAGTTCTGAAATGAGAATAACTACCAAAGATAGGTTTAAACACTAATAGGGCACTTCTATGTTCAGTGAATTCTTAGATTTATGGACAAAAAATTAATAACAGGAAATTTTTTTAAATAAAAATGTAACAAAATAAGAGATATGCACTCTTTGATTTGTGACGCGGGTACAACAGTCTTTGTTAGTTAACTCGTCACGAGTATAATATCTCAAATTATATGCTGAAACCTAAAGCAAGACCCTGAAGATGATCTCTTCAGGGTTTTTTTATGTCTAGAAATAGACCCTGTAAAGTAAGCTTAAGCTGATACCCGGTTCAGGAAATACATCTCTGATTAATGAGAGATGGTTTCGGTAGGTTTCATTAAGAAGGTTATTTGCATTCAGAGATATAGTGTGGAAATACTTTCCTCTGATGATTTGATACTGAAAATAGCTATCCAGCAAAGTATATCCATCAGTATCACTTTCAAACTGATCGGTTCTTGTTTGATCAGCTGCCACTCTGATTCTCAATCCGGTTTCCAAATATTTATTTGAATAGCGTAATCCAATTGTAGACTTCAATGGTGGTACTTGAGGAAGGGGTCGTGTCGATCTATCAGTATTATCTGCTAAAGCTTCAAGTGCCGTAACATCTCTATCACCTTCTGTATAGCTAATCGAGGTGTTTAGTGTCCATTGTTTACTAAGTTGTAGTTCTAAAACGGTTTCAAAACCATATAATTCTGCATCAGAACCATCAAATTGAAAATTGAAAAGGTCGGCGCGCTGATTATTTCTAATACCTGTATTTCGGGCAAATAAGAAGTTAGAAAAACCATTATGGAACAAGTTAACTTCACCATTCAATGATCGTCCTGTGTACCTTAATGACCATTCTTTTGCAAGCCCGCGTTCGCTGTCCAATTCTGGATTCCCAATTTCGAATGTGAAGGTAGCCAGATGAGGCCCTTCAGAGTAAAGTTCTTCTAAAGCTGGGGCTCTAAATGAGTGAAGAAATGAAAAGCCAGTTGTAAAGCCTCCTCCTAATTCATAAAAAAGGGATGCAGAACTGGATAGTGCTGAAAAAGTTCTTCTTCGAACATTACCGATATCTGCATTTGGGTTGTCCTTATCCGGTCTGTTTAAGACATAATCATATCTAAGTCCTAAATCTAAATGGAAGCCTCCGAAATCTTTTTCTTCAATTATATAAGCGGCTGCCTTATATGAGTTAGAGGGAGGTGTATCATCACCAAATACGATAAGATCTTCGGCTTCGAACCACACACCCATACTTCCTTTGTCAAATATACCCAGGCGACCATGTTTTGTTCTAATGGATGCATTGGTTGTTAGTAAATCAAATTCTGTACCAATTGCACCCCGTCCAGCTCTTTCAATCTCTGCGTGATTATAATCTTTGAAAGAGTACAGAAGTTCAAGAACCTGGAATGTGGAGTTTCGGAGTAATATTTCTGATTTGATGTCAATATTATATTTAGAAGCTTCAATATTTACACCCTCGGGCTCCCCATTTGGATTTGGTGGTATACCATAGGTTGTAGTGAATAAACCACCGCTTGCTCCAATATAACCCCAGTCAGAAATGTAACTGATTCCAATCTGTCCGTCGCCTGAATTATAGAATGAGTTTCTTATCTGTCCATCAGGAGATCTTGTGTCCAGTGCTGATTTTCCTGATAAATTGGTATTCAGTACCAATTTTTCGTTCAGAGGGACTCCTATACGAAGTGCACCAGAAAGTTGAGAGTTATTCGTCTCTGAACCAAGAGAAGCAGACCCCGAAAAATCATCAGGCATACTACTCGCAATCTGATTGTTTACCACATTAATTACTCCACCCAGTGCATTAGCGCCATAAGCCAATGCTGCTGGTCCACGAGCAATTTCAATTTCATCGGCTGAAACAGGATCAACTGATACGGCATGATCTCCAGACCCGGCAGAAACGTCGCCTGTGCGTATACCATCTTTTAATATCAGGACACGTTCATCACCTAATCCACGAATTACTGGCCGTCCAGGTGCGGCACCTTGAGTTCTTTGATCAAAACCAGGTAGGTTTGAAAGTGTTTGAGAAAGGGTTGGTCCTAAATTTTGCCTCAGCTCAGAACCCATTATGTTTTTAGAAGCCCCTTGAACACTTGAACCGTCGAGTAAGGAATGGTTTGCTGTTACAGTAAGATCATCCAGGCTAAGTGATGAGGCAAATAATTCAATTTCGATATCCAGTTCATTACCGGTTATTTCTACAACTACGGTTTGTGTACGATAGCCAATTCTATGAGCTTTTATTGTAAAAGTGCCCGTGGGCATATTCTTAAGCTCAAATTTGCCTTCAATATCACTAGTTGCGGAGCGGGAAATCTCTACCACATGAATAAAAGCAAAAGAAACAGGAAGGCCAGTATCGATATCAATTACATGACCTTTAACTGTTTGTTGAAACCCGGATGCAGAAACATCCGGGCTTGTATATAGCAGAATTGTAAGTAAATATATTAACTGCTTTAGTTTCATTAGTTAATAGTAAGTGTAACTGACTGAGAAACAAACTCAGTTGCGCCTTCATGAAGTAAATTAACGGTGAAAGTTACCGTGCCTGTACCTGTTGGTGTCAAGGTAAAAGGATATCCGGTTTCATCTGTTGCTGTACCATATGTAACATTTACAAGAGATTGGCCTGAGGTGATGGCGATTTCCATCCCGTGTTCATCCACATGAGGAACATATTCAGTTTCGTTTTCATCAAGATAAACAACAACTAGTTCAGGAGAATCTTGAGTGCCAATGGTAAGCGAACCGGTTAGAGTTCCGCCAAATTGAGTAACAAGATTTGTTGTGCCTTGCTTAATTACAAAGCCCTCTGGTTCAATTTCTTCTTCTTCAGAAGAGGTTGAATTATCACAAGCCGTTGCAAAAAAGGCAGTGGCTGCGAATAAAATAAATAGTGATTTAAATGATAGTCTAGCTAGCATAGTAGTATTGATTTATTGTTAGTAAATGTATTAGGGTGTTACCTTTGTTTGAGTGGTAACTGTTTAGAAGGGAACTACACTATAGCAGGCGGAGCTCTGCCAAGAGCAAAACGGAGAAATGATTCGTATTTAAATCTGGGATCAAAAAGCTCGAATTCTTCAACAAGCTCGCTGTGATTAACGTCAGAAAAAGAGCCACTTTCATCTGCTTCAATACTGTGTGCACATAGGTCACACTCATCATAAGCCTTGATAAGATTATGACCATCAACTTCAGTTATTGACAAGGGTCCGTCAAAAGCAATTCCATGAAAGTGGAAAGCTGAAGCCAGCATTCCAACGCTTATGAGAATTAGAAGTGTTGAAATTGTATGTCTCTTGGATTTAAACACATCAAAATCTATGCGTTCTCTATACATCAATCAACTTCAATAGTGTAAAAAATAATTTCATCATTCAGTTCTTGATGTAACATTTCTGTAACACATTGCTTTACATGAACTAAACCCACTACTTACTAGTTCTTCTTAAAAAATTATGGCAGATATCATTAATAGTATAAGTACATGGTTTCTATCGCTGGGTAAGACCTATGGCGTGAATCCAATTATTTTTGGATCAATTTATGTGGGTTCTATTCCATTATTCACACTTTCTCTAGCCTGGTTTATTAAGAATATGAAAGCTAAGAAACCTATCGTTTTACCAGCATTCATTACTGCATTCCTTTTTGTCTCAGCATATCTGTACTTAATTGTTGCGGGAAAGAATGTGCCACTTTGGGTGTATCTTTTCATTTCTGTAATGATCCTATCTGGTATATATACGACATGGAGAAAAGTTCAATTGAGTCTTAAATCCGGTTTAGAAAATGAGTAAATACGAATTCGATGTGATTGTTATTGGAGGAGGGGCAGCGGGATTAACATCATCTGGTGTTGCTGCCAATCTTGGGGCTAAAACCATGATGATCGAAAAGGCAAAGCTTGGTGGCGATTGTACGTGGTCGGGTTGTATACCATCAAAGGTATTGTTGAAAGCAGGAAAGGTCGCAAATGAGATACGGTCCGCATCTAAATATGGACTGGTTGATCAGGAGCCCAAGATTGATTTTTCAAAAGTCATTGCACATGTTCAGAAAACCATCCAGGATGTATATGAAGATGCTGATGATCCTAAAATATACGAGGATATGGGAATTGAGGTGGTTCATGGGGAAGCTAAATTTACCGGTTCACATTCCATAAATATTACTCTAAGCGATGGATCTGTAAGAACGGTTACTTCCAGATATTTTGTAATTGCAACAGGAGCTTCAGCATTCCTTCCACCTATAAAGGGACTTGAGTCGGTTCCATATATGACAAATGAAACTTTGTTTGAGAATGGAAATCAATCAAGGAGATTAGCCATTATTGGTGGTGGCCCAATTGGTATTGAAATGTCTCAGGCCTTCTCAAATTTGGGTTCTGAGGTAACAATACTTGATATGGCCAATCGTGTCATGGTTAAGGATGATCCCGAGCTTGTTCAGATTCTTATGGACGTTCTTAAGCAACAGGGAGTCAGTTTTGAATTAGGTGCAGACATCAAGGTAATTAGGATGGATGGAGAAGCTATACTGATCAGCTATGAAAAAGGAGGGGAGCAAAAAGAATTAAAAGTTGATGCTCTTTTAGTTGCTACAGGCAGAAGAGCTAATATTAATGGCATTGGACTTGATAAAGCAGATGTCAGAACCAATAAGAATGGCATTGAGGTCAACAATAACTGCCGAACAAATCAGGCGCATATCTATGCTGTTGGGGATGTAACCGGAAGATTTCAGTTCACACACATGAGTGAACATATGGCTAAAGTGGCTGTGACGAATATGCTGCTTAAAATTCCCATGAAGATCGATCAGGAGCGTGTACCTTGGGCAACCTTCACTGAACCAGAGTTAGCTCATGTCGGGATGAATGAAGAGCAATTGAAAACGAAGGGCATTAGTTTTGAGACCTATAAGTTTCCTTATTCAAAAATTGATCGTGCAATAACAGATGGAGCAACAACCGGCCTAATTAAGATTTTTGCAAGAAAACTTGATGGGAAGATTTATGGAGCTTCGATTGTAGGAGCTCAGGCAGGTGATCTTATTTCACAATATGCTGTTGCTATGAGAAATGGAGTTACGCTTAGGAATATCGCAGATACTATCCATCCATATCCTACCTATGGACTAGGTGCACGTCGAGCTGCTGATCAATGGTATATCAAGAATCAATCCGAGTCGTCTGTAAAATGGATTAAGCGTGTGTTCGGATACAGGGGTGAGATACTTGATTACAGTGATAAAGATAGGATTGTATAAAAAAAGCCTCGCAAAGGAGGCTTTCAATTTAGATGGATAGTTTTCAACTAATCGTTCTTCAGTTTGACAGACGCTACAACATGAGTTTCATCGACAACTAAATGTTGTTCACCATGATAGCCAATGTCCATTCCTTCAAGCTCCAAATCTTCTTTAACTCTACCACCAGATGTTATTAGTGAAGCGGCCTTATATACTATTGCAGTAGCAACAGCTGAATAAGCAATTGTAATTAAAACAGCTTTTGTCTGAACCCAAACTTGTGCTGGATTACCGTAAAGAAGTCCTGCGCCACCGTTTACTTCAGGATTTGCAAACACTCCGGTTAAAATGGCACCAGCTATACCCACCAATCCGTGAATACCAAAGGCATCTAAAGTATCATCATGCTTCACCCAAGATTTTAGATGAACTACACCCCAGTATCCAACGATACCTGAAATAATACCAATTGAAAGTGCACCAGATACATCTACATATCCTGAAGCTGGCGTAATACCTACCAGTCCGGAAATGGCACCGGATGCCATACCAATCAGGGTAGGTTTTTTAACGATGAACCACTCAATAGTTAACCAAACAAGTGCACCAGCACAAGCAGCGACATTTGTTACCAACAAAGCATTTGCAGCAATGCCATCTGCAGCTAATTGTGAACCTCCATTAAACCCAAACCAGCCAAACCACAATAAGGCTGAACCTAGAACCATAAACTTGATGGAAGATGGTTTTCTGACTTCTTCTAAGCTGTGTTCCATTCTCTTACCGACTAAATAAGAGAGTACAAGTCCTGCAACACCCGCATTGACGTGTATCACGGTCCCACCGGCGAAATCCATTTCACCACTTCCACTTAGAAAACCACCACCCCAAACCCAGTGAGCAACAGGGGCATATACAGCTATAACCCAAAGAACCGAAAATAAGCCCCAGGTTGAAAAACGAACGCGTTCAATAATCGAGCCACTAACAATGGCCACAGCTATAGCAGCAAATGTTCCCTGAAAAACAACAAATAATAGAGTGGGTATG
>CBFHVG010000077.1:0-18245 GCA_965659005.1 uncultured Balneolaceae bacterium
ATATGGAATTACAATTCCTGGCTTCGACTTAAACACAAGGGTTTCAAGTCCGGCCTGGAGATGGTCTTATGAAAACGGACTAGTTGACCAAATGTCAAGATACAGCGCACCCCTACACCCTACTCAGTTATATGAGTTTGCCGGTGATATCGCCCTTATGCTCCTCGTTCTATATCTGGTTAAAAAGATGTGGGATAAGGGATCTGATCTGGCTTTAATATTTTATCTGCATGTGGGAGGGTATTCATTCCTTAGATTTGCAATTGAATTTCTTCGTGGTGACAATGACACAGAAAAGTACTTTGGTATGACCGGCATTCAGGTTGCCTTACTACTTACATCAATGCTAATGGCATATTTCGCAGGCAAGCATCTCTTAAAGAAAAAACAAGTAGGATGAGCTCACTGGCAGTAAGAATAGAAAATCTTGATAAAAGCTACGGTGAAACAAAAGTATTGAGGGGGCTCAATATAGAAATCCCGAAGGGCAAGATTTTTGGTCTGATTGGTCCTAATGGTGCCGGAAAGTCAACATTAATAGGTGTGTTGACAGGATTATTGAATTACGAGGTTGGCGACATTTACATACTTGGTAAAGAGTTCAACAAAAAGAATGAGCAAGATATTAAAGCAAACATATCTTCAGTATTGCAGCCGCCCCTACTCTTTGAAGCTTTTACAAGTCATGAGTTTTTGGATTATGTATGTGATGTTTATCAAAGACCACTTGAGGATAGAGCAGACCGAGTAGCATCGCTAATGGAGTACTTTGACATCTTGGATTATGAACATGTAAAAGTGAATAAGATGTCAGCCGGTAGTAGAAAAAAACTGGCTTTTTGTGGAGCTGTTCTTGCCAACCCACAGCTTGTGTTCCTGGATGAACCGTTTGAAGCAGTAGATGTAATTTCCATTCAAAGAATGAAAGTTATCATTAATAAACTAAGGTCAAACGGAGTAACTGTTTTCATTACATCTCACATTCTGGAGGTAGTTGAGAATCTCTGTGATGAAATAGCCATTCTAAACAACGGTGAAATCATAGCCTATCTGGATGAGGTGAAGAAGAATGAGCTGAAAAAGAACGCCAATCTACATGAGATATTTGAGCAATATGTGCCTGTAGAAGATAAGGGTCAGATACTGGACTGGCTTTAAGATCAGCCAGCTAAAGCAGCTTTAAGCTTCTCAATTTTTTCCGCTTCTGTTTTATGAACCTTACCATCAGCATTTGCGATAGCTTGTGCCAGCATAACTGTTAGGTTCTTGCGGTCTGTTGAAAAGTTTTCCTTGATATAATCTATTGCGTCGTTGACACAGTTCTTAACATTATCTGTGCTAAGGCCATTGATATAACTGAATGTGGAGTGGTAATTCTCCATGGAATAATTCATGTCCTCGAGAACTCTCTGAACACTTTCAAGTTCTGAATATGAAATGCTACCGTCAGAGCTTTCAACCCAGAAAATTATGATATCTATTGCTCTTTCATCAGTTAATTCAATTTTTGGCATAACCCTTTTGTTTAAAAATTAGAACTCAGACGCGATTAACATACAAATTTCTTCAACTAACTCGACATGATTTTTAGTGAAGGCATTCAAGGTGTGCGAGTCAATATCAAGTTGTGCAACGAACTGATCTTCTTTCATTACAGGAACAACCAGCTCAGATTTAACATGCAGACTGCAAGCCAGATAATTAGTCTGTTGCTTTACATCGTCTACAAGAAAAGTTTTATGAGATTCAGCTACCTGTCCGCAAATGCCTGTTCCGTATGCAATTCGAGTGTGATCCGTAGTCTCTCCAACATAAGGCCCAAGATCCAGATAAGGTTCTCCATTTGGATCAGCTAAATAGAAGCCGGTCCAATTAAATACATCAATCTCGTCATCTAATAATTCACAAATAGCAAAAAGCTTTTCATCGCGTGAAATATCACGGTTTAGAATTCCGGTGACTTCTTCTAGTATTTGATCAGTTTGTATGGATTTAACAGCTGTGCTCATGCTTGTTCAATTTAATTTCAAAATAATATAAAGTAATCTTGTGCAAAATTAATCTTATAAAAATGCAGCGATTTGTTGTTAAAAAAGGAGATAAGCTCCGTATCTTGTGGACATGGAAGAATTTCTAAACCAAATCGAACCTTTTACTTCTGATGTAATGGGAATCGGCGCTTTAATGCTGGCTACATTCACATCAATTTTTTCTGTTGCAAACCCAATAGCAGCCTTGCCCGTGTTCTTAACTGTGACAGAACATAACACAGCCGAAGAAAGGTCCCAGATAGCTAAAAAGACAACTATTTCGATGTTCTTTATTCTACTGACCTTCCTGTTAGCTGGGACATATATACTCAGCTTTTTTGGGATCAGCATCCCTGCGATTCGCATTGCAGGTGGTATGATCATTTTACGTGCTGGTTATTCTATGCTAAATCCTGAAAAAAGCGGCAGAAAGCTATCAGATGATGATGAACATGCTGCGCAGGAAAAAGAAGATCCATCCTTTAGCCCGCTTGCCATACCATTGCTTTCAGGACCCGGTAGTATTGCGGTAGTTATTGGATTTGGTGCTCAGGCACAGAATGTCATGGATTATGGTGTAACAGCGCTGGCTGTTTTGATTACCTGTTTAATTACATATGCATTGCTTCAACTATCGCCAAAAATTATGAAGGTGATTGGGCAAACCGGAATGACCGTGATGACTCGATTGATGGGTTTTATTGCCCTAACCATTGGTGTGCAATTTATCATCAATGGCATTGGCTTTGTATATGGCCTGATAAACTGAAAGCTGATACATTTTTTCTCTTATTTAGGCTAAGTCAGAATATGCAGATAAAATTAGCGTTTGGTTTGTCATAGCTTGCACATTACTTTTACAGCTTCTCAGAAATAAAGAGCTTTTTGGAAACTATAGATAAGATTTTAGCGACTTTTTCATCCTTTATGTGGGGGATTCCACTGGTTATCCTGCTAACCGGAGGTGGACTATATTTCCTAATATACTCTCGTATGTTACCCTACAGGTATTTTTTCCACGCCATCAATATTTTGAGAGGAAGGTATGATGACCCAAATGACCCGGGTGACATTAACCATTTTGAAGCGCTGGCAAGTGCGCTTGCTGCTACCGTTGGGTTAGGTAACATCTCAGGAGTTGCTGTAGCCATTGCTATTGGTGGTCCTGGAGCTGTGTTCTGGATGTGGGTGAGCGCTATTGTTGGGATGGCGACAAAGTTTTTCACATGTACCCTTTCCATCATGTACAGAGGAAAAGATTCCAATGGTGATATACAGGGTGGCACTATGTATATCATAATGGAAGGGCTGGGCGCAAGATGGAAACCATTAGCAGGATTATTTGCCGTGGCGGGCCTTTTTGGTCCCCTGCCTATCTTTCAGGCAAATCAGGTAACACAGATTGTTAGAGATTTTGTTCTGGTTCCAAATGGAATAACAACAGCTGCAAACCAATTCACAAGTGATTTCATTAGTGGCTTAGTGATACTAGCCATTGTATCACTGGTTATTTTCGGGGGGATTAAGCGCATTGGAAAAGTGGCATCTAAAATGGTACCGGCCATGGTTATCATTTATGTAGGATGTGTATTAGTAATCCTGGGAATTCATATTGACGTTCTGGACGACTACCTCCTGTTGATTGTAACAGATGCCTTCAGTGGCGAGTTTTTCAATGGAGAAGCAGCATTCGGAGGTGTTCTGGGTTCACTTATTGTTCACGGTGTTAAAAGGGCAGCTTTTTCAAATGAGGCAGGTATTGGTACGGCTACGCTGGCACATGGCGCCGCTAAAACCGATGAGCCTGTTAGAGAAGGGCTTGTTGCTATGATGGGTCCATTTATTGATACCATCATTGTATGTACCATGACAGCAATGGCAATTCTGGTTACAGATGTATGGAAGACCGGAGATGAAAACGGCATATCACTTACTTCCAGTGCTTTTCAGGAAGCACTAGGTCCGGCTGGGGTTTATATACTCATTTTCTGCGTGCTTGTGTTTGGCTTTAGTTCTTTATTCACCTATTCCTATTACAGTACTAAATGTCTTGGTTTTCTTGTTGGGGCGGATAAGCAAAAGTATTTCAACTATTTCTATGCTCTGGCTATTATTTTTGGGTCAGTGGCTACTATAAATGCTGTCTTGAATTTTACCGACGGGATGTTTGCACTCATGAGTATACCGACAATGACAGCAGCATTACTTCTGTCACCTAAGGTGATGGATGCAGCCAGAGATTATTTCAAAAGAATGAAAGAAGAAGGAATCATTCGCTGATTTTGCTTTTGTAAATGGGCGCTCATCCATTACATTCCTGACTACCTTTTAACCAAAGCCTCAAATAACATGAAAAAGGTTCTATTATTCATACTATTGGCATTTGTATGCCTAAACGCTAGTGCACAAACATCTATCAAAGAGAAGACAAAAGAGTTAACAATCACTGAAGGTTACTTTGATTATTACTGGGACGAAGCCTCGGGTAAACTATGGTTGGTTGTAGACAAGCTGAATGAAGAGTTTCTATATGTGAATTCATTAACAGCAGGGATAGGGTCAAATGATATAGGCCTTGATAGAGGTCAGCTTGGGGGAACCCAGATAGTGCACTTCGAAAAGAGAGGACCAAAGATTTTGATGGTTCAACCTAATTATGACTACAGGGCTGAAACGGATAATGCACTTGAGAAGAAAGCTGTAAAAGAAGCCTTTGCTTCATCAGTGCTTTGGGGTTTCAAAGTAGAAGCAGAAGAAGACGGGAAGTACTTAATAGATATGACTTCCTTCCTGCAACGTGACGCCCATGGTGTAGCTGACAGGTTAAGAGGCGGACGAGAAGGAACATATAGAGTTGATAATAGCCGCACGGCTTTATACAAGGAAGGGACAATGAACTTTCCTAAGAACACAGAATTTGAGTCAATGATTACCTTCACTGGTCAGGCTACAGGCAGATATCTTAGATCTGTTACACCAAATTCCTCTTCATTTACCGTAAGACAGCATCATTCATTTATTGAATTACCGGATGATAATTATACCCCAAGAGCACACGATCCTAGAGGTGGCTTCTTTGGCATAAGTTATCAGGATTATGGTACACCGATTGAATCATCATTGGTAAAAAGGTTCATTTCAAGACATAGACTTGAGAAAGTAGATCCAACCGCTGAAATGAGTGAAGTAAAAGAACCCATTGTTTACTATCTCGATAATGGAACACCAGAGCCGGTTCGTTCAGCCTTGCTGGATGGAGCCAGATGGTGGGCACAGGCTTTTGAAGCGGCCGGATTCAAAGATGCTTATAGAGTTGAAGTACTTCCTGAAGATGCACATCCACTGGATGTTCGATATAACGTAATTCAATGGATTCACAGATCAACAAGAGGCTGGTCTTATGGTTCGTCTGTCACAGATCCAAGAACAGGTGAAATCATCAAAGGACACGTTTCATTGGGTTCACTAAGAGTTCGTCAGGATTTTCTGATTGCTGAAGGTTTGTTGGCTCCGTATAAAAATGGAGACGAACAAGATCCCCGAATGATTGAAATGGCACTGGCACGAATTCGTCAACTTTCAGCCCATGAAGTTGGTCATACATTAGGTATTACTCATAATTTTGCTGCTTCTGCTTATGGTAGAGAGTCAGTGATGGATTACCCACACCCCACAGTGACGCTGAACAGGGGTGGTGAAATTAATTTATCAGATGCCTATGACACAGGAATTGGTGAATGGGATAAACTGGCTATCACTTTTGGATATCAAGATTTTCCAGATGGAACAGATGAGGCTGCTGCACTAAACGAACTACTAGAGCAAGCTCATGAAGACGGCCTTGAATTTGTAACAGATCAGGACGCTCGTCCACAAGGCGGAGCCCACCCAAGAGCACACTTATGGGACAATGGTTCAGGCGCAATTTCCGAGTTAGAGAATGTGATGGCTATTAGAAAAATAGCTTTAAATAATTTCGGTGAAGCTAATATTCGAACAGGTCGGTCTATGTCTGAGCTGGAAGATGTTCTGGTTCCAATTTATTTATTCCATAGATATCAGGTTGAGGCTGCAGTTAAGCTTATTGGTGGTGTCGATTATGGTTACAAGCTTAGGGGAGATAATCAATCAACTCATTCAATGGTAGATGCAGCAACACAAAAGAAAGCCATTGATGCTATGCTGGAAACTCTGAAAGCAGAGAACATTGCATTGCCTGAATCTATTCTTGAGACAATTCCACCACGTGCTGCGGGTATTGGATCAACGCGTGAATTATTCAGAGGTAATACAGGCCCAACGCTTGATCCTCTGGGATTGGCTCACACAACAGCATCATTTATATCTGGACTAATGCTGAATCCGCAAAGGGCAAATAGAATGGTAGAGCATAATTCAAGAGACAACAGCATGCCGGGATTCAGTGATATGTTGGATCAAATGCTGAATGCAACTATATACGCCAAGCTAAAAAATGACTATAACAGTTCGGTGCAGGCTATGGTTAATTATGCTGTTTTAGGAAATATGATTGGATTAGCGAACTCAAGTAGTACAAATGCCCTCACTAAGAGTCTCACACTAAACAAACTAATGGAAGTTCAGATTTGGTTGGAGAAAAATACTTCAGCGGATAAAGTGTTGGCTGCACAAATGCTTAAGCAATATATGGATGATCCATCAGAATTTGAGGGAATGCAGGTATTACCCGCGCCCCCTGGATCACCAATAGGAACATTAGAACTGGAATTTTGTAGCCAGCAGTAAAGTGTCTCGAATTATTCCCCCTGAAATTCTCATCGAAGGCTATGCCAATGGGGTTTTCCCAATGGCAGATGATGGCGATGATGAGCATGTTCACTGGTACACTGCCACCCAAAGGGGGATTATTCCACTTGAAGATTTTAAGGTATCCAGCAACGTTAGGAGAGAAATTAGAAAGGCTGAGTATACCTGTAAGGTTAATACAGCTTTCAAAGATGTTGTGAAGGCTTGTGCAGATCGGGAAACAACGTGGATCAACGAACTCATCATCAATTCCTATTCGCTTCTAAATGAAATGGGTTTTGCACATAGTGTAGAGATCTACAATCTGGATGAAGAACTGGTTGGAGGATTATATGGTATAAGCCTGGGGGCTGTCTTCTTTGGTGAATCCATGTTCAAAAAGAAAAACGAATATGATAAAATCGCACTATATCATTGTCACCAAATTCTAGTGAACCGGGGTTATGAGCTGTGGGATACACAATTCTATACAGACCATCTTGGTACCTTTGGAGCTAAAGAAATTATGGCAGATGAATATTCCGTTTTACTTGCTGAAGCTTTAAAAAAGGAATGTATATTTAAATTATGAACAGACTTGTTCACAAAAAAACCGCTAACCGGAAGGCGATTAATTCCGATTAGCGGTAGATAAGAAGCTCTCTTGACTTATTTGGTGGTTAGATTACAACACTATGAGGTGCTCTAAATCAGTTCTTAATATTCTCGAACAGTTACCTTGTTGATTGCTTCTGATCGATTCACTTTACCTTTGTCCAGATCTTCCAGAACAGATTTTGCAATCTGGAAATCAACTCTTTCCGGCACATCTTTAAGTCTATCATTAATGTTGAGTGTAACTAATAAGTGCTGATCTGACTTTACAGTTGAAAGTGTGCGGGCGTAGTCTACAATGAATTCTCTCATCTTTGAAAGTAGCTGATCATACTCTTTAGCTACAGCTTCACTACGCTCTACTTCACGTTCTCTTTGCTCTTCTCTGATCTTATCGATATCAATATTTGAAGTTCCTGTTGGGTAACCAAATATCACTTCTCTTTCTTCTCCACGGTTATGGCCAAGGTGTACGTTGATGGTATAAAGAGCACCAAAATTCTCCATATATAGATAACTCAGTGCACCTCTGGTTGTGATGTGGAACTCATAACCTTTGCCTTCTTCGAGAGCAGTTTCAAAGATGTTACTAAGCACTTTAAGATCGAGGTATTCCTTTTTCTCAGTTTTAGAAAGGCTCACCTTATTATTGAAGGCACTTTCAGAGAGTTTACCTGAGCGATAATCTTCAATATCCTTTTTGTCTGCAACAACAGAGATGATTGGTATTTCATCAATAGGATCTTTCTTTGTTTGTATTTTTGTTGAAGCGATGGTAAAAGCCATGTTTCTTTGGCTGTTGGAACTTGCACCATAGATTACCATTACTTTCTCATCGTCTTTTAATTGACCGATGGTTGCTGCATAGTCTCTGAGAAACTCTTTAATACGTGCTTCTATATTCTCTTCAGTGATTTCATTGCCTTCAGATTCATCTCCATCACCATAATAGAAAGAGAATACTTCGTTTAACTTATTTTTTTCATCGGCATCTATGTTTCCATCTCTGATTACAATTCGGCCAAAATTATTTGGGCGTGGTACCATAAAGATGACTCCAAAATCAGGTAAATAGGTCCCTTTTACACCTCGGTTATTATCCGAGTCAATAAACAAGTTCCCTGATGCGCTGCGAAGTGCGCCGGTCTTAAAAAACTCTCCTAATACATTTTCAAGGATTCTCAGGTCACGATTCATTCGATTGGTGTCAAAATTTTGTGCCTGTACTGATGTGAAAGCCAATGCTGATACTATGGTGGCTGCAATGATATGTTTTATTCTTTTCATGGTTTTGTAATGATTTGATTAACGCTCTGTGTTTACGGTTTGAATGATCTCTCCAAGTACCTCGTCTGTTTGTCTGAATCTATTGTATGTAGATTCTTCGAGGCGATCGAAACCTAGTGATATTAATTCTAAGTCTTTGGTTCTTTGCTCATTGTAATATGATGCGAAGTTGATCAGTCTTTGTTCAATCTGATCCTGTTGTTCGTCCTGTAAAGTGTTTATTAATTGATTAACCAGGGCGGCATTATCTGCCTGAACTTGAGTGATTATAGCTTCCACTTGTTCTGGGGAAAATCCTTGTTGTACAGGTTCTGCTTTTTCCCCAAATGAGATAGCCAGGCTTCCGTCAGTAGTTGAAATATTGAGGTTTGAAACCAGGATACCCATAAAGAAAATTAAAATGGCCGCTGCGGCTCCAGACAGATATCTGAATGAAGTGTTTAATCTTCGAACAGGTGCGGTGGTTTTTTCAGATTCAATACCTGAAGGAACTATAACCAGTTTTTCTTTTGGTTGATCAACAGGCATAAAGGAAAGGATTTCTGCTGTACCGCTGAGCTCTTTCAGTTCCTGCTGTAAATCAGGATGTTCTTCAAGGTATGCTTCAAGAGCTATTCGCTCTGTGCTATCCATCTCGTCATAGAGATAATCCATAAATAGCATACGTGCTTGTTCATGATTCATATTCAAATGCCTCTTTGGTTAAATTCCATTGGTTAAAAATGTCTCTAAGAGCTTTGAGACCGTAATACATTCTGGATTTCACGGTATTAATGGATTCATCCAGTATTTCTGCAATTTCTTTGAAAGTCAGGTTCTCATATTGTTTCATAATGATTACAACCCGTTGTTCAGTAGGTATTTGTATGAGCGCCTTATTCAGTAAAATGGTTGCTTCAGCCTGACTATACTCCACGTCTGGAGAATCAGTAACAGGCTGAGCCGGGGCTACTTTCAATGCTTCCAAGGAGGAGGTTCGCTTTCTCCCGGCTCTTTTTAATTCATCCAGACATAGGTTATTTGCAATTCTATATAACCATGAGCTGAATTTATCTGCATCGTCAAGGGTATCCATTTTCTGATAAGCCTTGATGAATGTTTGTTGAGTAATATCGTGAGCTTCATCGCTGTTATTGAAAAAGCGAAAAGCAAAACGATGGATGGGTGGTTGCCAGCGCTGAACAAGGCTATTAAAAGCCTGAATGTCACCACCCCAAAAATCCTGTACTAGTTTAGCATCTTCCATTTTGTCGGAATGCACTTTCAGTTCATTTGTATTAGTTGATGGCTATAAGACGAGGCTGTCTTAATTTTGGTTTTAAAAAATTTGATCTATTTCAAATTAATTAAATAAATCCAGCTCCAACTGCTCTACTTGCCCCTGATTGTTCAGATTCAGATTGGATAAGCTGATGCCCAATAAACGAACTTTTCTTTCACCCACTTCGGTATCCTCGATCAGATTTTTGACGGCTTCGAAAATTTCTTCATCATCGTTAGTATAATGTCCGAAAGTAACGCTCCGTGTGAGCGTTTCGAAATTAGAATAGCGGGCCTTTAGCGTTACGGTTTTCCCTGCTGCTTTAATCTTCTTCATGCCCTGAGATATCTGAGCTGCCAGCTCTTCAAGGAAATTCAGAATCCAGTGCATATCGCCCTGGTCCTCATTAAAGGTTCTCTCTTTACCATAAGATTTTCGAACACGATGGGGTTTTACATCTCGATTATCGATGCCTCTAACGATTTTATAATAGTGTCTACCCACTTTACCGAAGGAGGTCACAAGATCATATTCAGACCATTTTTTAAGATCGGCCCCTGTTTTAATACCAAGGCTTTTCATTTTCTTTTGAGTGGCCTTTCCAACACCAAAGAATTTTTGAATAGGCAAAGCTTCGATAAAGGCCTGAGCTTTAGCCGGCGTGATAACAGTAAGTCCATCAGGTTTATCAAAATCGGAAGCTACTTTGGCTATGAATTTATTATATGCAACACCAGCAGATGCAGTAAGCTGTGTTCTCTCTTTAATTTTCGCTTTGATCTCTTTCGCGATGAGTGTAGCTGATGGGTTGTCGATCTTATTTTCGGTTACATCCAGATAGGCTTCATCAAGAGAAAGGGGTTCAACCAAATCGGTGTACTCAAAGAAAACTTCCCGAATGAGTGTGGAAGCTTCTTTATAAGCGTCGAATCGATGTTTTACAAAAACACCATGGGGACAAAGTCTTGCTGCCTGAGCGGTTGGCATTGCTGAATGAACACCATATTTACGTGCTTCATAATTACAGGTTGAAACCACACCTCGTGAATTAGGCGAACCACCAACAATTACCGGTTTACCTCTTAGGGATGGATCATCACGTTCTTCCACAGCAGCATAAAACGCGTCCATGTCTATGTGAATTATCTTTTTATTATATGTGTGATCCATGTGTATAAAGTGCAAAAAAGAAGAGTAAAAATCTACAGCGATCCTTACTCTTCCTTTATAGTTTAACAGGAAATGATTCCTGCACACTCTGATAATTTGCTGAAAATTATTTCAGCATTTAGAATCATCCCACTATTCTTGCAATGAAGCAGCAATTTCCTGAACCTCATCAAGTACCCTGAGAAGGTTTCCGCTCCAAAGTTGCTCAATTTGTTCTTCGCTGTACCCTCTTTTTACCAGTTCCAGCGTAATACTGAAGGTTTCAGATGCATCCATCCAGCCCTCAACGCCTCCACCGCCATCGAAGTCGGATGAAATTCCAACATGATCAATACCAATGAGGTTAACCATATAATCGATGTGATCAACGAAGTCAGCAACGTTAACAGAAGGGTTCTTTTTAGATGCTTTGGCAATTTCAGGCTCAGCCATTTCACGAATCTCAAGATATCGATCGTAATAAGCATCCCGTTTTTCCGGTTCCATATCCCGAATATCTCTACGGCTCATAATTTCGAAGTCATTCTCCTCAGCTACTTTTGCAATAGCAGCATTATAAGCCTCATTGTATTTACTGTGTTTTTCAGAATCTACATATGAGCGAAATGCAACTGTTTGCACTACGCCACCATTGTCTTTGAGCATCATGAGTTCTTCATCATCCAGATTTCTGGAAACATCATTCATGGCTCTGGCTGAAGAGTGAGAAGCAATTACCGGAGCCTTTGATAAACGCATCGTTTCCATATTGGCTTTCTTGGATGGGTGAGAAAGGTCAATCATGATTCCCCACTTATTCATTTCCTTAATGGCTTCACGACCCAGATCAGAAAGTCCATCATGCAGCCATACAGAATCTCGTTCACCGGTATTAGAATCTGAGAATTGGCTATGGCCGTTATGTGAAAGCGACATATATGTAGCACCTCTTTCAGCAAATTCCTTAATTCTTCCCAAATCTGTACCAACCGGGTAGGCATTTTCAACACCAATCATGGCCACTTTTTTTCCGGAGGCTACAATTCGGCGAACATCTTCTGAAGTGGTCGCCAGTTCTATTTGATCAGGAGCAATTTCTTTGGTTAATCTATGGATGGCATTAAACTTGTCATCCGCATTTTCATATGCCTTAGCATATCCTTCCTCTGAGAGTGTGTCCTGTCCAGTATATACAATTAGGAAAGCTACATCCAACCCACCTTCATTCATCTTAGGAAGATCAACCTGAGTATTGAGTCGTTGTGTGTAGTTTCTTTCAGCTGTAAAGTTTTGTGTATTAATATCCACATGTGTATCGAGGGTGATCACATTTTCATGGATTTCTTTCGCTTTGGCAAGTAAGGCTGGATCGACCTCATCAGTTGAAGAACATCCTGCAAAAACCAAAAGAAGAGCAATTATTGATAATGAGTATTTCATTTTTCTAGTCTATTTCGAATTAGTATGAGGATGATAAGCCAAATACTAATCTCAGACATAGCATATTTGTAAAAAAACGAGTAACCAATGCTGTATTAAGACGTTAAAGAACCATGCCTTCGAAGACAGCAAATCAAACCGACTGGTTATCACAATCACCTGAAGAGTTCAAAGCCCAATTTGAGCAGCAGCTTCAAGGTGATTATAAGCTTCCAAAACCAGCCAAATTAAAGAAGCAGAAAAGGATCTTTCGAAGTCTTTTTGGATGGATTTTGTTGATTGGCGGGGTGGCAACTATTCCATTTATAACACTGATCAGATCCTCATTGATAATTCATCAGAATTATGAGCTAAACGGATGGTTTTCATTAGCCGGCGCAGCAACAATTACCATAATCGTATTTAGTATTGGTCTTTTTGTCCTCTTCAGAAAAGTGAAGAATAAGCGGAAATTACTATCATGGACATGGAAAGGAGCCAGTACATTAGTTATTGGATTTTGTATGTACGCTCTTCTCTTTATTTCGGATCAAAATACAAAGAATGAAGCTGTTAGAGAGGTTTACAGAAGTTTGCATCCGATAATGAGGGTAACCATTTCCATTGTTACTTTGGCCGACTCTGACCTGATAATTACTGATATCAGTCGTACTCCTGAGGATTATCAGCGAATGGGCCTAACACCACTACAATCTTCAATGCATTATGAGCAGGAAGATGGTTTTGTTTATGCCATTGATCTTAGAACAATAGGCCAGACCGAAATCCGCAATCGATTACTCAAGTTTTCATTCGACATACTTGGGTTTAAAACACTTAGGCATGTGGGTACTGCAGACCACCTCCATATCTCTTTGCCTTATGTAAATTAAAGTATAGCTATTGTATATATGGGCGATAATCACGACACTCACACATTCGTGAATCAACCTAACTAACTACAATGTCCGGACAGATAAAATTTTACGAGCAGGTAAATAAAAACTTTGATAAAGCAGCGAAATACACCCGATTTGATGAGGGTTTACTGGCTCAAATCAAGATTTGTAATCATGTTTATCACACAACTTTTCCGGTTAGAATGGACGATGGTTCCATTCAGGTAGTAGAAGGCTGGCGAGTTGAGCATAGTCATCACAAAACCCCTACCAAAGGCGGGATACGTTTCAGCCATAAGGTTGATGAAGATGAAACCATGGCGCTAGCTGCCTTAATGACTTATAAGTGTGCTATTGTAGACGTTCCTTTTGGAGGCGCTAAAGGTGGCGTGAAGGTGAGTCGAAGAGAATATTCTGATACAGAGCTTGAACGTATCGCAAGAAGATATACCTATGAGCTAATCCAAAAAGATTTTATTGGTCCAGGTATTGATGTGCCGGCACCTGATTACGGAACGGGTGCGAAAGAGATGGGATATATTCTGGATACCTATCGACAAATGCGCTCTGACCTAAACGCTGAAGCTTGTGTAACCGGTAAGCCCATTGAAATGGGTGGCATTCGTGGACGAACAGAAGCAACAGGTCGCGGGGTTTACTTTGGTATCCGCGAGGTTTGTGACAATAAAGAAGAAATGGATCGCTACGGGCTGGATTATGGCGTCGAAGGCAAAACTTTTATAGTACAAGGATTAGGAAATGTAGGTTACCATGCTTCCAAATACATGACTGAAAGTGGGGCTATTCTAGTAGGTGTAGCAGAAATGGAAGGATCCATTTATGATCCAAACGGAATTGATCTTGAAGGTCTCATGGCATTCAGAAAAGAGACAGGAAGTATTATTGGTTTCGGTAATAGCAAAGAGCTGGCCGACAATAAAGTAGTCATGGAAATGGAATGCGATATTTTGATTCCGGCAGCTCTGGAAAGCCAGATTCATGGTGGAAATGCTAAGAATATTAAAGCTAAGATTATTGGCGAAGCAGCTAATGGGCCTGTGACATCTGATGCTCACGATATCCTTAAGGATAGAGGTGCCCTTATTATTCCGGATACTTATCTGAATGCGGGTGGCGTGATAGTTTCTTATTTCGAGTGGTTAAAAAACTTATCACACGTACGCTTTGGAAGAATGGGTAAACGATTTGATGAATCCTCTTACAAAAAAATTCTTCAGACCATTGAAAATATTTCTGATCGCAAGTTTACTCAGCATGAAATCAATGATCTGGCACAGGGTGCAGATGAAAGAGATTTAGTGGATTCAGGGCTTGAAGAAACCATGTCTACGGCCTACCATCAGATTCTTGAACTCAGACAAGAGCACGAAGTCGATTACAGGACAGCCGCTTTTATTAATGCTATCAACAAGATCGGTATACTTTACGAATCGATGGGCATTTTCCCTTGATCACTTAGGCTAGCAAGTGTTCTTAAACAGAAAAATGTGGATAGCTCCCAAGCTCGAGCTTGGGAGCTATCAAAATAAGGATAGATCCTTCCCTGACCAACACCGGGGCAGGCAGCAATCTTAGGATGACCAACTCGTTTTATGAACGAATCACAAGTCGTTGAAATAGCTGTAGATTATTATGCCATAGGCGCCTTTCTTGCTTATCTGATGGTGCTTATTGGGGTTGGAATTTATTCAGCCCGTTTCTCTTCAGAAGGTCTTGCCGAGTTCTTTATTGGCGGACGTAAAATGAACCGCTTTGTGATTGCTCTGTCAGCCGTGGTCTCAGGTCGTTCGGCCTGGTTGTTACTTGGTGTTTCGGGAATTGCATATGTCAGAGGAGCATCAGCCATATGGGCGGTAGCCGGTTATATTATCGTTGAGTTTTTTCTCTTCTTGTTCTATGCTCCCAGATTAAGAAGGTTTTCGGAAAAGTATGACTGTATTACGGTACCTGATTTTTTTGCTGAACGTTTTCAGGATTATAAAGGGCATTTAAGAGTAGTATTGGTAGTTATCTTTCTATTGTTCATGGTGAGTTATGTTTCTGCTCAGTTTGTTGCCGGGGGAAAAGCATTCGCGTCCAGCTTCGGGCTGGAACAGAATACCGGGATTATTCTATCCGCTGTCATCATATTACTTTACACAGTTTTAGGCGGCTTTTTGGCTGTTAGTTTAACTGATATGCTTCAGGCATTTCTGATGATTTTCGCTTTGGTTGGTCTACCCATTATTGCACTTGTAACTGGCGGGTTAACTCCGGTTCTACAGGAATTACATTCCCTAGATGGTTTCGTTGATCCTTTTGCAATAACAGCTGGAGTGTTCATTGGTTTTGTGGGAATTGGATTAGGATCGCCCGGTAATCCCCATATTCTATCCAGATATATGGCCATCGAAGATGCAAAGCATCTGAAGTTTGCCGCTTATGTTGGAACGGCCTGGAATGTGGTGATGGCAGTTGGTGCCATTATGGTTGGTATGATTGGCCGATATTATTTCCCTGACATTGATTTGCTACCGGCATCTGATACTGAGAACTTATATCCAACCCTAGCCAGAGATCAATTA
This sequence comes from uncultured Balneolaceae bacterium, assembly GCA_965659005.1. Taxonomy (GTDB): domain Bacteria; phylum Bacteroidota; class Rhodothermia; order Balneolales; family Balneolaceae; genus CAYPTY01. The sequence goes on from CBFHVG010000077.1 coordinate 16,013, forward strand.
CACCCTGTATTCTTTGGAATTGTTGTTGCCAGCATTTTTGCAGCCATTATGTCGACGGCTGATTCCCAGCTTCTTGTGGCGGCTTCATCGGTGGTGAGAGATGTGTATGAAAAGCTATTGAAAAGGAATGAAGAAATCCCTCAGAAAACCCTTGTGAATTACTCACGCATCGTTGTTTTCGTTTTGGTGGTCATTGCCCTGATTATTGGACTTGGAGCACAGGAGTTAGTTTTCTGGCTGGTACTATTTGCCTGGGCAGGATTAGGTGCTGCCATTGGTCCGACCTCCATTCTGGCTATTTTCTGGAAAGGCACCACAAAGGCGGGCGTAATTTCCGGTTTATTTGCAGGCACATTAACTACCATTGTGTGGTATTACATACCGGTTCTAAAAGAAAATCTATATGAGCTTATTCCAGCCTTTATAGTTGGTCTGGTGGTTACTTACGGTGTGAGTCTAATGACCAGAAAGCCCGAGAATGTGGAAGAGTTGATGGATGGCTTTGAAGAGTAAATCATCATTCGTGCACTTCATGAATGGCGGTGTGAGGGACCTTGTCAGGATGTGGTTAGATCCCTCGTTACCTCAGGATGACAAAAATGTGTCATCCTGAACAATCCCGATTTATCGGGTGAAGTGAGGGACCTTGCCAGGATGTGGTGAGGTCCTTCGGTAAACCTCAGGATGACTTCTTTTTTCAAATCAATCCACCCGAGACTCATGCTTCACCCAGTCAACCTCCATAACCCATTCGCCTTCCATTGGGTTATCCGTAATCTTAGCGTAGTTCAGGATTGCAAACATAGCTTCGGGGTACTCATCCCCTTGATCTTCATTTCGATAAACTTCATTTCCATCGAGTCTGTACACCAGGTCGCTGCCTTCCCACTCAACAGAATACTCATGGTAGTCTGTAAGTACTGCATCTACACCGGAGCGAATACTCCACCAGTCGCCAGAATCACATTCTCCCTGGCTTTTGATAGCACCGGTTGTATAATGGTCTTCCTGATGATCACCATGATGTTCAAAAATATCAATTTCACCCGACCCGGTCATTGGCCAGCAAACCGTTTCATCTTCTTCCTGAACCGGAGGTTCATTGTTCTGAGCTCCCAAGATCCACCAGGCTGGGAACATGGAAGGTTCATTTGCTGTGGAAAGCCTTAAGCGAGCAGTCCATTTCCCCTTAACAAACTCTTTACGATTCTTGGAAGCAATGCGACCGGCCACATATTGAGTTTCCGGATGCTGAACACCGTGTTTGTCCATGTTATCGCACTCGATTTTCTCATTGATGTTGATCACCTTCAGTTTTAAGGTGCCTTCACTCACTTCGCGAGTACCATATTCTCCATCAGGCACATAACACTGTGTTTCGTTATTCACCCAGATGCGTTGATCCTGCCAGTTTTCATCATTAAAGGTTTCGAAATCATCAAAAAAATCAACAGCCCAGCTTTCGGCTGGAATCTCTTTCTTACCTGACTCACAAGCTATGAGCAGTGGTAAGCAAACAAGGGTCAAAATGGATAAAGTCTTTTTCATAATCTTCGAATTTCTGTTTCTATTTCACTAATTCCAGTTCAAGTTCTTCAAGTGTTCGGCCTTTAGTTTCAGGAATCACTTTCAGGACAAATATTAAACCTGCGAAAGCAAATAAACCAAAGATCAGGAAAGTCAGAGAACTACCTATGGTCGATAGCTCCCACGGAAATATAAACTGTACACCAGCCGATACCGCAGAATTAACGGCCCCAACAAGAGAGATTGCGATACCTCTTATCCTAAGAGGGAAAAGTTCTGAAAAGAGTACCCACATCACAGGTCCAAGGGATACCGCAAAACAAGCTACAAATCCAATGATTCCTATCAATATTAAAGTCGGGTTAATGCTGATGGCAGCAGTAATTAATTCAGATTCATAAATCTTGGCTCTTTGATCACCAAGAAGGGATTTAAGTTCGTTTTTATATTGAACATCATTATCAAAGGATTTTCCAGCCAGTACAGACACCTCTTCTCTAAGTTCAATATCAGTCAGTTGATCAATTTTATCCTGAGTGAGGGAGTATGTTGCTGAATTGAATCCATATGCAAGTAACACCATAAATAGTCCTATTCCTGCTACACCCACAGCCAGAAGTGGTTTTCTCCCTAATCGATCTATGAGTAACATCGCAACGATAGTGAAAACGAGATTTGTGAGACCAACAAGAATAGCTTGAATAAA
>CBFHVG010000078.1:0-7713 GCA_965659005.1 uncultured Balneolaceae bacterium
TTATTAAACTCCTTAAAAATCGGTGGAAAAACCGACTGTTCTATAATTCAACCTATTGGGAGTTACCAATGATTACTGATGTCCTACAAAAGCACGTGTATGTATTCGGCGCAGGGGAAGCCGAAGGAAACAGAAAAATGAAAAAATTATTAGGTGGTAAGGGAGCCAACCTGGCTGAAATGTCAGCAATAGGACTTCCAGTACCAGCTGGTATTACAATTTCTACAGAAAGTTGCCGCTATTACGAAGAGAATGAAGGCAAATGGCCGGAAGGTCTAAGAGAACAGATTAGAAGTGGAGTAAAACATATTGAGCTGATCATGGGAATGAAGCTCGGTGATTTACACCATCCTCTGTTACTATCAGTTCGATCAGGTGCGGCACTATCCATGCCGGGAATGATGGATACTGTTCTGAATCTTGGATTGAACGATGATACTGTTGCCGGATTAGCATCACATACGGCGAATGAGAGATTCGCTTTCGATAGCTACCGAAGATTTATCGATATGTTTGGAAACGTGGTGATGGGAATTCCACACGACAAATTCGAAGTGGCTATCGAAAACCTTAAAAAATCCCGCGGTGTGGAAGATGACACCGAACTAACTACAGAGGATTTAAAAGAACTGGTTGATCGCTACAAAGCCGTTTATCGTAATGAGACCGGCTATATGTTCCCAGCTGACCCTTACGAGCAGCTGGATCTATCCATTAATGCCGTATTTAATTCATGGATGGGCGACAGAGCCAGAAAATACAGACAGATAAATCACATCACCGGCCTGCTGGGTACAGCTGTGAATGTACAGGCTATGGTATTTGGTAATATGGGGGATGACTCAGCGACCGGGGTGTGTTTTACTCGAAACCCTTCCAATGGTGAAAATAAACTGTATGGTGAGTTTCTGATTAATGCACAGGGTGAAGATGTAGTAGCCGGTATCCGGACTCCTAAAGACATTGACCTACTGGAAAAAGAAATGCCTGAAGATTTCAAGTTATTGAATGAACTCACTCAGAAACTGGAAAAACACTACGGTAATATGCAGGACATAGAGTTTACCATTCAGAAAGGTAAACTATGGATCCTTCAAACCAGAAATGGTAAGCGAACAGGTCAGGCAGCTGTAAAAATTGCAGTTGATATGGTAAATGAAGGTTTGATAACGGAAAAAGAAGCCGTTAAAAATCTGGTTGAGCCAAATCACCTTGATCAGCTACTTCATCCACAAATTGATAAAAGCGCCGATGGCGATTCCACACTTGGAAAAGGCTTACCAGCTTCACCGGGTGCGGCAGTAGGTACTGTTGTTTTCTCATCAGAGAAAGCAGAAGAGATCGCTGAAAAAGGTGAACCGGTAATTCTTGTTAGAATCGAAACTTCACCTGAAGATGTGGGTGGTATGAGTGCTGCTGAAGGTATTCTGACTTCCCGTGGTGGTATGACTTCCCATGCGGCCGTAGTTGCTCGTGGTTGGGGTAAACCTTGTGTGGCCGGTTGTGGTGATATCATTATTAACTACGAAAATCTAAGCTTTACAAATGGTGATACCACTATTCGTGAAGGTGATTGGATTTCAATTGACGGTACCACTGGTAATGTGTTTGCTGGACAGAAAGAAGTTATTAAACCTGAAATGGATGAAGACTTCGATACTTTTATGGGATGGGTTGATTCATACAGAGATATGATGGTTAGAACTAATGCCGATTCCCCTGAAGACGCTCAAAAAGCTCGTGACTTTGGTGCTGAAGGTATTGGCCTGTGCCGTACAGAACACATGTTCTTTGGTGAAGAACGAATTAAGGCAATTCGTAAAATGATTATCTCTGAATCAGAGATCGAAAGACGGGAAGCATTGTCAAAATTACTTCCATACCAGAGAAAGGACTTCTATGAAATCTTCAAAGCCATGGAAGGTTTACCTGTTACTGTTCGATTACTTGATCCGCCATTACATGAATTCCTTCCAGATTCTAAAGAAGAAATCTATAAGGTAGCTGATGACTTAAATGTACGTCCACAACACTTTATTGAAATCGTAAGGTTGCTGAAAGAATTCAACCCAATGCTGGGTCATAGAGGTTGTCGATTAGGTATTACCTATCCTGAAATCACTGAAATGCAAACTACCGCCATTCTTGAAGCAGCCTATGAACTGAAGAAAGAAGGTATTACAACCATTCCTGAAATTATGGTTCCTCTGGTTGGTACATCGCAAGAATTCAAGTCTCAGAAATGGGTAATAGATGAAACAGCCGAACGCCTATTCAAAAAATGGAATGACCGAGTTGATTACAAAGTCGGAACCATGATTGAAATTCCACGCGCTGCCTTGATTGCAGATCAGATTGCAAAAGAAGCTGAGTTCTTTAGCTTCGGTACAAATGACCTTACTCAGATGACCTTTGGTTATTCTCGAGACGATGCCGGTAAATTCTTAGGAGAATATCTGAAACAAGGTATCCTACAGGATGATCCATTCCAGGTTATTGACTTCGAGGGAGTTGGTCAGTTAATCGAGATGGCTACTGATCGTGGTCGTGCGATGAAGAGTGATCTGAAAGTTGGTATATGTGGTGAGCATGGTGGTGAGCCGAATTCCGTAGCATTCTGTTATCAGATTGGTCTGAATTATGTGAGCTGTTCACCTTATCGCGTACCTGTAGCCCGACTAGCAGCTGCTCAGGCCACGCTTAAGAGCTGATCCTGTTTGAACTGTGAAACATGGGATCTGAAATTTTTCAGGTCCCATTTTTTAATATAGTTTCACCATCAGAAGTGGAATTGGAAAATGGTAAGAACCTTCCCACACCATGGCGTGGTCAGGATGACGGTTATTTTTAATTTTTTAAAGTCATTCAGAGCGTAGCGATGAATCTTTGTTAACTCGTTCAGATACAAATTAGTAAAGATCCTTCGGCAAGCCTCAGGATGACAAAGTTGGCGCTGGATGATATTTCCAATATTAGGTCCTGCAACACTTACCTGCCCTGCGAAAGCAGGGAACACGGCATCTTCCAGTGCTTATCATTTTTCCAACATTGGAAGACCCCGCATCGCGCTTCGCTTGTGCGGGGTGACGCGTTTTTTCAAATCTGCATAATCCATTAATCCCAAAAATCAGCGATTCAACGACCAGTTAAAGAAAACCAAGACTCCACACAGTGGAGTGACATAGAAAACAAAGATCCTTCGCTAGGCTCAGGATGACGTAATAGGTGCTAGATGACAAGAAGGCTTCTAATTCAGCGCAAAAGCTACACCAGCACCCAAAAAGAAACCGTCGTTGTTAAGGTCATAGCCAGAGTTCAAATCGACCTGCATTCTTTCCAGATTTCGGACCTTCAAAAACAGTCCCAGTTCAAGATAGTATCTGTCAATATTATCGGATCCATAAAAGCCGGCATATCCGAAATAGATGGAATGACGTTCATCAAAATTATAAGTAGGGGTGAAGGTAAAAAGGTAATCGTCATTCACATCGATATCATCCACAAAGAAGGTCAAATTCGAGGATATTGACCATTTGGTGAAATCAGGATGTTCAGGATCAAAATCAGCGTAAACACCAATATTTCCAGTGTACTGATCGAAATCTACTTCATCGTTACCCGTTGGGATATTAAGATTTCCGGCCAAACTAACATTCAATTTTGTTTCCTGATATGGATCTGTTCTTGATGATCCTTCCGGAGGTAGATTAAATGCAGGTATCTGAAAAAAGTTGATTCTTAAACCAACAGTGGCATTCTGAAAACCCTCGCCAACAGTGGCATTACTTACATATGAATTCAGAGATCCTAAAATTTCAACTCGGGGTAATACACCATAACGCAGGAACAACTCACCAAAGGAGGAGGTTGCATCCGCATCAGGAGTTAATTTTGATGTATTCAGACCTGATTCCAGTAATAACTTTCCCTCAGATACAACAAAGGAAGTGCTAGCAAGTCCGGGTCGGTCAGCAGAATACCCGTTATCTTGTGCCTTAAGACTGAAGGAAGCACATAGAATGCATAATGTGAGGGTAATTTTTTTCATTATTTTCTTGATGATTTATTAAGTGATGATATGATTAGTAATGTCTAAAGCAGAAGATATAATGCGGCAGCTAGGGCACCGCCAAGTATTGGCCCGATAACAGGAATCCAGGAATAACCCCAATCGCTTCCACCTTTATTTTTGATGGGAAGAATAGCATGCATGATTCGTGGTCCTAAATCTCTAGCAGGGTTGATAGCATATCCTGTTGGCCCGCCTAAAGACATCCCAATCACCCAAACCAGAAAAGCTACCGGTATAGCTCCAATGGAACCTAAACCTATTGGAGTACCATCGTTTTCGATTTCAGCGCCGGTGATATAAAAGACTACGAAAACGAGAACAAATGTACCGATGGTCTCTGTCATTAAATTTGAAAAAGGTTTTCTAATCGCCGGTGCATTGCAGAATGTAGCTAGTATTGCAGATTTATCTTCAGTAACAGCATAATGATCTTTGTATGACAACCAGGCTAATGTGGTACCAATAAAAGCTCCTAGAAATTGTGCCAGGATATATTCAGGAACCAATGCCCAATCGAAAGATCCACCAAGTGCCAGGCCAATAGTAACGGCTGGATTAATGTGAGCTCCGCTATATGGGGCGGCAACCAAAACGCCAACAAAAACCGCCATTGCCCACGCTGTTGTGATAACAATCCATCCTGAGTCATTCCCTTTTGTGTTCTTCAATAGGACATTGGCAACAACGCCATTACCCAGCAACATTAAAAGTGCTGTTCCTACAATCTCTGCAGTAAAAGCCGACATAATATTCCCTTTAACATAGGTTGATTAAGTTTGATCAGCCCAGAATCTAGCTGTATCAACAGCTCGCTTCCAGGATTCAATATCAGCCCTAATTTCTGAAGCATCTCGTTGTGGTGCAAATTGTCTTTGTATTACCCATTGTTCCTGAATCTCTTCCATCGAGGACCAGTAACCAACTGCTAAACCAGCGAGGTAGGCAGCACCCAGAGCCGTTGTTTCCGTTATTTCCGGCCGTATGACATCACATTGAAGCACATCTGACTGAAACTGCATAAGGAAATTATTAGCGGTTGCACCGCCATCTATTCGTAGCTCTTTGATCTCTATTCCAGCGTCAGCTTCCATAGCCTTGAGCACATCCATAGTTTGAAAGGCCATAGATTCTAGTGCTGCTCTTGCGATGTGAGCATCGGTGCTTCCGCGAGACAATCCAACAATGGTCCCCTTTGCATCCTGATTCCAGTATGGTGCACCAAGCCCGGCAAAAGCTGGTACCATATAAACACCATCAGTATCGGGAACACGAGTCGCCAGTTCTTCAACCTCTGATGATGATTCGAATAACTGCAATCCATCGCGTAGCCACTGAACCACAGCTCCAGCTATAAAAACGGATCCTTCCAGAGCGTAATTGATCTTGCCATTTACTTTCCACGCAACGGTTGTAAGCAGATTATTTTCGGATGCCACAAAGTGTTCACCCACATTCATCAACATAAAACATCCGGTTCCATAGGTATTCTTCACCATACCCTGAGAAGTACACATTTGTCCAAATAAAGCGGCTTGCTGATCACCGGCAATTCCGGCAATTGGGATTTCATTGGTCAGAAAGGCTTTATCGGTGTGGGCAATCACTTCAGAGCTTTCTTTTACTTCTGGTAGCATGCTGCTTGGGACATTCAGGATAGATAATAATTCGTCATCCCATTTTTGCTCCTGAATATTGTAGAGCATAGTTCTACTGGCATTTGTGATATCTGTAGCATGAACCCGGCCCTTCGTAAATTTCCAGATCAACCAGCTATCAACTGTGCCGAAAGCCAGTTTACCATTTTCAGCTTTTTCTCTGGCACCATCTACGTTATCCAGGATCCATTTCACCTTAGAGCCGGAGAAATAGGCATCGATAACCAGACCCGTTTTCTCCTGAATCGTTATTGCATATCCCTCATCTTTAAGTTGATCACAAAAATCAGCAGTTCGGCGATCTTGCCAAACTATGGCATTATAAACAGGTTCACCTGTCTCCCGGTCCCAGACAATGGTAGTTTCCCGTTGATTTGTAATTCCAATGGCTGCAATCTGATTTCCGTCAATTCCTTCTTTTGCCATAGCTTCTGAAACTACAGCAATCTGTGAACTCCAGATCTCGATGGGGTCATGCTCTACCCAACCTGATTTCGGAAAATGCTGAGTAAATTCCTTTTGAGCTATGGAAACAATCTCTCCGCTCTTATTGAATATAATTGCGCGGGATGAAGTGGTTCCCTGATCTAAGGCCAGTACATATTGATTGTCGCTCACCTATTACTCCTGCTTGAAATCTAATGGCGGAGGTCCCGGAGGTACAATGCCTTCATAAACGTAATCACCAACTCTTTCTTTATGTTCATTCTTAACTTCTTCACGAAGCTCTGCACTTTCAAACAAATCAACCATCGTCATGGCTAACGCTTTGGATGCATAAACAAGACCTTTATGCCCAATTGACATCCCACCTGTTGCTACAACTGCCCATGAATGCCATGGTGTATCATAAGGTGCAGTTGTTCCTCGAAGTCTAATGGTTGGTACAATAAAACTCACATCGCCAACATCAGTAGAACCACCACCCGGATTCTCAAGAGTTTCCCTCATTGGTTTGATTTCCATATTCATCCCAACTTCAGGTTTACCGGTAGCCTTTTGAATGGCTTTTGCGAATTCTTCTTCATCAGCTGTGTATTCAATATTACCAAGAGACTCAAGATTAGCCTGAAGTGCAGCACCACCAATTCTGTTTGGAACAACTTCGTGAACACCGGAAATCAGCGTGATTTTACTATCTACATCCGCTAAAATAGCTGCACCTTCTACCATTTCTTCCAGTCGTTTCCAGACTTTGGTTAGTTCATCTCTTTTAGGATGTCGAGCTCGCACCCAGATTTTCGAATAATCAGGAACCACATTAACCACCTTCCCGGCATCCATAATGTGATAGTGAATACGTGTTTCTGGAAGTATGTGCTCACGGTATGCATTAATACCATGGGTGTACAATTCCAGAGCATCACTAGCCGAGCGACCATTCCATGGATCTCCGGCCGCATGAGCAGATTGCCCTTCAAATTCTACTAGAAAATCCACAAGCGCTAAACTACTTTGAACGGCAGCTTCGGTTTCATCACCGGGATGCCAGTCCATCATTACATCTACATCATCAAAAAGGCCATTTCTAACCATCCATAGTTTGCCAAAGAATTTCTCTTCGGCAGGTGTACCATAAAAGCGAACGGTTCCTTTTAATTCTCCGGATTCAATTTGTTCCTTAATAGCAATTGCGGCACCTAATGAAGCTGCTCCAAATATATTATGACCACAACCATGTCCGGGAGCACCATCAATGATGGGTTTCTTAAAAGGTTCTGTATCCTGAGATAAACCGGGAAGGGCATCAAACTCACCCATAATTCCAATAATTGGTTCGCCACTACCAAACTCAGCAGTAAATGCCGTAGGAATTTCTCCAACGCCCCGAGTAACATTAAATCCATTTTGCTCAGCAAAAGTTGCCAGAGCTTCGGCGGATTGATTTTCTTTGAAGGCTATTTCAGCATATGACCAGATTTTATCGGAAAGGTTGATCAGGTCTTTCGAATGCTTTTCAACCGATTGAATCACCTTTTTCTTTTT
>CBFHVG010000079.1:0-28081 GCA_965659005.1 uncultured Balneolaceae bacterium
AAAAGGAAGCTATATTGGATTCGGAGGTTTCTTCGCTCAAACTGTTAATTTATTGCCTCCCATAGTAATAGCTTATTCTTTTTCATTAAGAGAAACAGGTATATATACCGCTGCATTCAAGGTAATTTTAATTGCCATGATATTGGATAAAGTATTCGTAACATTGCTAATACCATCACTTTCCAAGCAGTGGTCTGAAGACAAAGGACAAGCTCTAGAAAATGTTAAAAGGACATTTCGTCTTCTTTTAATTATTGGTTTTACAGGAAGTTTACTGATCATAAGTTTTGCATCACCCCTCATACAGCTTTTATTCGGTATCGATTATCTTGAAAGCACAGACATTCTGAGAGTTCTCTCCTTCTTTGTTGCTCTGACCTTCTTGAATAGCCTCTTTTCTTTTGGTTTAATTTCAATGAATAAAGAGAGAGAATACCTCAAAGCAACTTTCTCTGGAGGTGTTTGCGCGGCAATCTTGATTATAGGTTTTGGGTTTAGTGCTCAAACTCTTTGGATAGCATATTCAGTTGTATTTGCAGAATTCTTCCTGTTAGCCTTTTCGATTTATGAATTCAGAAAGATTATGCCTTTCAATTTTTATAGTCCTGTTATTCTTGTACTAACAACTTCCGCCTTCCTTGCCTATGTGCAGACATATATTGAACTAGACGTAATTCTAAGCGGCATAATTGTTATAGTATTATTTTTAGGTTTGATGTCATTATTCAGAATATTACGTCTGAATGATCTTCAATGGCTTAATAAGAAACTTTATTAATGAATAGAAGAATCTGTATAGGCTTACTTGACACCGACCCTGGCTGGAACGTTGTTCTGGATCAAATAGGATGTGATTTTGAGTTGATAGACTTCACAAATGAACTTCTTTCTTCCTATTCCTGTGTGATACTTAATTCTATCACAAGTGACAGACAGTTGGATTTAATACAGTGTTACCTTGAAGAAGGCGGTATTGTAATAGACGAAGCGGGACGAAATTTATACCCCCACAAGGACATCTCCTCTGTCTATCATCAATTTATAAAGAATGAAAACGAAATATTTTCTGAACCGTTTATTGATTTCTATGAATCTCTATTCAGGTTTAAAAAAGCGGATTTATGGGAAAATACACTTGCCATTGAACCCCTGGAAAATGGATTCCGCGTTTTTCTTGGTTGGCCAATCCGAAATCTGATTCATCAGGATGGACACATTAGAAAGAAGTTTTATGATAAAGACCATCTATTTCCTAATGAGATTGTTGCTAAAACTTCTAAAGGTGCGATCAGAAGAAGTATCGAAGATCTACTTATTTACCTTCATTCTAGACAAGGATTACCTTTCGTAAAAAAGCCATCATCACCAAAAGGAAATAATTCTTCTTTTCTATTTAGGATTGATACAGACTACTCGGACAAAGAAACTATTCTAAAATTGTATGATTTAGCTCATTCATATGATCAAAAATTCACCTGGTTCCTACATGTTGAAGCACATCGTGAATGGTTGGATGTATTTTCTGAAATGAAAGATCAGGAAATTGCACTACACGGATATGAACATGGCACCTCTCCATCAATGGCTAAGAACAAGCAAAATATCAGAGATGCAGGCAAAGAGGTTTCCGACTCTGGCATGCAGTTTACTGGCTATTGCGCACCTTATGGCGTTTGGAGTAAGGGTTTAGGTGAAGCCATTGATTCTGAAGGGCTATCCTATTCATCAGAATTCACTCTTAACTATGACGATCTTCCGTTTTACCCACAAAACGGAAGATCTCCCTTTAAGCATTTACAAATCCCCATTCACCCTGTTTGTATAGGTTCCTTTCAGCGGAAGAGAGCTTCAGGTACACAAATGAAAGAATACTTTCAGGGTTACATTAAATCGAAATTAGATCGAAATGAACCTGTTGTATTATATCATCACCCACTACAAGATGAATGGGAAGTCCTAGATTATATTTTTAAAGTGATTAAAGAAGAAGATATAGTGAATATGACTTTTGAGGATTATAGAAAATTCTGGATTCAAAGAAGTTCTCAGTCACTTAATGCTATATTTGATGGACATAAGTTAACTTTTGATGGTGATACTGAGTATGCTATTATCTATCAAAATGGGAGCTATTCTATACAGCATCTTAAAGATAGGGAAATTGATTTATCAGACATAAAAACAAAGCAGCTTCCAACTAGTGTGAATTATGATAAATCAACCTTTAAGAAACTTAAAACTGCTGGGATAAGGGATCTGAAGCTTTCATTTCAAGACTGGATGAGGAGAAAACGATTATGAGAATAGGTTTCATGGTTCCCTTGGATTTAGCCTTTGTTAATGGAGGTATAAAGACTCAAGCTTCTCAAACAATCAATCATCTTAAAAAACTTGGTGTTGAAGCTACTCTTATCAACCCATGGGAAATGATTAATGAACACGAACTAGACCTGGTTCATGTGTTTCATGCCGGCATACAGACTCTTGAAGGAGTAAAAAAATGTAGTGAAATGGGTTTAAAGATAGTTTTAAGTCCGGTCTTCTTTACCAGACATTCACCTTCTGTGATCAAACGCAGTATGAACGTTGAAAAGATGTTCAGAAATATCGCAAAAGGGATAAGGACTGATTATTCTGTTAAAGCCGAGGTATGTGAATTAGCTGATTTTATAGCCCCTAATACCCAAGCAGAAGCAAAACTTATAAGGGATGGTTTTGGTATTTCGGAATCAAAGATTTCAGTCATTCCAAATGGCGTGGAATCACGCTTTGCAGAGGCAGCACCGGACACATTCCATAACATTTATTCTGAGAGAGATTTTATTCTTTTCGCCGGACAGGCAGGCGCCCCAAGGAAGGGATTAATTACACTTCTTAAAGCAGCTTCAAACTTAGATCAAGATCTTGTAATAATTGGTGATTTATATGATGACGAATATGGCAGAATATGCAAGAATATAATTGAGAATAATGGCCGTTATCATCATTTACCTAACCTACCCCATGACTCTCCTCTCTTAGCGTCAGCCTATGCATCATCTAAAGTGTTTGTGCTTCCTTCACTCTACGAAACACCTGGTATTGCTGCTTTGGAAGCTGCTTTAACAGGGTCAGAAATAGTGATTACAGAAGTTGGTGGAACTAAGGAATATTTTGGAGATCACGCCTTTTACGTTAAGCCATATTCAACTGATTCTCTTCAAAAGGCTCTGCATTTAGCACTCAAAAAAGTAAAAGGATCGGACTTAAAAAATCATATTCTTCAAAACTATACCTGGGATCGGGTAGCAATGGCTACAATTGAAGCGTATAAAAAAGTCTTGAGAATTACTTAGACGCTTCGTCTTTCTTTGTTATCATCGATTTCCTCAAAGGCTTCCCTCCAGAATCGGGCTCCCCCCACGATCAGTCCCTTTGAAATAAATATGAAGAAAACGATTACAAGACCATATTCTCTTAAACCCAGTATGATTACTAGATAGGCTATAAACAGTAGAAATTTACCTCGATTTCTTCTTAGAGATTCTACATCAAATCTTGGAATTTTATCAAATGGAATTGAGCTAACCATCAAAAAGGATATAAAGATGATTAGAGGAATAAGCACCGTATTTATACCATTTTTAAAACCCTCAAAGAATTCCGGGCTACCGTTATAGATCAGAAGTATTGAACATAATATGATGGCTTGAGCAGGAATTGGTAATCCTGAAAACGCATCTGAATTATCGTGATACTTTGCATTCACATTAAAGCGAGCTAAACGAACAGCACCGCATAAGGGAACAAGTGCAGCAACTATTATACCTAAGAAATCAAGTTCATTTAGTCCTAGAGTATAGACAAGAAAACCAGGTGCAACACCGAAAGAAACAACATCTGAAAGTGAATCTAATTCCATTCCAAATTCTGATGTTGCATTAGCAAGTCTTGCCATTAATCCATCTAGAGCATCAAATAAACCGGCAATAACAATAAGCCAAGCACCAAATGTTAAATCCCCTTTTGAAATAGAGATAATGGATAGAAATCCACAAAACAGATTCATTAATGTAAAAAAGCTTGGGACTGCAATACGAGGATTTGCAGGTTTGCTTATTAAATCGCGACGAACTCTCCGATTCTTAAAGACTTTACTTTTTCTTTGGATTGGATACTTCATTTCAGGCTTTTATTTCAGCTAGAACAGACTCTCCAGCTCGTGTAGTGTCTCCTTTCTTCACTTTAATATCAACACCTTCAGGGAGAATCACATCCATTCTGGATCCAAATTTCATAATCCCAAACCGGTCACCGGCTTTTACCTGATCATTCACTTGAATATCATAGGAGATTCGACGTGCTAAGAAACCCGTTATCTGTTTAAAAAATATCTTATAACCATTTTCATGTTTTAACCCGAATTCTGCTCTTTCATTTTCAAAGGAAGCTTTTTCATCCCAGGCCAGAAGGAACTTTCCTGGATGATATTGGGCATATTCAATGGTTCCTGTAAGTGGAATTCTATTCACATGGACATTAGAAACCGAAAGAAATATTGAAATCTGTGTCGCTTTCGATTTCAAATAAGTACCCTCATCTATCTCTTCTACAAGAACAACTTTACCATCTGCCGGTGAGATTATTAGACTTTGGTTATCAGGTGGGTTTCTGTCTGGATCTCTAAAAAAGAAGACAACAAACATGAAGAGAAAACCAAAAATAGCTGCTGAAGCATATAACACCACCGGGTGTGTTGTAAATCCGACAGCAACAGCAATTAAACCGACAATAAAGACTACAATTATTGTAGGATATCCACCTTTATTGATGGCCATTAGATTCCGAATAATTTTAAAATGTCATTTCCATTCACAAAAATGATTAAAGCAAGCAGAATAAAGAAACCTATTTGCTGCAGTGCCATACTCACTTTATGTGATGGTTTTCTTCGAGTGACACCCTCAAACATAAGAAATACAAGGTGTCCACCATCCAATGCTGGAATTGGTAGTATGTTTATGAATGCAAGTGTGATACTTAATAATGCTGTTATGTTCCAAAACCCAACCCATCCACTCGCATCGGTGGCTTGTTTTGTAACAGTCGCAATTTGTACTACCCCACCTAGATTTTGTCTCACAGAAATATCACCTGAAAACATTCTGGCAAATCCTTGAACTGTTGTTGTAGTCATAGCTACAGTCTGATTGTATCCTTCAGCTATAGATGCAAAAAAACCATAATCAACTAAAATAGCTCCAGTCTGGGCCATAGATGGTTGTTGAATACCAATTGTTTTACTATCCAGGTTTGGAGTAATAGGCATATCAATTAGTTCACCGTTTCTTTCAACTACAAATTGGATCTCTCCCTCAGCTGCTTGAATTGTTTCAACAACATTAATCCAGAAAGGTGTAGGTATGCTATCAGCTGAAACAAATCGATCTCCCGGTTCCAGACCGGCTTTAGATGCGGGTGAAGCTGGTGCCACAGCCGAGACTATGGCAGGAAGTATATTTACTACGCTTAGAAAACCTTCTTTTTCAATTCTATCTAGGAAGGATGGATCAATATCAATATCAATTCTTTCATCATTTCTGATTACTGTATAAACTATCTCGGATTTAGTCAGTTCATCAACCTGAAACAAGTCATTGAAATAGCTTACCTCTTCCCCATTCAATGCAATAACTTTATCTCCGGTACGAAATCCAACATCTTCAACAAGAGATCCTTCTACTACATAGATTCCGTTATCGACGGCATCAATAGGGATTACAGCTCTGCCATTAAAGAAAGTAATCCCAAAGAAAATGATTACTGCTAAAAGCATATTGAACACTACTCCAGCTACGATTACAACCATACGTTGCCAAACAGGTTTTGATCTATATTCCCAAGGTTGAGGTTCTCCTCTCATTTGATCTTCGTCCATGCTTTCGTCAATCATACCAGAGATTTTTACATAACCTCCAAGCGGAGTTGCCCCAAATGAATAGTCTGTATCTCCTTTTTTGAAACCCCATATTCTTGGCGGGAAACCAATTGAAAAGCGCTCAACTCTCATTCCAAATGCCTTTGCCGCTAAGAAATGACCCAATTCATGAATAAAAACAAGGATCATAATGGCACCGATGAATATGCCAATCGTCTGTAAAATGTCTAAAAATGCTTCCATATATATGTACTACCAGCGAGCTGCCTTTTCCCTCGCTTCACGATTTATAAGTTTTAAATTATCAACACTTAAGGCTTCTGATGAATGTACCGATTGTAAACAGGATTCAACAACTTTTGCGATGTCAATATAACCAATTTCTTTATCCAAAAACCTTTGAACAGCTACCTCATTTGCAGCGTTTAAGATAGCAGGTTTGTACCCACCTTCCTCAATACTTTTCATAGCTAATTCAACGCATGGAAACTGCTCATAGTTTACAGGGTTAAAGGTTAGTTCATGATTTTTTGTCCAGTCCATGCGTGGTGTTTCCAAATCAAATCGATCAGGATACGATAGAGCATATATTATAGGCACTTTCATATCAGGTGGACCGAGTTGTGCCTTACTTGAACCATCGATAAAAGTTACTATAGAATGAATAATACTCTGAGGATGGATTACTGGTTCTATTTGAGATAACTCAAGATCAAAAAGCCAATATGCTTCAATTATCTCCAAGCCTTTGTTCATCATAGTGGAAGAGTCGATTGTAATCTTGGCACCCATATCCCAATTAGGATGCTTGAGTGCTTTTTCAACCGTCACTCCTTTCATTTGTTCAGGAGATAAATCCCTGAATGGACCGCCACTAGCTGTTATTATAATTTTTTCAATTCTATCCGTGTTTTCACCAACAATACACTGCAGCATCGCACTATGCTCTGAATCTACGGGCACCAGTTGGTCTGGGGATTGTAAAGCATTTCGAATTAATTCGCCCCCAACTACCAGACTTTCCTTATTCGCAAGTGCAATCCTCTTTCCAGCTTTAACAGCCTCCAAAGTGGGTTCAAAACCCACATAGCCAACTAAACTGTTCAATACTGTAGTTATTTCAGGATTTGTAACTACCTCTTTTAGGTATTCAGTACCACATAATACCTCGGTTCCATCAATATTACTTTCTGATTTATACTCTTTCCAGGCATCAGCATCACAAATAACAGCATATTTTGGTCTAAATTCCTTTATCTGTTTAGATAAAAGTCTCCAGTTTTTTCTTGTTGTGAGTGTCACCACATCAAACAGATCAGGATGCTGTCGAGCAATTTCTAGAGCTTGTGTACCTATGGATCCTGTTGATCCCAGGATTGCTAATTTCTGATTCTTCAATTGGATCCTAAAAACCTATTTCTTTTGCGATTGAATACATTTTTGAGTGTGCGATCACTGTTTCTTCAATTGTTGGAGCATATCCACCTGATAATAACAAAACAAGAGGAATAGATTTTGATGTAACCGTTTCTATTACAATACGTTCCCTTTCTTCCAGCCCTTTAAGCGTGAGTGAGATTCTTCCAAAGTGATCTGTTTCAAGAACATCAATGCCACCCAGGTAATAAACAATGTCTGGTTTAAACTCCTGAAAAACTTTATCCAGACCTGAAATCAGAGTTCTTGCATATTCCTGATCTCCGGTTTTGTCTTCAAGACCAATATCCAAATCTGAGGGTGGTTTAACAAAGGGATAATTCTTTTGACCATGAATAGAGAAAGTATAAACCAAGGGATCATCACTAAATATATGAGCTGTTCCATTGCCTTGGTGAACATCACAATCAATTACCAATGCTCTTTTAAACCATTTTGAGTGTCTTAGTACCTTAATTGCTACTGCAACATCATTATATACACAAAACCCCTCCCCATGATCGGGCATTGCATGATGAGTACCTCCTGCTAGATTTCCAGACATTCCATCCTGAAGAGCCATTAAAGATGCATTAATGGTACCCTGAACTGCTAAACGAGATCTTATACCCAGACTTTTTGACCATGGTAAACCAAGACGACGTTCTTCTTTCCTTTCTAAAGTCCCATTCCATATGGCATCAGCGTACCTCACAGTGTGGGCCTTGTATAACTGAGACATTTCAACCATTTCAGGATTAATCACATCTTCTGAACGAATAATACCTGTATTTATAAGGTAATTGTGCAAACCCACAAACTTCTTCATGGGGAAAATGTGATCATCAGGAATTGAAGCCTGATAACCAGGGCTGAAGCTAACCCTCATAAATTATTTTTCAACTTAATTAATGCCATCATTCTTCCGGAACTTTTACCTTCTTTTCGATAGGAATAGTATTTATGATTCTCCAACATCGTACAACCATCCTCGGACAATATTGATTCCTCGCGAATACCCTCTTGAATCAGTTGAGTCTTCAGTAAACCTTTTAAATCAACATGTGCTTTATTGTAATTCTCATAGTCAACCAGAGATGCTGGGAATTGATCGGCGACCTCATCTCCTACTTCAAATCTTTCCAACGATATACAAGCGCTTATATAGACTCTTATTGATTCTGTTTTAGCACCTAATTCGATCATCGAATTAATTGTCTCAGTTACAACATTCGATACCGCTCCTCTCCAACCAGCATGAGCTGCTCCAATTACTTTATGTTGATCATCTGCGAGTAAAACAGCTGCACAATCAGCCACTTGAATACTGAGTAATACGCCAGGTTTGTCGGTTACTAATGCATCGTATCCTTCGTTCAAGCCTCCAGATTGAACGTAATTTACTTTATTGGAATGAACCTGCTTTGTTAAAGCAATAAACCCAGGTTCCGTAGAGGTGATTTCTTGAATTAATTCAATATTTTTTTCAATAACATTTGGATCATCATTGGTATTCGTCCCAAGATTAAAACCCAGGATTTTACCAGATTGATAGTCCATGTTTTTTAAGGAAAACCAACTTGAAACAACATCATTATTAAGATTATCAGGCCTAATAAATGTCAGATTATTTGAGTGCATCCAATAATTCCTTTCTCACAGTTTCTACAGGAAATGATTTACCAGTCCATAACTCAAAAGATTTACTGCCCTGTTGGATAAACATATCCAATCCATTTATAGTTACAGCCCCTTCTTTTTCAGCATGTTCTAAAAAGGTCGTTTTATCAGGATTGTAGATAATATCATAGCAAATCTTACCATTTAGTTGGTGATACTGATTCAAATTCAAAGGCGATTCTGAGTAATTTGGATGCATTCCCAATGGTGTGGCATTTACAATTAAAGTTGATTCCTCAACATGATGATCGAACATATCATAAGAAGCATAGATTACTCTTTGATCATCATCTATCCCAGTTTTACTCCTTGAAAGGATGACAATTTCTTCAATGCCCATTTCTAATAATGCTTTTACTATTGCTTTTGAAGCTCCACCACTTCCAAATACAATTGCTTTTTCACCGGCAATTTCATCACGATAAATGCTTAAAGGTGACATGAAGCCATAGACATCTGTATTAGCCCCAATTAGTCTATCATTTTTCTTATAAATGGTGTTGATGGCTTCAATTCCTTCTGCTGATCTATCAATTTCATCAACCAGAGCAATCATTTCGGATTTAAATGGAATGGTGATATTTACACCGCGACACGTTTCCAAATTTAAATGTGAAGCGAATCCTGAAAATTCATTGAGCGATAACTCAATTGCATAATAAATACCGGATATATCGTAATGCTTTAAGGCAATGTTATGCATTAAAGGGGAAAGACTATGAGCAATAGGATTCCCAATCACCATGAAATGGTCACTTAGTGCCAGAGGGGAATCTTTAAATTCTGAAAAACTGAGACTCATAACTATAGGGCAAAAAAAATGCGCATCCGAGTGAATGCGCATTTAAATTTTGTATTTCTAAGCTTTTTAAACAGTTACTTCGCTGTTCTCATCACTTACCACTTCCGCTTCCTTAAAAGTATCGCTTTCTACAAGCTCTTTGAATCTTTTAAGGTCATTCTGTAATTGTTCTGCAGCAGTCTCGATGAAGGTTCCCAACTCAGCATCAGGATCACCAAAGAAGGTTCTGTAATCCAGAGAAAAATCCACAAGCGTTCTTGTTCCGTTATCTAACGGAGTAAAACGAATGGTTCCTGTCTGATTTAGGTTTCCATTAATCGTTATCCAAGCGAAACGAGTGTTTCTTAGATTATCAATGATATTGGTAGTCCAATGATAAGTTTCACCACCGATTTCAGTCTTGTATTCGAACGTTTGTGAGTTGATTCTTTCTACAGAATCAATTCGCTCGAGAAATTTAGGGAAATCAACAGGATTACTAAGAAATTCATACACTTTGGCTAGAGGCAATTCAATTTCGATTCTTTCGTGCGCCATAGGTTATTTAGACTGGTGTTTTATAGATTTTCTATTTTGTGCCTTTATGTAGATGAAACAGCAGATGGAGAATCAGATAGGTTTCATCCATAATGCAATAAATTTAACCATAAATAGATTAAGCATCAATAAACTCTCACTCTTTTTAATTAAAAATATAATCAGACAACAAAACCAGGCTTTGAAAAAGACCCTTTTTACTCTCTTTATTATACTTCAATGCACATTAATTGATGTTTTTGCTCAAGTCCAAATTGATGGCTTTTTTCGCAATTATAATGCTGTTACCATAACTGATAACACAGATTATTTAATAGGACGTAACCGAATTGAGCTTAACTTCACGAGAAATAAGTCTGACTCTAAGGTCTATTTATCGACTCAGGCTCTAAATTTATATTCGGATTCTTTAGGCCAGCTTGATTTTAGGATTCGGGAAGCCTACTTCGAATTCTATAGAGGAAATTATGACATTCGCATTGGTCAACAGCTTCTGCCCTTAGGTGAAACAACAGCTTTTTTCCTAAACGATGTTCTAAACCCAATAGACGTTAGTGAGTTTTTAACTCAGGAGATTCGTGATATTCGCATCGGGATCCCTGCGATAAAGGTTACTCGGTATTTTAATAGCGATTACCTTGATATCATATTCACACCTATTTTCAGTTCATATAAATTCTCTCAGCCAGATTCCCCCTTCTTTCCATTTGAAAACTTGACAGACATTGGGCCCTTTGATGTATCATTTGGGAATAGTCTCGATCAGAGAACATCTGCAGAACCGCAGGCAGCTTTGCGTTATGCATATAATCGTAATATCAAATTCGATATTGACCTTTATGCAATGTACTGGTTTAACGCTAACTCAGCCTTTTCGAAAGAAATTGGGCAGGTGCAATTACCGGGAAATGCTCCTCAACAACAATTGCAATTAGATGCTCAGTTTCAGCAATCTATGCTGCTTGGTATGTCCGGATCGTACATTTTATCTGATGATATAATCCTTAAAGGTGAATTCACTTATATCAATCAAAGATACTTCGATTATTTCACTGATAATTTGAAGGGACTTTTATTCTCTCCTCTAACCAATGTAACTGCTGCAGCTATTGTTCAAGAATTTCAGCAAAATTCCGATGGCTTTCTTTTAACAAGACCCTATTCAGCACAAATGCTCGGTATCCAATACAACATCAAAGGATGGACAATTGAATCCCAGTTCGTGAATGAATACATCTTCAATTATGATGAACAAATTCTTCAGGATGAATTTTATTCTTCGGCAACTTTACTGCTACAAAAACAGTTTCTAAGGGATAAACTAGGATTCAGACTTTTCAGTAGGTATAACTTTAATGCTTCTGATTATTGGTTTAATCCCGAATTGGATTACGAGGTATCAGACGGACTGACATTTCAGATTGGGACACAAGTATTTGGAGGTAAAGATCCTGAAGCATTTTATGGTCATTTCAGTTTTGAAAACTATTCAGACATTTCATTCGGCTACTTAAAATTAACATCATATTTCTAGCAAACACATTTAGATGCTATTTACAGTTTTAAAACGCATTGCAGAATTTATAACTGATCACCCAAGGTCTATTGCTGCTCTTATTTTTTTGATCACTGTGTTTGCAGTATATCCGGCATCACAAATCAGAACTGATTTTAATCTGGAGGGATTCTACCCAGACAATGACCCAATAGTACTTGAATATCAGGAGTTTATAGAAGAATTCAGTCGGGATGACGACATTATTATGGTGGCTTACCAGGATCCGAACCTCTTAAGTCCCGAAGGATTACAGTTCCTGAAAACACTTTCTGATAGTCTTGAGAATATACCATTGGTTGAGGAAGTACAAAGTCTATGGTCTATTGATGATATCATAAACGATAACAACACACTACTATTTGAACCATACCTGGAAGTAGACAATCTTGAAAACATTGATAAAGATAGTCTGTCTAAAAGCCTTCTTGCTGATCCCTTCATTAATGGTTTGTTACTTAGCAGAAATGCTGATGCAACAGCGCTTCTCATTAATATGGAAGATGATGATTATAACTATTCCAGCAGAAGCCGGGTCATTGCAAATGTGTCTAATATCCTTGAAAGGTACCCAGATAAAGATTTTAAAATATCTGGTATTCCCTATTTCAGAAATCAGTATGTAAACATGCTGAACGATGAAATTATTTTTTACATCGCTTTCTCCTCTGCGCTTATAATCATGTTACTCTGGTACCTCTACAGAAGTGTAATGGGACTAATCATACCCATGCTGATTGTATGGTTAACAGTATTATTTACCGTAGCTGTCATACAACTCACTGGCGGCTATTTTGAAATAATGAGCAGTACCATAGCCCCGATTCTATTATGTGTTGGCGTGGCCGATTCCATTCATATGATTTCAAAATATGATGATGCAATTATGCATGGAGCTGAAAAGAGAAAAGCCATTATTGAAACACTATTAACTCTTGGATCTGCCACTTTTTTGACCAGTATCACCACAGCAATAGGATTTGGGACACTGCTAACTAGCTCAGTTGTTCCAATGAAAAAGTTTGGGCTTTATACGGCTATAGGTGTTCTGCTCGCTTATTTTGTGACCATACTTTTTCTTCCTTCGTTATTAAAAGTAACCGGCACAAAACGGGTATTTAAAGAGAATGGTGGAAAACTCTATTTCAAGCTTGCCGAATGGCTTGATCAACTAACACTATTTAATAGACGGTATTATAAAGCCATAATTGCATGTAGTCTTGTGCTCTCCTTGGCAATTGGCCTGGGAATGACAAAACTTAGAGTAAATGGCTATGTATTCGATGATATTGGAAAAAGCTCAGTATTAATTCAGGATGCAGACTTCTTTGCTGAAAATCTGGCTCCACCCTTTCCTTTGGAAATAGTGATTGATACCGGTGAAGAGTATGGTATAGCGGATCCAAACCTATTGGCTCAACTGGATGAACTTGAAAAGCATCTTGGGCAATACCCTGAAATCAAAAAGATTACCACCTTTAATACACTGATTAAAGAAATACATTCAGTAATGGCACCCGAAGAAGCTCTTGCGAATCCTATCCCTCAGGACCCTGAGCTTATTGCACAGTATTTACTTCTCTTGGAGTTTAATGAAAATGAACTGCTGGACAACGTAACAGATTTCAGCTATCAGAGACTTCGCGTAGCAAACCAAACTCTGGATGCAGGCTCAATAAGAATTTCTGAAATTCGGGATAGTATTGAGGTATTCCTTGACGGTAAGTTTGATGATGCTAATATTAAAATCACAGGCTCAACTATTTTAAGTGCTGATCTCGTAGGTAAAATAGTCTATTCACTGGCATCCAGTATAGGTCTGGCTTTTATAGCAATTTCATTAATTATGGCATTTCTCTTTAAGGACACCAAGCTAGTGATCATCTCTCTTATACCTAATATTCTTCCACTGGTTGTTATAGCTGGTTTTATGGGATATTTCGGTGTAGATATAAAACCATCCTCAGCTGTTATATTCACCATTGCTTTTGGAATTGCTGTAGATGATACCATTCACTATCTGGCAAGACTACGAGTGGAACTTCAGCGTGGCTATACCATATATGATGCTCTTCAAATCACTACACAAAAAACAGGGCGCGCAATCATTATAACAAGTATGATATTAATTGCCGGTTTCGGAAGTTTAGTTTCCTCAGCTTTTAGTTCAACTATGCTAATGGGGATGCTGGTCTGTGGCACGATATTTACAGCGCTGATTGCTGACCTGGTTCTTCTACCTTCTCTTTTCTACTTAATTAACCCTGAAATCAGAAATTCAGATCAGGATCAATCTCTGAAAGATACTCCAGAATCCGAGCATGAATCTGCTCTCGAGACAGCGTAGCATCAATGGTTTTATACCTGCTTTCTTCTTTTGCAAGGTCATCATAGCCTCGAATGACTCTTTCAAAGAATGCATCACCTGATTTTTCCATACGATCTTTCTGCATGTGTTCAGTCCTTTTCTTCGACTCATCCCATGAAAGTCTTAAATAGAAAGTAACATCAGGCACTATATGATGAGACGCTACGCGATTGATCTGGTGGATTTCATCAAGATGTTTGCTCTCTCTTCCATAACCCTGATATGCTACAGTTGAGTCATAAAACCGATCCAGAATTACAATATCACCGGCATTTAATAACGGAATGACTTCCATTGATATGAGTTGGCTTCTTGCAGATGAGAATAAAAGAAGTTCAGTTACAGGGTTTATATCAAATTCAGGATTTAGTAGAATAGACCTGATTGATTCAGATATATTTGTACCACCGGGTTCTCTAAACAGATGTACTGATTTACCTGCAGTGGTTAAATAGTCTTTAAGTAATGAGATTTGTGTGGACTTGCCGCTTCCGTCAATTCCTTCAAATGATATGAGCACGTTTTCTAACTGTAATTAGTAGTCGAAATCGTCAATAAGATCATAAGGTTCTTTGGGCATTGCAATAGCTAAACCAATATAAATGATAAGACTTGTTCCCCACATAAAGAATGATGACAGGACTGTCAATAAGCGTACAGCAGTTGGA
The DNA here is from genome assembly GCA_965659005.1 of uncultured Balneolaceae bacterium. GTDB lineage: Bacteria > Bacteroidota > Rhodothermia > Balneolales > Balneolaceae > CAYPTY01. Next base: position 14,944 of record CBFHVG010000079.1, read on the forward strand.
CTAATACCAAAATACTTTGCAAGACCACCACATACACCAGCAAGTTTCTTATCGGTCCGTGAGCGAAATAGCCTTCGGCTTTTAGATCTTGATTGCTTATAGCCATAGGGATCTATGTACGTCTTTGAAGATGAACTCTTAGATGAATAGCCTGATTTAGGTGCAAATTGTTCGAAATCAAGATCATTTGATACAGTTGATGTTTTCTTTGATTTCGATTTTACGTTCATCTGACTACCATGAACATCAAAATCATAATCATAATTAGCTTTAGAGGAGTAATCACTCTTCTTTTTGTCCTGTTCTTCTTTCTTTCTATCACCAACAAAAAAGCCAAAGCCAACTAGAGTAACTAAAACACCACCAATCAATGGCAACATTTCAACTAGACTGGATAAATCGGGACCTACATTTAATCCAATTAACTGAAGCATGAATGTTAGGCCGATAAAGAGCATTGCAAAACCTGAGATGGTTGCAAAGTTTATTACCCCGTCATTTGATTTCTTGTCTTCCTGAAGGAATTCGTGCATTGTATTCCTTAGTTCAAAGTCCTCAAAATTTAAGGTACTCGCGCCTTTAGTTGTTGTAGTGTGTTTAGATTTCATAGCCATAATTTTTAGTCCAAAGACAATTACGCTGATAGCAAGATTTAGTTTCGGAATCTAACGAATAACTTCTTCCTCGGTTACAATAATGTCGAGTGGAATATCAAAAGGTTCGACAGGAAGCTCATCAATTACCGCTTCAGAAAAACAAAGACCAATTTTTAAAGCTTTTTGTTTTGATAAAAAGCGATCATAAAAACCTTTACCATAGCCAATTCTGTTTTTAAGCTTATCCGCACCAACCATAGGTACAATAATAATATCAAAGGTAGAAGCATCAGCTGGAATTATCCGCTTGGGTTCCAGCACACCCCAGTTATTTTCTTCTAAGTCGCCAAGACCATGTATAAAGCTATGATCTAAGGTCTTTTTATCTTCAGAAATAATAGGGACAACAACTTCTTTCCCTTCTTCAAGAAAATATTCAACAAGTGGCAGAGTGTTCAATTCCTTCCGCTTATTTATGGAGATATAAGAATGAACCCTTTCTGCTAATTTAATTTCATCTAGTTGTAATAAATTATGATGCACAGCAGTTGATTTCTCTGACCATTCATCATCTGACATAGCTAGCTTCGTACTAAGAAGTGATTTTCTTAGAGCTGATTTTTGTGTTGCTATTCCTTCCACTACATTCTGATGATGTGATGCTCTCTGAGAGTGAATTTTTCAGAATTCATTTGATCCAAAATTTTATCAAACACATCTAAGCCATACTTATTCATAAAGTGAATAAGTGAAACTTGCCTTTCCTGCAAGCCATCTCCCGGATATAGCTGAGACTTTACTTTTCGAATACGATTGAGCTGTGTTTCTTCCTGCTGCTTTGCAGATTTATTCAACTTACCTCGCAGTTTATTTAATTCTGTTTCATAAACCGAAATAGCTCGTTCAGCTGAGGCCTTTAAGCTCTTATCAAAAGCTTCAATTTCTTCTACATATTCTGAGGCACTATCTTTTGAGGCTTTTATCCAGTTATTGATGGTTGTATTTGGATTATAACCATCCTGCATCGACATGTAATCAGATATAAGATCTTCTATTCGCTTTCCATAGCTGCCTAATTCAAATGGAAGAGATTCCATTGACCTGCTTATTCCACTTTCAATTAGTGTACATGATAAGCGTGGAACAATGATGGGCATTTCTTTTTCAAAAACCTGATAGTATTCTTTCATCTGTCCGTAATAAGACAACTCTCCTGGTCCTGCTACATAAGCGATTGTTGGTAGTAATGAATCTTGTATTACGGGTCTCAAAAAAACATTTGGTGAAAATAACTCTGGAGACTCTTTAATCAGATTGATTAACTCATCGGTTGTTAATACATCTAAGCCATCAATTAGCCACTGATTATTTTCGTATGAAACTTTGGTTCTTCCCTTCTCTCCATCTAAGTAGAACAGATTTGATGATCCAATTTGAACTTGTTGATGATATGAATCACTGATTGCATTCGAAGAACTTTGAAGAAATTTTTGAATAGAGTCACGTTCTGAAACTGATCTTTCAAAATCTGAAACCAATAATTTTTTGATTGACTTATGATTCGAGCCTACAATAAGTACCCCATGCTTTGAAAACATGAATGACATCCACTTTGCAAAAGCTTGAGCATGCGTTTCAGATTCTGAATAGCAAAGCTTCATTTTACTGATCAAACTTTCAGTAAAATCAGTTGCCTGTAGACTCTCATTTAATTGACTTAATAGATTTTCAATTTCTGAGATTTCGATTTCACTTACTGGCTTTGATGAATTATTTCCTGGCAGCGAATGGGTTTCAAAATCTTTATATCCGGGTAGTCCGACTATGTTTATTTCCTCATAATCATGATCTTCATCTGCCATCCAAAATACTGGAATTACTTCCTTAGCAGTTAACTCTGACCAGCGTTGTGCAAGTATAATTGTAGTTAATGTCTTATATGCTGTGAATAGCGGGCCGCCAAATAGACCTAACTGTTGACCTGTTACAACAACTTGAACATCAACTTCTTTAAATTTAGCCAGAACGTCTCTTTGTTCTTCTTCAATACCTAAGTAGTTATGATATTCTTTTAAAGCCTCTGCAACTTCAGCTTTATTATCATATTGATTTACACTCTCAGATTTCTTGATTATTTCTGAGTCTTCAAATGGACTGAAAGAATAGAATTCTTTGACTTTAGAGAAATTTGATGTGTAATCTGAAAGTAGTTCAGAGGAGTTAATTTCTGAAAATGAACATTGACTTATGTCCAAGATTTAGCCCTTTAGTTTTTGGATTTGGTCTCTAATTTTTGCGGCTTTCTCATAGTTTTCTGTTTCGATTGCCGTTCTCAAATCTTCATGAAGTTTATCAAGCTGTGATAATTCTTTAGGTGCTTCAACAGTTTGCTCTGCTACAGCGCCTTCCTCTTCCACTATTTCTTCCCCTTCCTCAGTAGATGTGATCCCGGCTTCCTCTAAAACACTTGAATCCACGAAAATTTCAGCGCCGAATCTAACTGAAAGTGCAATTGCATCGCTCGGGCGCGCATCCAATTCTATCATTTGCCCATCTTTCTCAAAAGCGATGAGAGCGTAAAATGTGCCTTCACTTAATTCATTTATATAGACCTCTTGCACTTCTGAATCAAAGCTAAGAACCATATTCTTAAGCAAATCGTGGGTCATAGGTCTTGGTGGTTTTATATTCTCAAGCTCCAATGCAATTGCCTGAGCTTCAAATGAACCAATAATTATGGGAAGACGTCTATTGCCCTCTATCTCATTGAGTATAAGTGCATAAGCCCCACCACTACTTGGACTAGTAGACAACCCAAGTATTTCCATCTGTATCTTGCTCAAATCAATCCTATTTTTGGATGTCAATTTTAAAAATCATCATTACTATAAAATCGAAAGACATTAAGAGAATTGCCAACATTGTCTTTGAATGAAAGACTTTCGGAATATATTATCTATTCTATGTAAATAAACTAAAATATTCACATTATTTAGATTGACTTTACTACCTTATGAGCCTAATTTTGGCGCAATTTAATTCGTTTTAAAACATGCTTGATAGCTACTTTCCAATCTTAATATTAGCGGGCATTGCCATCTTTCTGGCAATTGTTCTGATGACTCTTTCAAGAGTACTTGGGCCCTACCGTCCAAATAAACTCAAACTGAACCCATACGAGAGTGGTATGGATCCAATTGGTGAAGCTAGAGATAGATATTCTATCAGTTTTTATCTGGTTGCTATGGAATTCATCGTATTTGATCTTGAGGTCGTATTTATCTACCCATGGGCAGTTCGATATTTAGACTTAGGTGTAGGAACGTTCATCGCAATGATGGTCTTTATAGCTGTACTCTTTGTTGGGTTAATTTATACCCTGAAAAAAGGAACACTCGATTGGGATCTAAAAAAACAAATTTAAACACTATCTAATCTAATATGGGCTTAGAATCAGCACTAGGAGAAGGTTATTTAACAACCAGAATTGATACACTTGTTAATTGGGCACGTGCAAACGCAGCCTGGCCAATGCCAATGGGTTTGGCTTGTTGCGCTATCGAAATGATGGCTTTTGCAGGACCAAAATATGATGTATCAAGATTTGGTTCGGAGGTGTTTCGCTTTTCGCCTCGACAAAGTGATGTCATGATTGTTGCCGGATGGTGTACATACAAGATGTCTCACGCTATCAGAAGAATATGGGATCAAATGCCAGATCCTAAATGGTGTATTGCAATGGGTGCTTGTGCATCTACAGGTGGTATGCACCGTTGCTATGGAGTAGTTCAGGGAGTTGATAATTTCCTGCCCGTTGATGCATATATCTCGGGGTGCCCTCCAAGGCCAGACGCTGTGATTCATGCACTAATGAAGATTCAGGATAAAATTAAAAAAGAACATTCAGTTCTATTAGACAGCTAATATGAGTTTAGATTTAAATGAACATCTGCAATTGGTGGCTGATCAGTTATCTGAAAAATTCACAGATAAGCTGATAGAAGTATACCAGAGCAGTGGTAATACCTACTTCCGTGTTGAAGCTGATGCTGTATCTGAAATCAGCAAATTCCTTAAAGAAGAACTTCACTACTCTTATCTCCTGGATGTGATTGGAACAGACAGATACACATCAGAAGAGCGCTTCGAAGTGATCTATGCAATTATGAACTTAAGAGTTCAGCAACGCATATTTATTAAGGTCAGAGTTGAGGAAGAAGAACCAGTTCTTGATTCTGTTTCTTCTGTATGGACATCGGCAAACTGGAATGAAAGAGAAGTTTTCGACATGTTCGGTATTCGATTCAATAATCACCCTGATTTAAGAAGAGTTTTCTTACCAGAGGATTTTGATTATTTCCCACTTAGAAAGGAATTCCCTCTGTTAGGTATTCCAGGCTCAATTGACCTGCCTCATACAACACCAGACTCAAACTAAGGACAGTAGATGGCTACTAATATAGACTCAAAGTCAAATCCTCTCTTCCTTAAAGAGCATCAGCATAGCTTTTATAAGAGTCTTGAGGATAAACACACAACTTTTGAAGACATTGATTCAACGGATCCGCTTAATGCAAAAATGATCCTGAATATGGGACCGCAGCACCCCGCAACTCACGGTGTACTTCGTCTTTTGCTACAACTAAAAGGTGAAAGTATTGAAAAAGCTAAACTTGATGTAGGTTATCTTCACCGTGGTGTTGAAAAAATTGCTGAGAATAAAACTTATCAGGAGTTCATGCCCTACACAGATCGCATGGACTACCTCTCTCCTTATGCAAATAACGTAGCTCTTTGTACAGCAGTTGAAAAAATAGCCAACGTTGAGGTCCCTGAAAGAGCACATTATATAAGAATGATATGCTGTGAATTAGCGAGGATATCTTCACACCTACTTTGGTTAGGTACCATGGTTATGGATGCTGGTGCAATTTCTTTCTTTATCTGGACATTTAGGGAGCGTGAGAAGATTTATGATATTTTCGATCAGGTAGCTGGTCACAGATTCACCGTATCTCACTCCAGAATTGGTGGTGTTGCGAGTGATTTAACAGATGATGCCATTGGTATGATCAAAGAATTCATCAATAAGTTTCCCAATGAAATCAAAGATTGGCATGGCTTACTAGACAGAAACCGAATTTTCATTGACAGAAATGAAAATATTGGTGTTGTGTCTACAGATAAAGCCATTGACCTTGGTGCTACCGGCCCGGTTTTAAGAGCTGCTGGCTTTGCTTATGACATTCGAAAAGTTGCACCATATGCCAGATACGACCAGGTTGAATTTGAGGTACCTACTCGCCTGGAAGGTGATAACCTTGCTAGATACTTCGTAAGGATGGAAGAACTCGAGCAAAGCGTTAGCATTATTCGCCAATGTTTAGATAAACTTCCAAAAGGTTCAGTCAGAACAGATAACGCAAAGCAAGCATATCCTTCAAAAGATGAAGTTTATTACTCAATGGAAGGTATGATTCATGACTTTATGATGACTGATACAGGGATTTGCCCACCAGAAGGTGCTGAATGTTATCATTCCATAGAATCACCAAAAGGTGAACTGGGATATTTCATTCAGAGTGATGGTACTGGTCATCCTTGGAGATTAAAAATCAATGCCCCCTCATTTAAAAACCTTCAGGTTCTTGAAAATATCATGGATGGGGAAATGGTTGCAGATACTGTTGTTATTATTGGTGGTCTTGACCCGGTAATGGGAGAAGCAGACAAATAGATTATGAAATACGAATTCACTGAAGAAGAATTAAAAGAAATTGAAGCCATAAAGGCTAAGTATCCAACAGTAATGCCGGCTACAATGCCAGTATTATGGATGGCTCAGGATAAATACGGTCATGTAGATCCTGACGTTCAAAAACTGGTTGCAGATACTTTAGGTCTTCCACAGGCTCATGTACATGGAGTAGCAACATTCTACACCCAGTATTATAAAGAGCCGATGGGCAAATATGTACTTGATGTATGTACAACTACAAGTTGCCAACTATGCGGTGGTTATGAGATACTTCATCATTTAGAAGATAAGCTTGGCATAAAAGCAGGCGAAACCACAGAAGATGGACGCTTTAGTATTCAATCCGTTGAATGTCTGGGTGCCTGTGGTTATGCACCTATGCTTCAGATTACAAACGGTGTTCATGTGAATAATCTGACAACAGAGAAAGTTGATAAAATGATCGAAGATCTAAAACAGGACAAAGTGCCTGATCATGAATCAATTGGAATGCCTCACAATAAATCACTGGTATAAATATGTCTGTAGATTGGAAAACATTTGAGCCAGTAATCATCCCGGATATTCCGAATTTGAAGGATATTGATGTTTACACCAAAAATGGTGGGTATAACGCCTGGACTAATGTACTTAAGGAAGATAAATGGTCACCTAAAGATGTGATCAATGAAGTTAAAGAAGCGAATATTCGAGGTAGAGGTGGCGCTGGCTTTAATGCTGGTTTAAAGTGGAGTTTTATGCCCCCTGCTGATGGTGGCCCCAGATATCTTGCCTGTAATGGTGATGAATCAGAACCAGGTACATTTAAAGACAGAAAGATATTTGAGTATAATCCTCACCTGTTTATTGAAGGAGCTTTAATTGCAGCTTATGCAATGGAAGTGACAACGATTTATGTATATATCCGAGGAGAGTACAGAGATTTCATCCGAATGATGGATGCAGCACTTGAGCAAGCTTATTCAAAGGGCCACATCGGTGAAAATGTACATGGTTCAGGTTATAGTGTTGATTTCTACACAGTAACAGGCGCCGGCGCTTACATCTGTGGCGAAGAAACATCCATGCTTGAATCGCTTGAGGGTAAACGTGGCTATCCAAGAGTTAAACCTCCCTTCCCTGCTCAAAAAGGACTTTGGGGCCGCCCCACTACCATTAATAACATTGAGACTTTAGCAAATGTACCCGGTGTTATTAATAATGGAGCAGCATGGTTCAAGTCTATTGGGGCTGAAAATCACCCTGGGCCTGTACTTTATGGTATTTCAGGACATGTAAACAAACCAGGTGTTTATGAATTACCATCTGGTGTTCCTGTACTTGACATCATAAATGATGTTTGTGGAGGAATCAGAAATGGAAAAAAATTAAAGGCTGTAATTCCAGGCGGGTCTTCAACTCCGATCCTTAGAGCTGATCAACTTGATGGAGTATCAATGGATTCTGACTCACTCAGAACAGCCGGTTCCATGCTTGGAACAGCTGGCATGATTGTAATGGATGAAGATACCGATATGGTTGAAACACTTTGGAGAATATCTCATTTCTATCATCATGAGTCATGCGGACAATGTACACCATGCCGCGAAGGTACTGGATGGTTGGAAAAAATCCTCATCAAAATAAAGAATGGCGAAGGTGAAATTCGCGATCTTGATTTGCTAGTTGATATTACAGGACAAATGGAAGGTCGTACCATCTGTGCATTGGCTGATGCTGCTGCATGGCCAGTACGATACACCATTGAGCGATTCAGAGATGAGTTTGAAGCAAGATGTAAGAAATCAGTTCACGCAGTAGTTTAAAATAGAAAAGAATGGCTGAAGCATTTATAGACGGAATCAGATACGAATTTGAAGGCAAACCTAAATTGCTGCAATTCATCCTTGATCAAGGAAAAGAAGTCCCCTTCTTTTGCTACCACCCAAGCATGTCAGCTCCGGCGAACTGTCGCCAATGCTACGTGAAGGTTGGTACACCAGTTAGAGACAGAGAATCGGGAGAATATGAAACGGATGAAAATGGCGAACGCGTAATCCGTTGGTTCCCTAAAATGCAAACATCCTGCTCATTTGAAATGAGTGATGGCATGGTTGTAGAAACGCAGGAAACTTCTGAAGAAGTTGCCAGAGCCCAAAAAGACACTCTAGAATTTATTTTAATTAATCACCCGCTAGATTGCCCAATTTGTGATCAGGCTGGTGAGTGCCCTCTTCAAATACAGACTTATAAATACGGACCAGAGGGAAGTCGTTTTGAAGTTAAAAAGGTTCATAAACCAAAACGTATTGAACTGGGACCAAGAGTTACCTTGGATGCTGAAAGATGTATCAACTGTACACGTTGCGTTCGATTTACTGAGGAAATAAGTAAAACTGATCAACTTACGATTACATCTCGTGGTGACAAGAATTACCCAATAACTGCACCTGGAACTCAATTTGATGATCCTTATTCAATGAATACCATTGATATCTGTCCAGTAGGCGCTCTTACTTCTACTGATTTCAGATTCAAAGCTCGTGTTTGGGAAATGAATCAAACACCTAGTATCGATATTACTAATGGAAAAGGCGTTAATGTTGATCTCTGGACCAGAGACAACCTGGTATTGAGAATTACTCCACGCCATAATGCAGAAGTTAACGATCACTGGATGGCTGATGAAGGTCGAGCAGCTTACCGATTATTTAATGAAAACAGAGTTTCAAGACCAAGCATTAAACTAGATAAAGAACAAGCTAAAACAAGCTGGTCCAATGCTTTACAAACTATAGCTGAAAATCTTTCAACTAGAAAACCATCAGAAGTTCTCGTACTTGGATCTCCGCACGCATCTCTTGAAGAAAACTATGCTCTTCAATCATTCTTTAGTGTATGGGGTGTTAACGAAATCCATTTTGTTGATCATATTGAAGCTGGAAGTGGCGATGATTTTCTTATAACGGATGACAAAGCTCCTAATACAAAGGGATGCGAATTACTTGGCTTTAATAAATTATCAGCTGATGATTTAGCTTCTGCAGTAAAAGATGCCAAAACAATCGTAATGTTGTCGGATCACTTAATTGATCGTGGTTTAATATCTGCTAAAGATATTTCAAGAAAGTATAAAGTGATGTTTGCCACCAATCACAGTGAAACGACAGATAAAGCTGATATTGTAGTACCAATGACTTGTATTGCAGAGCATGCTGCAAGTTATGTTAGTGTAGATGGAAGAATTCAAAGATCAATAGCCGCAAAAGAGACCCTATATAGCAATCGAAGCTTGAATCTAGAAATGTCACAAGGTCGTCTGGATCGATTTGGAACCAATTTCGATAATTGGGTATCTGAAGAGAACAAAGTTGATTGCAAACCACTCTGGGAATCTTTAACCGAGTTGGCTGAACTTATGGGCATGAATGTTGAATTCAGTTCATCCAGAGAAATTTTCAGTGAACTTTCTTCAAAAATTGAGTCTCTGAATGGTATTAATTATCTAAAAATGGATGAGAAGAACGGTATTGTTCTTAGTAAAAAAGCAACTAAGGAGGCTACAGCATGATTAACGAAGGTGTAGTTGATCTATATTTCTTCCAAATACCCATTCCGGTATGGACAGTAGTTCTTGGATTAGGAATGTTCATGTTCCTTAACTCAGCAGCTATAACAGTTTATGCTGAACGTAGGGTAGCTGCTTTCATTCAAAACAGAATAGGACCAAACAGAGTAGGACCTTTTGGCTTATTTCAGCCTCTAGCCGATGTGGTGAAGTTAATCTTAAAAGAAGACATCACTCCTATTCATGGATATAAAGTACTTCATGCCGTTGCACCAATGATTCCGGTTATAACCGCTTTGATGACTGTTGCTGTTCTTCCATTTGGAGAAGGTCTCTATGTTACTGATATCAATGGTGGTGTTCTATATTTATTGGCAATCGCCTCTTTGGGGGTTTATGGAGTTACCTTAGCCGGTTGGGCATCCAATAGTAAATATTCCCTTCTCGGGGGCTTAAGAGCAGCAGCTCAAATGATTAGTTATGAATTGCCAATGGGTATGGCTGTTGCTTCAGTTGTGTTGATGACTGGTTCTTTAAGTCTTGTAGAAATCGCCTCTCAACAATCAATGTGGTGGAATGTATTTATCAATCCAATTGGAGCAATCATTTTTATCATAGCGGCCTTTGCTGAAGCAAACCGTACTCCTTTTGATCTTGTCGAAGCTGAGCAGGAATTGGTTGGTGGATTTCATACAGAATACAGTTCTATGAAGTTTGGAATGTTTTTCCTTGCTGAATACATGCACGTAGTAATTGGATCCATTTTGATGGTAACCTTCTTCTTTGGATCATACCATCTTCCATTCGCTGATGCATATCTACCTGAAATGCACCCTACATTTAAAGCTATTCTGGATATTTCAGTATTTACGCTGAAGACCTGTTTCTTTGTATTTGTATTTATTTGGGTGAGATGGACCATCCCAAGATTCAAGTATAATCAAGTGATGCAGCTTGGCTGGGCTAAGTTACTTCCATTGAGCATCATCAATTTTGTTGTAATAGCAATTGGCTATTATTTATACCACAATCTGTAAGATTATAAAGCCTCGTTTATCGAGGCTTTTTTGTTTCATATCGCATGAATTGACTAACCCAAACATGTGATATAATAGCATCCCCTATCTGTATAGATTTTGATTAACCAAAGAACAAACGGAGTGTATGATGAAATACAGGTTATTAATATTAAGTCTTTTAGTTATTGCTATTATTATTTCGAGCTGTGAAGGACCTGTTGGACCTCCGGGCCGAGATGCTGTTGTCGAAATCTATAACAGCACTATAACCATATTGGAATCAGATTTTACAGCTGAGGATGAATTTGTATCAGTAGCTGAATATGGATGGAGTGATCTGGATGAAGCTACAGTAGATTTCGGAATAGTTCTTGGTTATCTAAGATTTCAAGGTACCACAGCCTGGCATCCATTACCATTTACTGTACCCTTCGACAGTGATGTTGTTGTACTTCGATATAATTTTGACATCGATTCATTTAATCTAATCCTTGAAGGTGAAGTAGCAGATAATAACAATGCCAATGAAGCTTTATTTGATGGCGATTTATTAAGAGTAGTTGCTATTCCACCAGATCGAGTATTAAAAATGAAAATCGATTACAGCGATTACAATCAGGTAGCAAAACACTACGGATTGGATTAAGAGAAAAAGGGTTGAATTTTACGGTTCAACCCTTTTTTTTATTCTAAGTTTGCTTTCTTTAGTAATCATTAATACTGTTTATCAATTGCTTTCGGGAATCAAAGATGAAGAGATTTTGAGCACCTGACTCTGGAAATCAGAGATAGCGAAAACCTCTTATCTCATTTCTAATATTCTTTTATGAATTCTATTGACCTTCTTAAGAAATTCGACCTATTCGATGAGCTGTGGACACCTAAGATCATTAGTGAGGTTAATGAACAGTACGTAAAGCTGGCCAAGATAGATGGAGAATTTGAATGGCATAGTCATCAAAATGAAGATGAACTTTTCTTTGTAGTAAAAGGAAATCTGACACTTCGATTCAGAGACGATGAGGTAAATCTCAAAGCCGGACAAATGTATGTAGTGCCTAAAGGCGTTGAACACCTTCCCATCGCTCATGAAGAAACATGGGTTATACTTTTAGAACCAAAGTCAACGAAACATACTGGTGAAATTGAATCAGATAAAACAGTAGAAATCAAAAATCAGGAATGGATTTAACAATTTACTGATGATTCGAACCCTTAGAGTCTGTATCATTCAAGAAATCCAAAACTAAACTTCATCATGAAAAAATTCTCTAGCCGAGTTTTTATACTGGCCATACTGATAACCTTATTCGCCAGCCCCCAATACCTCACAGGATGGAATGACACCGGACACAAAGTAATTGGGGCAATTGCCTGGGATAACCTTACTGAAACTACTAAACAGAAGGTTATGGAGATCATGATGAATGCACCTGATGATTCAGACATGCTTGATCTCTATGATGAAAAAGATCAGGAAGCTGCTAAGTTCTATTTCATGAAAGCTAATTCATGGTCGGATGTGGTCAGAGATCGCGATGAAAGAGCACGTTGGCAAAAATATCATAAAGGATCGTGGCATTACATTGGTACTTACTGGAAACAAACCAATAATGGTCCGGAAGATGCTACCGGATTGCTTGAAGATGAAAACATTGTTGAACGAATTGAATACTTCAGATCTACCCTTTCAACTGAAGAACAAAGTGACTTTGATGAGGCCATTGAAATAGCTTGGGTACTTCATCTAGTGGGCGACATTCACATGCCATTACATAATACTTCTCGAGTAACAGAAAAAACCCCTGATGGTGATCGTGGTGGCAATAGTTTCAGACTTGGAGATGGCTGGCCATGGAACCTTCACTCTTTCTGGGATGGCATCATTAACATTGCAGAGCCTATGCCCGAAGGATTGGATGAGTACAAATACCTGATCGGAAAAGCAGATCAAATCATGAAGCTACATCCAAGAGATAGTTTTAATGATGCTGATAAGATTCAGGATGCGGAAATCTGGAATCAAGAAGGTCAGGATATTGTAAGACAAAGTGTATATCCCTCTAATCTCAAACAGAATGAGAAGCCAGATATGCAATACACTGAAAATGCATACAAAATAGCCCAACAACGCATGGCATTATCGGGCTATAGAATGGCTGAGTTTCTCAACTCAATATTTGATCCAAGCTGATTATTTAATCAGTGTCAGCTTTCT